>JADGQA010000009.1 GCA_017882185.1 Bacteroidota bacterium
AAGTTCAAATCGTCGAAACCATCCGATGGGGTGGAAAGACAAGTCATTTTGTAGTCGAAGTCTGATGAAACCAATCTTGATGATTTGAGACAGAAAGAGATCCGGCGTTATGCCCGATTCGCAGCAAACCTCGTTGCTCAGAAGGGCAATCGGTCTAACAAAGTCACATCCGACTGAATAGCTCCGTGAAAGGCTTCATTCTTTTCAAGGTGGAAATGTTGCTTGGATTCTTTTTTTGTAAAATAGCATCTTGTCCGCCATCACGTCAGCGTTTTTCCAAAACATGCGAACGGGAATCGAGCCATCGATTTCTTGTAAGTTTCGCCATCTTGATTTCAATTTTCTCAACGATGAGAACCCGTTACACAAGGAATGTTATTTGCGTAAACACTTGAGCAACATCGAGGTGAAATCGGCGTATAGCTTGAGTGAATTTTGTCGTGTGCCATTACCCTGAGGTTTCAGTGAATAAGGCGTTTTGGATGTAGAAGTTGTTGTGTCGTCAATGAGAGACGACCGAAGAAGAAGATTTGATCCATAACGAAGTGGCGAGGTGAAGGCCAAGGTAGCTTTTCACCGCGCCATTTTGTGTTTCGTGACGGCGAGTATGGATTAGACTGCAAGGAACGAGACAATGAGATTGATCGTCACGCATGGAGTACTACTTGTGTCATTCGTATTGCTTCCGCACAATAAGACGTTTTGTCAGAATTCTTGGACCCTGCGACAGGAACCGTATTACAGTACGCCGGGTGCGAGCATCCGGGTCAACGATTTTCACCACAGGGACATGAAATGTTTCACTTGATGAAAGGAATGCACATGCATACTTCCCGTAGTAAGAATCTTCTCTTTTTTGGAATGTCATTCGTTGTTGCCTTCATGTTTGGCTGCGCGAAAGACGACACTGTTGTGAACAACAACCAGATTATTGGTTCAGGCAGGATCGTCTCGCAAGTTCGGACTATCGGCACATTCAGCGGAATTCAGGTGACAAACTTTGCAAAAGTCATCATCACGCAAGATACGGTCGAACAGCTTCGCATTGAGTCAGACGACAATATCATCGATCACGTGTTGACCTCTGTGAATGGGGGTATCCTCATGGTTGGGCTGGACAATGGCTCGTACAACAATGTCACGGTCAATGTCTATACTTCGATGAAAACCATCAAGCGCCTGGAGTCTGTCGGGACGGCTGAATTCTCGACAACAAATCCCATTCAGACCGATTCCATCCTTTGTAGAATTACAGGAGCCGGAACCATCACTCTGGTCGGGACTGCAACGTTTGAGCAAGTGGAGATCATTGGGGCGGGGAGCATACACAATTTCGATCTCGTCGCTACGCGCTGCGTAACCACTATTTCGGGTTCCGGGACAATCGAAGTGAATGTGACTTCCAGGCTCGATGCAATCATCGCCGGTACCGGGTCCATTGTGTACGCTGGCAATCCGCAGACGGTGCAACAATTGGTTTCGGGTGTAGGGAGTATCCGGCCGCGATGACGGAGAGTAAACGCATCAATTAGAGGATCTGACCCCGGCTCAGCGGTCTACCGGCTGAGCCCCTGTGGCCACCATCGAGGTGATTGTTCGTTATTCAAGGAGTGCGCTTGTCTGATATACTTTTCCACAGAGAAATCCCGGAAGACTTAGATACAGTCCGGAACGTCAATATGCTTGCATTTGGACAGTCGACAGAAGGAGACATCGTCGATGTGATCCGATTGTCGTGTCCGGAAGCAATTTCATTCGTTGCTGTCGAGGGCGAATGTGTCGTTGGCCATATTCTTTTCACGCCGGTCACAATCGACGGATCGTCCATTGCGGGTGGAATGGGACTCGCTCCCATGTCCGTCCTACCCGAGAAGCAACAACTCGGGATCGGATCCAATCTTGTCTACGCCGGTCTCGATCAATTTCGCAAAGCGGATTGCCCTTTCGTTATTGTCCTTGGCCATCCCGGATATTACCCACGGTTTGGGTTTAAACCTGCATCGCAATATGGAATGTCCTGTCAATGGACCGGTGTGCCCGACGAGGCGTTCATGATTCTAGTTCTCAAGGAAGAGGTCCTCAAGGGCATCCAAGGCATCATTCGATACCGGACTGAGTTTGACGTCGGATTGTGACTCGGAAAACTTTACTGAGGTTTGCCCGGACGCTAGACCTTGTCGATCATAGAAAAGCCCGAACGTTCTGTTCGGGCTTTTTCATAATCCTACGTTCTTGACGCGCTTGAGGATCGGACGCTATCCCTGTTGCTTCTTCAATTGTTCCAGTTCTGCGATTCGCTTTTCGAATCGATCCATTTCCGCGGGCTTGTTGATACAGAGCATTCGGTACGCTTTGATCGCGTCGTCGTACCAGCCTTGCTTCGCATAAATTTCGGCTAGCGTTGGAGTGACAAAACCGGTACTTGCGGGGGTGTCCGTTTCGCTTGCAGGGATCGTCTCTTTCGTCGAGAGATTGATGACGGGTGTGATTTTCTTTGCCGACTGAAGTTTCTCTGCAAGGTTTTCAATCGTTTCACTCGACGTACTTCTGGGTTCCTCTTGCGTTGACGCCTGACCGGGCGGTGCTGTGTTCAAATATTCTTCAAGCGTCATCGTGTTTGCACCGCCGCCGAGCTCATCGCGCATCCGCGCGGCATAGACCTCAAATGTTTCTTCTCCGGGTACAACAGCCGGCCCTTCTTGCGATTGGAAGGGAAAATCGAAAATGCTTGCTGATTGAGATTCACCGCCGGTCGAAAATCCTTCGGGGATCGTTTGTGGTTCCGGCTGACCCGGGAATCCATCGAACGGATTTGGACTGCTTTCCGCAGTAGGCGTCTCCGTCGGCGGCGCATTTTCGGTGCCCGATCCACTTCCGAAACCAAACGGGTCATCAACAACTTCCGGGGTTTGTCCGACCGCCTCAAACAGATTTACGGGCTCTTTTGGCTCGGGCATCTCTGGCACAGCTGTCGGCGGTGCAAAGTCTTCCGGAGGAGCTGGCTCAACGACCGTGGCGGTCGATGCACTTGCTTCCTCGGCTGGAGAGGACGCAGCCGACTCACCACCAGATGATGCCAGAGTCTCTCCTTCCCCGGGTTGAATGTTCGAAAGGATGAATGCAACCGTTTCATTTGCAGGCAGGAAATCTCCGACGATCTCGAACTCCCGCCGCGCTTCTGCATTCATTTTAAGAGCAAGAAGCGCTTTCCCCTTGATCAGGTGGCCGGTGGTGTAGTGTGGAAACACGGCAAGTCCTTCATCACACAAGCGCAACGCTTCTTTTGCCTTTCCCTCTTGAACGTAGAAGCTCGCAAGCTGGGCAAAGAGAGGCGATTTTCCGCCGCCCCCTACCTTCTTTTCGAGTGACGCTATCTTCTTTTGTTGGACTTCAGCCATACCCTATCAAAGTTGGCGCAATTTTCGTGCGTCGAGTGCGTTCTTGATCGACAACAACGAAACGAAGAAGAATCCGAGAAAATACAGCAGTTGGAACGGCACCGCTGCAAATTGCATATAATATAATGAAGAAATTACGCCGAAGAAGCAATAGACTGCAAGCACCATCTCGACGATGGAAACCCAGCCGATTTTCAGTCCGACGTATTTCTTGCCCGCCCAGGAATCTTTTTTTGTATTGATTGCATATTTTGGTGTTCGAATGAATTCGCTTTTCCGTTTGAACAATCCTTCGAAGACTGCCCGCGAGTTATTGACGGCGAACCCCATGCTCCCCGCCATGAAAAGCGGAAAGAGAAGAATCCTTCGCCGCCAATCCGTGTACACCGCCTTTTGAGAGTACAAATAGAACAGAAACGATCCGACAAAGGCCAGGACAAACACAGACATCATGGCGAAGTAGAGGTCGTGTCCCCCTTGTTGCTTGATGAACATGAGCGGTACGTTGAGAATGCCGGCCAGCAAGATGAACGGAAACACAATATTGTTCGTCAGGTGAAACGTGGAATGAATTTTGACGCGCAACGGTATATTGGATTTCCATACCTCCGGAAGGATCTTGCGAGCCGTCTCGATCGCACCTTTTGTCCATCTGAATTGTTGCGACTTGAGCGCATTCACTTCGGCCGGGAGTTCTGCAGGCGAAGTGACATCATTCAAGTATTTGAACTTCCAACCCTTCAACTGAGCGCGATAACTCAAATCAAGGTCTTCTGTAAGAGTGTCGGAATGCCAGTTTCCAGCATCCAGGATTGCCGCTTTGCGCCAGATACCCCCCGTGCCGTTGAAGTTGATGAAAAATCCCGCCTTGTTCCTCACATCCTGTTCAATCACAAAATGTCCATCAAGTGCAAATGCCTGAGTGCGCGTAAGGAGAGAATACTCACTGTTCAAATGTTCCCACCTTGTCTGGACCAACCCCACGTTCGGATTGGTATAGAAATACGGGATGGTTTTTTGCAGAAATTCCTGCCTCGGTACAAAATCGGCATCGAAGATGGCAATGAATTCTCCGCGTGCTGTTGCGAGACCATTCTTGAGAGCACCCGCTTTGTAGCCGGTCCGGTCAATACGGTGTATGTGCTTGACGTCGTAGCCGAGTTCACAATAATGCTTGACCGCCTTTTCGACGACCTGGTAGGTCTCATCGGTCGAATCATCAAGAACCTGAATTTCCAGTTTCTCCTTGGGATAATCCAGCGCGCAGACGGAGTCGATCAACCTGTCGACCACATATAGCTCATTAAACACGGGGAGCTGAACGGTGACCACCGGTTCAACGGTGAATGGGGGAACCACCTCTTCGATATGCCGCTGTTTGAGGTAGTGAAAAACCATCACAAAGCCGTGTGCCCCGAACGCAAAGAGAATGAGAAGACAAATGAAATAGAGATACATGACGAAATCGGAGAAAAAAGCGTTCTGGACGATTTCCTGGCGAAAGAAAAAAGCTGCTATGATCATAGTTGTCTTACCATCCTGCTACTGTTTCGTTAAGTATATCTTCTGTGAGTTTTCGCACTGCTTCGTTGATACCGTCGTTTCGTTGTGTCAAGCCGCCTCCCGACGCATAATCTCCCCAATTGCTGAAATCTTTTTCCCAAACCTTTTTCCGAAGTTTCAGATCTTCAAACGTTGCGCGCACGGTGACGGTGATTCGTCGTGCTGCAACCTGCTCGCCTCCCTGAACGACGGACGGCGCATCCTTCACGTCGACGATCACGCCTTCCAACATCGAGTCAGCCGTATTCCGATCGGCAATCTGCAATGTGTTATCATTGGTGAACCGGTCCACGAGCTGCTGTGTAAGATTGTCCCGTAGCGCCGGATCTCCATAACCGCTTTGGTCCTGAACAAGCGGTATTGCGACCGTTTTGAGATGAGCCGGGACCGACCCTCCTTTGAACGAGTATGTGCAGCCGGAAAAAAAGTGAACAATCACCAGGAGCACTAGAGGAAAAGCCGGATGGCACACCTTTGTTCGATTGTTTTCAATTCTTTCCTCTTTCACTCGTTCCATTTCCAATTTTGCTTTTTCCCTGTTACTTGCTCCACTCCCCGAGCTTTAAGTCTTTGATCTTTCGGTAGAGCGTTCGCTCGCTAATGTTCAGTTCCTTCGCAGCGAGTCTTCGATTACCCCGATGGCGTTCGAGAGAGTTTCGTATCATCCTTCGCTCCATCTCGTCAAGTGAAAGACCGCCGTTCACTTCAACCACTTCTTTGTGCCCGTTGTTGCCGGTTGTCGATGGCGTCCGTTGTTCAATAATGTCTTTAAGCTCAATGATATTTGTCCTGAGGTCAAGGAGAGCACGATAGATGAGTTCCCGCTCAGCTTGTTCGACTGTCTTGTTGGAACGGACGGGGAGATTGCGTTCTGCAGACTCAACACGTTGCGGATGCAGGTATTTGCGAACATCGTCTCCGGTGATCGTTCTGCCGTTTTCAAGGACAACCATGCTCTCGAGCACGTTCCGTAATTCCCTCACGTTCCCGGGCCAGTCATAATTGAGGAGCACCTCGGTCGCCTCATCGGTGAATCCCTGGAATGTTATGTGATTCTTGTCCGTGAACTCCTTGATAACGTGGTCAACGAGCAGCGGAATGTCTTCTTTGCGGTTCCGCAGCGGCGGAACATAAATATTGACCGAACGTAATCTGAAATACAAATCAGCTCTGAACCGTTTCTGTTGGACTTCGTGTTCGAGATTCTTGTTCGTCGCCGCGATGACGCGGACATCTGCCTTGCGGGGAACCGAAGCGCCGACGCGCATGAACTCACCGTTTTCCAGCACCCGAAGAAGCTTCACCTGCGTTCCGAGCGGGGTTTCGCCAATTTCATCGAGAAAGATCGTTCCACCATCCGCAATTTCAAAGTACCCCTTCCTCGTGTCCATCGCGCTGGTAAATGAGCCTTTCTCGTGTCCAAACAGCTCACTTTCTATAAGTCCTTCCGGAATTGCGCCACAGTTGACGGTGACAAGAGCCTTATTTGAACGTTTGCTCGCCGCGTGAAGTGCATTCATGATCACTTCTTTGCCGACGCCGCTTTCGCCCGAAATAAGCACGGTGATGTCGGTTGGCGCGACCTGGCGGACGACGTCGACTATCTCCTGTATTTCCGGAGACTGACCGACGATCCCGTAATCTTGCTGGAATTGCTCTCTGTCCGTCATATTCCGACCCGATTAGCGGGCCACAACGATCGACTCCAGGGTGAATTTCTTCTTGATCTCTGCACCGAACCGCCTCGCATCATCCTGATTTTGAAATTCTCCAACCCATACTTTGTGGAGCTTTTTACCGTTTGTGACCATCGTGAAAATATTGGAAGAGTATCCTTTTCCTTCAAAGAAACTCTTCAATTCCTCCGCTCTCTGCAATGTGGAAAATGCGCCAACCTGAACAGTGAAGCTCGTCGAAAATTTCTGGACCGTGCTCTTCGGCTTAACGATGTCGGCGATTTGTGTTGATGTATCTTTTACGGTCTCTTTGGACGCCGAGGACTGGTCAACCGCATAGGCAGAATAGGGATAGTCCTGCTTCAACTGGGCCATTTTTTGATCTGCAGTTTTGTACAGACCGATCGAATAGTAGTATTGATAGAGCTTGTACAATGCATCATCCGCCCATTCACTTTTTGGGAAGTTGTCGACGATGCTCTGGAAGAGCTTCGCTGCTTCTGTTCCATCGGTCGTGAGCACCCCCTGCAAATACATCACTCCGGGATTGTTCTGATAATTCGTTAACAATGTCGGCAGCTCGGCCTTGACTTGTTCCACTTGTCCCTTCTCGATCATCTCGAGCCTCTTCTGTATGTCGGGACCGCCGGACTGGCCGAACGCAGGTACGACCATCCAGAGGAGGAGTACAATCGCAGAATATTCTCTGATTCTCATAGTCAACCTCCTTAACCGTTCTGAAAAGCACGATCAGCAGGAAACGTGCGCGCCAAACAACGTCGCTGAATTTGCCCGCTCAATGCGGACGTGAATATAATCCCCCGCCCCAAAGCCGTTCTTGGGAAACACCACCATCTTGTTCGTCTCGGTACGACCACAATACTCACTCGTTGATTTCCTGCTCTCCCCTTCAACCAGCACTTCGACTGTGCCGCCGACCATTGTTCGGTTCTTGCGAAAAGAAATTTCACGCTGCACGTCGATAATCTCGTTGAGGCGCTCTACTTTCAACTCCTCCGGTACATCGTCAGCCATGTTCCACGCTTTCGTGTTTTCGCGTGGGGAGTACTTGAACGTAAACGCACCATCGTATCCGACTTCCTTCAAAAGTTCGATCGTCGTTCGATGATCCTCCGCCGTTTCTGTGGGAAAGCCGGCAATAATATCGGTCGAAAGGCTGACACCGGGAATTGTCTGCTTGATTTTGCCGACGAGTTTCAGATAGTGTTCGGCCGAGTAGGTTCGGTTCATCAACTCCAGAACCCGGTCTGAACCCGACTGGACCGGGAGATGGATATAGTTGCACACATTGGAGTTCTGCACTATCGTATCGATGAGCTTGTCGGACATATCCTGAGGATGGGAAGTCGTAAAGCGGATCCTCATGCTCTTATCAACCTTTGCCACAGCGGCGAGCAAATCGGCGAAATCCCACGACTGATCGAGGTAAGAATTCACGTTCTGACCGAGAAGCGTAACTTCCTTGAATCCACGTTTCGAAAGGTCTTCCACTTCCCGCACTATGCTTGCCAAGGAACGGCTTCGCTCCCGACCGCGGGTAAACGGGACGACACAGAAGGTGCAGAACTTGTCGCAACCTCGCATGACCGAAATCCATGCACTGATGCCGTCCGCACGAAACGGAATGATATCGTCGTAATTCTCGACGCGCGAGAGCCTTACGGCAATGCCTCGCTCTCCCGCAACAGCGTTGTCGACAAGTTTTGGAAGATTTCGATATTCGTCGGGTCCCACCACGAGATCCACAAAGCTCTCACTTTCCATCAAATCCTTGCGCAGTCGCTCTGCCATGCATCCAAGCACCCCCACAATCACCCCGGGATTGGCTTTCTTCAAATGCTTGAAATCGCCGAGCCGGCCATAGACACGCGCTTCCGCGTTTTCCCTGACAGCGCATGTGTTCACGAATATGACATCCGCCTGATCAAGGGTAGGGGTCTGCACAAAGCCAGCGGTCGACATAATGCTCGTTACTACCTCGCTATCGGCCACGTTCATCTGGCAACCGTAGGTTTCGATGTAGAAATTCTTATTTTCTCCAATCGCACTTGTAATCATTCCGTTGAAATATAGTGAAAGAATGTCAGTCAAACAATTGCGGGTAATGAGATTAATCTCTTTTAATATTTAGGGTTTTCTCGATATTTGGAACCCGAAGGCTTGGTGTGGTTGACAAATAGTCAGTGCATCCTTGCACCGTCAGCTGCAATAATAGAAATTGATTGAAACATGAACCTATGGTATATTATTCATGCAGGTTTCGCTCAATAACCAACCGTGACTTGAAACACTGTCCAAGATCCATTCCCACACAATACCACTGAGACAACCATGAAAAACTTACTCGATGAAATAAAAGGAAAAGCCATAAAATTGAAACGACATATTGTTCTTCCTGACGCAACAGATGAGCGCGCAATTCGGGCAGCACGGATTTGCGTCGATGAGGGTCTGGCCACAATTTCTCTCATCGGGGATGAGAACGAGATACAGGGTAAGGCGAAGCAGATTGCAATCAGCCTCGATAAGGTTCGAATTGTTGATCCGTCCAAATCAGAAAAGCTGAGCGATTTTTCCCATGTCTACTACAACTTACGCAAAGCCAAAGGTCTTCAGTTCGAAGAAGCACAGAAGGCCATGAAACGTCCTCTCTTCTTCGGTGCGATGATGGTACACGAAGGGATCGCCGATGGAAGTGTTGCCGGATCTCTTTCAACCACGGGCGACGTTTTGAGAGCTGGGATTCAAATCATCGGAGTGGCCGACGGAATCAATATTGTCTCCAGCTTTTTTCTGATGATATTTCCATACACCACATATACGTTTGCTGACTGTGCGGTGGTTCCCGATCCTGACGCCGATCAACTGGCCGATATTGCAATCGCATCCGCTGAAAACCACACGAAGTTGACCGGCGAAGAGGCGCGGGTGGCCATGCTTTCATTCTCCACGAAAGGCAGTGCACAACATCCCGATGTCGAAAAGGTTCAAAAGGCAACCGCGATCATCAAGAAGAAGAAACCCAGCCTGAATGTGGATGGTGAGCTTCAGCTCGATGCTGCTATTGTTCCCTCCGTTGCCCAACACAAGGCCCCGGGCAGCTCCGTCGCGGGAAGTGCCAATGTTCTGATTTTTCCCGATCTGAATTCCGGAAATATTGGCTACAAGCTTGCCCAACGCATGGCAAATGCGGAGGCGATCGGCCCCGTGGTCCAGGGTCTGAAGAAGCCTGCGTTTGACCTATCCCGTGGCTGTAGCGTTAGCGACATCGTCAACGTCATTGCCATCAATGCTGTCGTCGGAGCTGTTTAGCCACCGCATTCAAATAACGAAGAAGGGTGGGTTTCTGTGAGTGGGATTTGTAACTCGCCCTACTTTTTGTTACCATTTTGCAATGTCTCATGATTTTGAAGACAAGGTACGGGAAACGGCATTCCATCCATTCAGGGTTTCCTTGTGCTTCTATACCAGAATAGTTCAAACCCTTCGAGTGCTATGAAAAAGAAAACGTTGCGTCCTCCCCATCGATCACTCAAACCGGCTCTGAAGCACCTTCCGGTACCACCCGAAAAACTCCGTTGGCAGTGTGATCCCAAGTCCTTGAAAGTGAAATCCACTGATGATGTCGTCCCCTCGCGGGAAATCATCGGACAGGAGCGTGCTCTGCGTGCACTCCGCGTGGGACTGGAAATGAACCATTTCGGCTACAACATATTTGTAACGGGACTTTCGGGAACAGGCCGAACGACCACGATCAAGCGTATGCTCCAGGATTTTGAGCAGAAACAATCCGATCTCCTGGATCATTGCTATGTCAACAACTTCAAGAATCCGGACAACCCGCTGGTAATATCCCTTCCTGCAGGTCAAGGGCGCGCTTTGAAGCAGGATATGGACAGTTTCATGAAGGATTTGTTACGAGACATCCCAGCAGTTTACGAGAGCCAGCGGTTCCAACAGGAGAGGAAGATCCTCCTGCAGCATTTCCAGGACAGACAAAAGAGTGTCCTGCAAGACTTTGAAAAAAAAGTCAAGGAACGCGGATTTGACCTCGTGCAAGTGCAGGTGGGTAATGTGATGCGGCCGGATATCGTACCGGTTGTGAACAATAATCCCACGAATCTCGACCAGGTGGAGCAACTCGTCCAGAAAGGTGAGTATACCAAAGAGCAATATCAGGTGCTTCGTGAAACGCAGGCAGATCTGGAAAAGCAGATGACGAATGTCTTCCGGGAGCTGCGCAACATCGAAAAGAAGGTTCAGCAGTCGCTCACGGAACTCGAAGACAAGCTCATTATGCCGGTGGTCAAAGAATTCATCGCCATCATCCGGGCGACATATGATAGTGAGAAGGTGCATTCGTACCTCAATGACGTGACGGACTATATCCGACAACATCTCGACCGTTTCCGAAAACAGCAACCACAGCCTGCTGCTGAAGATACTGAGGAACCGGAAGAGGATAATTACATTGAGTTCCAGGTCAATGTCCTGGTGGATAATTCCGAAGAACGACATAATCCAATTATCATTGAGACGAACCCAAGGTTCAAGAACATCTTCGGAACGATCGATCGCGAGCTCGACAAGGCCGGCGTCTGGCGAACGGATTTCACAAAAATCAAAGCCGGATCATTGTTGAAAGCGGACGGTGGTTATCTTGTCCTGAATGCTCTTGACACACTTATCGAGCCCGGTGTTTGGCAGGATTTGAAACGAACGCTTCGCACAGGAAAGATTGAGATTCATACGTACGAGACAATGTACGGCTTTGCCCCGACCGCTATGAAACCCGAGGCAATCGACATTCACGTCAAGGTGATCATCATCGGAGAGACGGACCTCTATTATCTTCTCTATTACCGCGACGAAGATTTCAAGAAAATATTCAAAATCCGCGCCGATTTCGACTTCGAGATGTTGAAGAATGCCAACGCGATCAACCAGTACATGCGGTTCATCAAGATGCTTTGCGACGACGAACATTTGCGACCATTCAGTGCGACCGCATTGGCACAGATCATCGAGTTTGGTGTCAGGCTTGCAGGGCAGCAGAAAAAGATATCGACAAGATTCAACATCATCGCGGACGTGGCCCGTGAGGCCAATTACTGGGCTTCGAAAGCCAAATCGACCGTCGTGAGCGGCAAGGAAATTGAGAAAGCAATCGAAGAGCGCGTGTATCGTGTCAAACTTGTGGAGGACAAGTTGCAGGAGATGATCGTCGACGGGTCGATTATGATCGATATGACAGGGGCTGTGGTGGGCCAGGTCAATGGATTGTCGGTGTTTGAGGTGGGCGAACATGCATTCGGGAAACCGTCGCGGATCACCGCGAAGACTTCCCTGGGGAGATCGGGGATCATTAACATCGAGCGAGAGGCGGAGTTGAGCGGACCGACTCACACCAAGGGCGTTGCCATCATCAGCGGATACTTTCGCAGCAGGTTCGCCCAGAAGAAACCCTTGGTTGTCGATGCCAGTGTTGCGTTCGAACAGTCGTACGGCGGTATCGACGGAGACAGTGCGTCTTCAACCGAAATCTACGCGATTCTCTCAAGTCTTTCTGGGGTTCCCCTCCGCCAGGAAATTGCAGTCACCGGTTCGGTCAATCAGAAGGGAGAAATACAACCCATCGGAGGTGTGAACCTCAAAATAGAAGGGTTCTACGACGTTTGCAGAGCCGTGGGCCTGACCGGACGCCAGGGAGTGATGATTCCCGAAAAGAATATCCCCGACCTGATGTTACGAGAGGATGTCATCGCTGCTATCCGACGAAAGAAGTTTCACGTGTATTCTGTTCGTACGATCGATGAAGGCATTGAGATTCTCAGCGGAGTTAAAGCCGGAAAACAGCGTCCAGACGGGGCATTTGAACCTGAGACCGTCAGTTTCATGGCGGCAGAGAAATTGCATGAATATGCCGACGCCTGGCGCGAATTCGAG
The DNA here is from genome assembly GCA_017882185.1 of Bacteroidota bacterium. Taxonomy (GTDB): domain Bacteria; phylum Bacteroidota; class Ignavibacteria; order UBA10030; family UBA10030; genus JADGQA01. The sequence goes on from JADGQA010000009.1 coordinate 12,605, forward strand.
GCTGCGCGCAAATAGCGAAACTTTCCTTATGTTGTCTTCGTCCTTGAGCAAGGAGGGATTTCCATGAAATATTTCATAATCTTTACCTTTCTATTCTCCGGCATTGTCTTCGCTCAGAACCCTCATCGGCCATCCTTCGCTCCCATGGTAGGAGTCACCCACTACGTTCTCGATAATCAGGCAATCACGGGACCGACGATGGGCTTGCGATTCCTTACCCGTGAATTTTCTTCCAGCAGGTTCAGCTTATTCGCAGGTGCTACGCTGAAGCAAAACGGTTTCGGATACTATCGCACGGAGCCATTCATCTATTCTGAGGAATCGCAACCGTACCGTCTTCAACCTCCCGTCTATAATGGCGCAATCCGTGCGTCTCGTTTCGCTTTCGGACTTGCATTCGCGGGGTTTGACTGGCGTACCTATCTTGCCGATGGAAGCGTGCGACCCTACGTGGGTGTCGGTGCGCAAATGGTGAGCTGGTCTTCGAGCAGCACCTGGACGGGCACGATTATGCCCACGGCAAACGCCGGTCTCGATGTTCATCTGTCTTCCGGATTCAGTGCGTTTGCGGAGAGCCAATACGCTTTCGGGATGCCCACACTGTTCGGTTCCCGTTCTTCAAGTCTTGAGAACCTCTTCTCTTTCGGGGTTGGTGTAAACTTCGTGCCCCAGTGGTAATGTTCCAGTAGCGATTTGTCGTTCGTCACACAAATTCCCTTCGGGGTTCCGATCGGGGATTTTTTGTTTCATTTTCTGCTATATTTCCCCCGTGGAATTTAAAACCTCTTTTTCGGAGATGGACCAGACCGTACGAAGGGCTTTTCAACTCTCCGGACTCCTCCTCTCCATTTTGTGTGCAGGCGTGTTGGGATATCACTACATCGAAGGTTGGCCGCTCTTCGATTCGCTGTACATGACAGTGATTACGCTCGCCACTGTGGGGTACGGCGAAACACATCCTCTTTCGTTACCCGGTCGCGCGTTCACGATGTTCCTCATCCTGGGGGGCATGAGTATTATCTTCTATGCCATAACGGAGATCACGACTTTCGTGATCGAAGGTGAGATGACCGGCATTATAAGGAGACGACGAATGAATCGACAGATCAACAAACTGAAAAACCACTATATCCTGTGTGGAGCCGGAAGAAGCGGATCTCATGTTTTGAATGAGCTTCGCAAAACGGGACGCAATTGCGTTGTCATCGAAAAGGATCCGGAAAAGGTCAGGCATCTTTTGAGCGAGCACGTACCCGTCGTCGAAGGCGAGGCAACGGAGGATCATGTGCTGCGATCAGCCGGGATCGAACGTGCTGCCGGACTCGTGAGCGCATTACCCAACGACAAAGATAATCTTTTCGTCGTCATTACAGCGCGGGGATTGAACCCATCCCTCCGGATTGTCTCCAAAGTGGAGGAAATTGCCGCGCGCGATAAATTCCTTCGGAGTGGCGCAAATACTGCAGTCTCGGCAAATTTCATCGGTGGTATGCGGATGGCTTCCGAGCTCATTCGACCAGCCACCGTCTCCTTCCTCGATACGATGTTGTATGGAACCCCTTCATTGCGGGTCGATGAGGTGGTTATCGCATCCTCTTCCAAGTACATCGGCACGTCTCTCGATCGGTGCGAACCGCTCCGGACATCCGGCGTCGTTCTTGTCTCGCTCAAAGACGACAGTAAGGATGGATTTCGATTCAACCCCGCACTGGATACGCGCCTTAAGTCGGGCGACACACTCATCATCATTGGTGATCGCCCTCAAATTGAACACCTCAGAAATGGGTTGAACGGTTGATTCCAGCATTGTGACTTGCCGGGACGATGAGACCGTTCACCAACCGTTCATCTGATGTTTCACAAGCCGTGTACTCCCATTTTTCGGAATTCAGTTCAAATCGAGAATAAAATGGCCCTCAGCACGGGGATTATCACGACTGTGCCCCGCGGTTCACCCAGCGTTTTGGTCGAGGGTATCTTGGGTGAGTTCAACAGAGTGATGGGTTAGTTGCAGGTGGGTGCACGTAACAATACGAGATAGGGGCAGAAATAGCGAACGCGGGAAGAAGCTTCCCGCGTTCGATAAGAGATCTTACAAGAAGAAGATCTGAATTACTTCATTTCCTTCTGCTCTTCTTTCTTCTCCGCTGCTTTCTTGGCTGCCTTCTTGGCTGCTGCCTTCTTGGCTGCTGCTTTCTTGGCTGCTGCTTTCTTTGTTACCTTCTTCGTCTCTTCCTTCTTTGTCTCCTGCTTCGTCTCGTCTTTCTTCATCTCTTGCGAATACACGGTCGTGCTCACGACTGCGAATGCAAGAGCTAACATAATCATCAGCTTCTTCATCGTACTATCTCCTAATTAAAATGGTGAATTGTTACGTTGTTTTTGTATCCATTTCTGGCGGTGTTATGATAGCCAACCCTGCGAGGAAAGTCAATCAATACGCAATTAAATTTTCTTAATTGACAATGCATATACGAGTGGTTGCGCGGTCACAAAGAAGTTTCCGCTGTCGCACGCATACACTCCAAAACTCTCCCAATTCCATTCGAGAATATGCTCTCTTCGGGAAGCAGGCTCATGACAAAACAAGCCTCTTGTTCAATCTCAAAAAAGTGTCCGGGATGGAGAAGGACATTACATTCTTTTAATATTCGGAGCGCCCACGCATCATCGGACATAATGCGGGGGAATTGCACGATCGCATTCCATCCACCCTCAGCGTTGAAGAGAGAAACAGGACTCTGAGCCGTCATCGATCGGAGTGAATGATAATTCGCTTTGATCCTCTTGCTGATTTGATCGGTGACACGTCGACCTTCATCCAGAAACGATGGCAGCGCTTGTTGAATCGGGGTCGCTGTCGAAAGGTACGTATCGTAGATAACTTCCAAGCGGTCCATCGCGTTCCGTACAACGCCCGATTCGCCCGAGACCGCAACCCATGCAAGTTTCATTTGCGGCATCCCCAACAGCTTGGATATGCCGTTCAACGTGAAGACGAGGAATCTTCCTTCTGATGCGAAGGATTCGTACTGCCCTTCGCTTTCCGTAAGCGAATACTCCGCAAACACTTCATCGGCAATCAATGCCAGGCCGTGACGTTGAACCAATTCCAGGATTTTTTCTTTCTCCTGGTTCTTCACGAACGATCCCGTCGGATTATTTGGATGCACGAGCAAAAGTACCTTCGTCGATGGATCAATGGCAGCGCGAATTGATTCAAAGTCAATGCGCCATTCATCGTCATACATGAGCCTGTAATGGCGGACCTCCACGTCGTTCAGCGCGCACAGGTAGTCGAATAGAGGGTAACTGGGTTTCGGGACGAGCACGCTTTCACCCGCATTGCAGAGGAGTCTGAACAGGTGTGAGTACGCCTCGCTGGTGCTGGCTGTAAGAAAGAGGTTGGAAGGATCAACCAGAGTGGCCCGCCGGCGATAATACTCAGCAATTGCTTTCCGCGCGGAGAGAAGGCCGTGAGGATCGGGTTCGTACTTGAACGAACGTTCTGAAGAAAGCGCTTGCAGTAGTTCTAGATTGTAAGAAAAGCCACAAAGGGTGGGGTTGGATTCGGTCAAATCCAGGATCTTCTCGCCCCTTTTACGCTTCTCCGCCAGAAGCTGAGAAAGTGCATTGGGCGTCAGGTTCCAGTCAGTTCGGGATGAAAACATGGTCAAGAAGGTACAGGCTCGGTGGAAGGCGGAAACTAATGCGGAACGGACGAGAAGCAGGGGTTCTCAATTGGCCCGGTTGTGTTCTTTCGTGCCTCAACGCCTGATACCAAACGGTTCGCGCTGGATTCCGGGCTTTGGGCCTTGGCCGGAACATTCTCACTGCTTCGCCGAAATCGTTCTCCTATTCCTCGTCAACCACTGCTTTTTTCTTGGACATCCGATTGCGTTCGTTTTGATCCAGGTACCTCTTTCGCAACCTGATGTTCTTTGGTGTCACCTCCACATACTCATCATCGCCGATCCATTCGATTGCCTGTTCCAGTGTAAGGAGACGGGGAGGCTCAAGTCGCACTGCCTCATCGGACCCCGAGGCACGCATATTCGTGAGCTGCTTCGTGCGGCAAACGTTGACGACCATATCGTACTCGCGCGAGTTTTCACCCAGCACCATGCCCGCATAGACCGCAAGTCCCGGCTCGATGAAAAATGTGGAGCGCTCCTGGAGTTTCCACATTCCGTATGCGACGGACTCGCCGTCTTCGAGCTGGATAAGCGCCCCCTTCGTGCGATGCGGCACTTCACCTTTGTTTGGCTCATAGCCGTGAAAATTATGATGGAGAATGCCCGTTCCCTTGGTCTGCGTGAGGAATTCCCCACGGAAGCCGATCAATCCGCGCGCAGGCACAAGAAACTCAATACGCGTGTTCCCCTGCGACTGAAGCATGTTCCTCATCTCACCCCGGCGCTTGCCGAGGTTCTCGATCACGGCCCCGACGAACTCGTCGGGCACATCGATGATGACGTGCTCCACCGGTTCGCACATCACGTCGTCAATCCGTTTGTAGATTACTTCCGGCCTCGAGACCTGGAATTCGTACCCTTCTCGCCTCATCGTCTCGATCAGGATGGCGAGATGCAATTCTCCACGACCACTCACGCGGAAAACATCCGGTGAATCTGTCAGCTCGACGCGCAACGCCACGTTGGACCGCAACTCACGCTGTAGTCGTTCTCCAAGATGGCGCGTGGTAACGTACTTGCCTTCCAGTCCCGCGAAGGGTGAATTGTTGACCATGAAATTCATCGAGAGGGTCGGTTCTTCGATCGAAACGAAGAGCAGCGGCGTGGGATCTGCCGCATCCGCTATGGTCTCGCCGATATCGACGTCTTCCATTCCGGCAATGGCGATGATGTCCCCCGCGTGCGCTTCTGTCACTTCCATCCGCTTCAGACCTTCGAACGTATAGATCTTTGTGACGCGTGCATCCTCCACCGTCCCTTCCCGGTGAATGATTTTCATCGGAGAGCCGAGACGAATTGTTCCGCGGTGGATCCTTCCAATCCCGAGACGTCCGAGGTAGTCGTTGTAGTCGATCGTCGTGACAAGCATTTGAAAAGGGAGATCGCTGTCGCCTGGGGGAGGCGGGATTTTATTCACAATTGCTTCGAACAAAGGTTCAAGCGATGATCCTTCGTCCTCCAACTCAGTCTTGGCAATTCCCTGTTTGGCGATACAGTACAGGATTGGGAAATCAAGCTGCTGGTTATTGGCGCCCAGAGAGAGGAACAATTCAAAGACTTCGTCCAGCACCTCGTGAGGCCGGGCGTCTTTCCTGTCAATCTTGTTGATGACGACAATCGGCTGGAGGTTGAGCTCAAGTGATTTTTTTAGTACGAATTTTGTTCCCGGCAACGGTCCTTCGGCCGCATCGACAAGAAGGAGCACACCGTCCACCATTTTGAGCGTACGTTCCACCTCCCCGGCAAAGTCCGAGTGGCCGGGGGTATCAACGATATTGATCTTGAACGTTGATTTGTGCGCTTTTGATTTGTAAAAGACTGAGGTGTTTTTCGCAAGAATGGTAATCCCGCGTTCGCGCTCCAACTCGTTGGAATCCATGACCCTCGTCACCATTTCCTGGTTCGCCCGGAATGTCCCTGTTTGGCGTAACATGTAATCTACCAGCGTCGTTTTGCCGTGGTCGACGTGGGCAATGATGGCGATGTTGCGTATTTCTTCTCTTCGATGCATCAATTCTCCGAAATAAAAATGCCTCAGGTTGCACACCTAAGGCACTCACAAGATACGGAAATTCGGCTTCAAATCAAAAACGGTCCCCACCCATTGGATGAGGACTGATTGAATCACCTACAGGAGCGGGTTTTTACCTCCGACCTTACTTCACGGTGCGGATTCTCCCAGCTCCCTACGCTGCTAACAAGTTCTCTAGATGATGAACATAATACCCGCGGTAGCGGAATTATACTTCCCGATATTGTAATCTGCGTTGATGTTCACGATGAGAACCTTGAAGCTTAAACCAAGCACAAGGCGCGATTTGTTGGCGCTTTCAAGGTCAAATGTCACGGGTGTAGAAACGGCGAGACCGTTGCTGCCAGGTACCGGGCCGATGTAAGTGTAAGAAAACGACATTGTTGACTTCTCGAACATGAACCCAGCGTACGGAGTAAGGTTCAGGAACCCCCAGCCGAGACGTTTACTGACGTTTACTCCGAACGCGGTGGCCTTTGTCTCAAAAGTTGTACCGACCTTCAGTTTCTGCGTAAAGAAACTCAGCGAGAAGTCGACGGGAAGCACATCGACGGGTCCGAGCCAGATTGCTGGATTATGTTGGATGCCCCAACCAAAATACGACGCTTTTCCCAGGTTCTGTGTGTTCGTGGAAGGCAGGTAGCGGAACGTAAACTGCGATCCTACGAATGTACCGAGCGTGAGCTGTGGAGCTGCGAGCGGCAATGCCTTCAACTCCCCAAGATAACCTGTCACCGGCAAAACAATTCTCTGACCTGGCACGGTCACGGATCCGCCGGGTGCATTCGCAACAGCGAATGTCTTCGAGGCGAATGCAATTGCAACGCTGTCCAAGCTTGATCCCACGATGGTCGGCCCAGAGATTCCCAGGGTAAAGGATTGGGCTGTGATTTGATTCTGGAGGCTGAGTTTGATGTTGTCCCTCTGGAGCTGAGTTAGGGGCGCAAACTGAGGGTCCCTATCGACGAAGGTTGTCAGTGAGCCCGCCTGCACATCGCTGAATGAAAATGTTCCATTGCTGCTGAATTTTTTTGCATCCTCTTTAAAGAATGTTTCCATCGCAACGACGCCTACTTCCAGGTCGAATCCGAACATAGTCGTGCTGGGAGCCCGATGAAACCATCCTCCATTCAGGTCCACTCCAAATCCCGACACAATCGGATTGACATACGCCTTCGCGGCATCCAACGAAAGCTTATTAAGCGTTTCTTCGAACGTCTGCGCCTTGGCAGAGGAAAAAGCGCCAGCAAGCAGCGCAATGCCAACAAGAAAACAAGTAACTCTGCGCATGTAGATGTCTCCCTATGTAATGAGTGAAAAAGAATCGAGATTCTGGATTGGTCAAAACCCTGCGGTTTCCAGCACGGGACTGCGCTTAGGTAAAGAAAAGAACCAACAAAAGCAAGCTTCGATTCTCACACAATGGTGTGGTTTGTGGCACTGGTCACGAATTTATGGAGGGATACCTGTTCCCGGCCGTTGTGGTCCAGGAACATCGCTCTATTTGCATCATTCGTCTTCCATGTAATTCCCGAACAGTTTCTCAAGATCGTCGAGACCTTTTTTGACTGAGAACCTGAGGGCATCTCCGAAGGTATTGAGGACAATCAGAGCGTTGACATTTGCATCAAAACTGGAGGCAGCGGAGAGCCTGTTCCACATTCCCTTGTTCACTTTTGAGATTTCCTTGTAGATATCCACGAGTCTCTCCAATTCCCAGTCCGGCGTCTTGCCTCTCTGTTTCTTGAAATACTGTGCAAGCAGATACATTGTGATCGAACGATACACCGATTCCGTAGCAGAGGCAAATGGAAGATGGAAACGGACCATGGGCCGAAGCTTGTCGAGAATGGGGCAGTTACTGGTGACCATGTAGATTCCCATCAGGGAACTGAGCGCGTTTTGGATTGTGCTCTGTTTGGCATAGCTTCGCTCGGGCGTTTCCACGACGACGAACACGCTTTCATACGAGGTTGAGAATTTGAAGGCTTCGATGAGTCCGGAGAGATTGGCCGCCACTGGACAATGCTCGACCTCGCTTCTCAGGGGACAGTTCTCGCATTGATTGAACGAGAGTTTCGTCCACCCCGGCAAGTGTGGCGGGATGTCATTCCGAAGGCCCAGTGTTTTACCGTCGAGGACCGTTTCAAATTCCTTTTCGGTACCGTCTTCGGCCTGGAACTTGTACAGAATGCGGATTACCTCCGTGCTGTGTTCGTCAATGCGCATTGTGGGATAGAATAGAAGAAGCGTTTCCCTCAGTTTGTTCCGGGTGGTTTGCGATTCTTCGCCTGAATGTAGCAAGGTATGGAAGAAAAAACAATCTGCCCGCCACAGGGTCCGTCACCGTATGAAAGTCATTTCTATCGCTGACGATGATTCCAGGCAAGAACATTCGCCGGTTCCTCGTGCTGAGTACGCTTTCTAAGAACTTGTTTCGAGCGATGTAGTGGAGTACCGCGGCAAAGTCTATGGCCGAATATGGCATAGCTTCCTGCGCAACCTGTTAGACCTGGTATACTTTGATCAAGTCCGCATTGATTTCGAGGCGGGGCCCCCCGATGAGCGCCACGCAATCCGGAATTGCCGGGAACACGGCTTCGAGGCACACTTTGATGGATTTTGGCTTGCCGGGCAAATTGACAATGAGTGCACGTTTGCGCACTCCGGCCAACTGGCGGGAGAGGATTGCTGTCGGGACTTGTTTGACCGAAACCGCACGCATCAGTTCGCCAAATCCCGGAAGCATCTTATCGCATACTGATTCGGTTGCTTCGGGAGTAACATCGCGCGGGGCCGGACCCGTACCGCCCGTGGTGATAACGAGACAGCATTTCTTTTTGTCGACCATCGATCGCAGCTCGCCGGCAATGCGCATCCTGGTGTCGGGAACGATCTTGTAGACTTCCTCCCACTCGGTACGCAAATAGGTATGAAGGATTTCCCTGATAGCTCTCCCGGACAGATCTTCATAAATACCTTTGCTTGCCCGATCCGAGGCAATGAGTATTCCGATTTTTACTTTCATAGCGATTGGGGGGCCGGGTTACATAGATTCTTTTTCTCCTCTTCACACATGAAGCACCCTCCTCGGGTGTACGGTAGCGAAAGAACCGCTGGAAATCAATTGCGGCGAACGGAAGAACTCTCGCCGGACTGTTCCAGTCAATGGTGTCTTCGGAGCGAACCAACGTTATTGCGAGTCCCCCCTCCGAGTCCTGAACATTGGGATGATTGTGTGCAAATCTGAAGGAAGATCCCCGATTCCCTGCTTGATTGGCACCCTATTTTTGGTTAAGTTTTTAGTTCATCAGGGGTTTTTCTGGATATCTTGTAAGGTTCTGCGCATGAAACACGTGAAAGCATTGTTCCTGGGCATTCTCTTGGCGGTTCTGCTCGTCGGTTGTGGCACCTCCAATCCCGTCGTCGCCACGATAGGCAGTGAGAAAATCACGCTGGAAGACTTTGAGAATAATTACGCCAAGAATAACAGTGGTTGGGCGAATTCTGTCTCTTCCTCCCTGGAAGACCGTCAGCACTTCCTTGACCTCCTTATCAAATTCCGGCTGAAGGTGGAAGAAGCGAAGGCTCGCGGTCTCCTGCTCGACTCAGCGGTCACCGGAGAATTGGACCAGTACCGTGTTACGGTATCTCAATCGTACATGCTGGAAAAGGAACTCATTGTCCCTCACGTAAAGGAAATGTACGATCACAAGCTTGAGGAAATTCGCGCTGCTCACATTTTTTTCCGACTGCCGCAGAATCCCACTCCGGCTGATACGCTCGCAGCGTATAACAAAGCTCAGAAGGTGATTGCACTTCTTCCCACCGTCAGTTTTGATTCCCTGGCACGGCAGTACTCAGAGGATCCTCAAAATGCTCCCAACGGAGGTGACATCGGCTGGATCATACCCGGAAGGATTCCCCAAGACTTGGAGAGCACGATTTATTCACTCAAAGAAGGTCAATATGTGAAAGCCGCCATCCGGAGTCCTTATGGATACCATATTTTCAAGGTGCTTCAGCGGGAGCCTGCAAAAGGAGGAATCCGCATAAGTCATATCCTCAAACGGTTTTCCCGGGATATGAAGGACACGACTGCCGTTCAGGATACAATCTGGCAGATCTATGATAAACTCAAGCACGGTGCTGATTTCGCAGCGCTTGCCCAGAAATTCTCCGACGATCCTCCGAGCAAAGAAAAAGGTGGAGACATCGGGTTTTATGAACGTGAGGCCCTCCGCCCGGACATTGCCAACCTTTTGTTTGAGTTGCCCCTGGACACGATTTCCACGCCATACCGACAGCCCTATGGATACCATGTCTTCAAGATAACGGGCCGACGCGCCGTTGCCCCCTTCGGCGATTTGGAAAAAGACCTCCGGTCGCAATACCAACAAAGGTATTACCAACAGGACTACGCCAAGTACATTGAGGGCTTGAAGCATCTGTACGTCATTGCTGTGGATAGCGCCGTAGAGACGAGACTTAAGCAATCATTCGACACATCGAAGACCCCCGGTACTGCCGGGTGGAGCGACACACTTTCCTCCGATTTACTTGCAAAGACTCTCCTCACGTGTGCCGGAAAACCCTTCGCCGTGAAAGATTTTGTTGAATCGGTCGAGAGCAGCACTGAGTTGAAGGCGATGCCTTTGAAACCAACCAATATCGAAGTGATGGTTGACCGAGTCACCGAAGCAAAGATCCTCAAAGAACACGCCATAGCGGCTTCCGACCGATACCCCGAACTCAAGAGCTTGATGAGTGAGTATCTCGACGGTATACTGCTTTACCGCATCGAGCAGGATGAGATCTGGAAAAAGGTCGTCGTCAACGATTCATTACTAAGAATCCACTACGACACAACGAAGAACAATTACCGGTGGCCGAACCGTGTCAACTTTGCGGAAATTTTCGTGACGAGCGATAGTGCAAAGAAAGCTGTCCAATGGAAATTGTCATATGAAGAAGATTTTCTGTCCGTCGCGGAAGAATACACCGCCCGGGCCGGTTACCGTGACAAACTCGGCATCTGGGGTCTTCAACCGTACGATCTCAATGATCTGTCCCAGAAAGCCTCAAAAATGCAGGTTGATAGTATCAGTGACTTCTTCCAGTTTCAAAACGGATGGTCGATCATCAAGGTGCTGGCAAAAGACAGTTCTCGTGCGAAGACGTTTGAAGAAGCCGCGCCGGAGCTTGCAAGCTCCTATCAAGAACAAGCTTCCAAGATACGTGAACAGGAATGGATTGATGGTCTCAGGCAAAAATACGGGGTCATTGTGGACAGCTCTTCGCTTTCACAAGCTTTCGAGAAGAAGCCGATTGAAACAAAGTAGTGTTTTCCTTGCACCCTTTTTGTTGTTGACGATCGGCTGCCAGCAGAAGACTTCGACGAATGCCGCCCTCGCCCGCCTCGACAACAGAACACTTACCGCTGAGGATATCCACGTCCGATTCGACTCATCGCAAGGGATTACCGAGCCGCAGCTTCAGCAGTATGTTCAGCGTTGGCTGAAGGACGAGTTGCTGTACCGCGAAGCGCTTACACGCGGCTTCGGCAATTCGAAGGAGATCAACGACCGCCTGGACGACGTCCGCCGGCAGCTCGTGATCAATGATTTCCTCGACAAGACAATTTACAGTGACAAGGCCGCATCGAGCCTGCCCGGGGAAGTACAGACCTATTACGACGCACACAAGAGCGAATTCGTCCTCCACAATGATGTCGCCCTCTTAAGTTACGTTGTATTCTCGGATCGTGATGCTGCCAACAAATTTCGAAATACCGTCTTACGGGGGACGGAGTGGTACGATGCGCTTCGTCAATTGTTGAACGATCCCAGGCAAGGGACAAAGATTCTCACAAAAGGAGACTCTCTCTATCATACGCAAGGTTCGCTGTTGCCGGCGGATTTGTGGCGGGTGGCTTCTGCGGCAAACCTGAGAGAGCCGTCGTTCCCGATCAGCACCACAGAAGGGTATTACGTCCTGATCGTTTGGCAATTCGGCAAGCAGGGGCAGCCGGCTGACATCCGCCTGGTGGATGGAGAAATCAGGAGCAGACTTGCGATCGAACGCCGATCGCATTTGTACGATTCCCTCGTCGAGAACCTTCGGACGAAACATTCTGTTGAAATATTGATGGGATCTGCCGTGAATGATTCGACACGATCGAAATCCTCGGAATAGGTTGAGTGGAACAGACATCATGACAAAAAAGACGCTGATTCTTGCCGGGTTTTTGTTGAGTAGTGCGTCGCTGCACGCACAGACAGTTATAGACCGGGTTGTCGCGGTTGTCGACAAAGAAATTATCACCGAGTCGGAGCTTAACGAACGCGTGGCCTTCTACGCTTACCAGAACAAGCTCGATCCATCGACCGTAGGCCTCCGACGACAACTGCTGGAGAGCATGATTGCAGAAAAGCTTGTTCTCGCACAAGCAATTATTGACAGCGTTCAGGTAACCGATGACGACGTGACACAGGCTCTCGATCAACAGATCCAGAGGCTGGAACGCCAATTCGGTTCCGACAAAGCGATCGAAGAAGCCTATGGCAAGCCGATCGGAAGGATCAAGCGTGAGTATCGGGATGAAATGCGGAAGCAGTTGCTTGTCCAGCGAGTTGAACAGTCCCGACAGAGCTCAATCCAGGTCACTGCGAACGATGTTGCTGAATTCTATGCAACATACAAAGACAGCCTCGTCGAAGTACCGGAGACGTATACGATCAGCCACATCTATGTTGTTCCCAAGCCCGATACTTCCATCGAACGCCAGACATTCATGAAGGCAAAGGCTATTCTGGACAGTATTCGTGCGGGCGGGGACGTTGCTGATTTTGCCAAACGTTATTCTTCGGATGCGACAGCTGCCAGCGGAGGGGATCTCGGCTGGTCCAAACGTGGTGACTTCGTGCCGGAGTTCGAGGAAGCCCTCTTTGGGCTCAAGGAAGGGCAGGTCTCGGACGTCGTCAAGACACAATTTGGTTATCACATCATCCAACTTATCGGACGCCGCGGTGAATCGGTTCATGCACGTCATATTCTTTTTCGCGTCGAAAAGGGGGCGGCAAGCGATTCAGCGACGGTACAGGAAATGCGTGCAATCCGGGAGCGCGCAATCAAAGGGGAAACCTTTGCTGAGCTTGCAAAACAGTACTCCGAGGATGAACAAACTAAACCCCTCGGCGGAGATCTTGGCGAGGTAACATCCAAAGATATAACTTCGGATTTCGCGGACGAAATCAAAGCTCTGAAGGTGGGTGAAATCAGTGAACCGACCAAAATAGCAGTAGGGAACAGCTACGGCTATCAAATCGTCTTGATGAGGAAGCGGTCTCCGGCTCATATGCCGACACTCGCGGGTGATTACAAGCAATTGGAACGACTTGCGCTCTATCTGAAGCAAACACGGTTGAATAATCAGTGGATCGAAGAATTGAAAAAGAACATCTACCTCGACGTCCGTCTCTGATTCTCACAATCACCACATCGCAGCCGGAGGTATTCGGCGGTTTCGTTCGTCTGATGTGGATTGCCAATTCTTTCTTTTCCTGAAGCGTCGATAACAACACCAAGGACTATTGCGTGCCCGTACTCGAATTTCAGAAATCCGGTGATGTAGAATCTGTCAGACAGCTTTCCGAATCCTACCGTGCCCTCTGTTCCGAGATCGGCAAGGTTATCGTTGGACAGCAGTCGATCATCGAGCATCTTTTAATTTCCCTCCTCTCCCGCGGGCACTGTCTGTTGATTGGCGTCCCGGGACTTGCAAAGACTCTGCTCATCAAAACGCTCGCCGAGACTCTTGAGCTCAAGTTCAGCCGGATACAATTCACACCGGACCTGATGCCCAGCGATATTACAGGAACAGAAATTATCGAAGATAATCGGGCCACAGGTCAAAAATCATTTAAATTCGTTCACGGACCGGTGTTTGCCAACATTATCCTGGCAGATGAAATCAATCGAACTCCTCCGAAAACGCAAGCTGCACTCCTGGAAGCCATGCAGGAACACCACGTGACTGCCGCGGGTGAAACATATCAGTTGAAAGAACCATTCTTTGTTCTCGCTACTCAGAATCCCATCGAACAGGAAGGGACGTACCCTCTGCCGGAGGCCCAGCTCGACCGATTTATGTTCGCGCTCTGGCTGGATTACCCCTCCGCTGATGAGGAACTGCAAATCGTAAAATCCACCACCAGCCCATATGTTCCAGAGCTGAAGCACGTGCTGGGTGCAAGCCATATCATAGCGTTTCAGGACCTGGTCCGTCGTGTTCCCGTCGCCGACAACGTAATCCAGTACGCCGTACAGCTCGTCAGCAAGACGCGCCCGCATTCATCATCCACTCCCTCGTTTGTCAAGAACTGGATTCAATGGGGTGCGGGACCGCGAGCGTCTCAATATTTAATCCTCGGCGCCAAAACGCGCGCCATCCTGCAGGGACGCCACACGCCCGATATCAACGATGTCCGTTCCATCGCTGCACCGGTTTTGCGCCATCGACTTGTTACCAGTTTTAACGCAGAGGCAGAAGGCGTCAGCACGGTTCAGATTGTCGATAAGCTTCTTGCAGAATCGGCATGATTGCCGCTCAAACGACACACGCTCGGCGAATCCTTCTTCTCGCCATATTCGTCTTTGCCTCCGGTTCACTTTCTCAAGTATCCGCACAGACAACGAACCCCCGCCACTACTGGATCTACCTGAACCAGCGAACGGCAGCCGATCTGTCGCCACAGGCGTTGGGAATTTCAGAGCGTGCGATGAAACGGCGCGCGAAAGTTCTTCCGGTCGACAGACTCATTGACAAGTTTGACTACCCCATATCCCAAGCGATCATCGATCAAATCCGGTCGACGGGGGCAAGAATTCGAACGATGTCCCGTTGGCTCAATGCGGTCTCTGTAGAAGCAACGGACCAGCAACTTCGCTCTATAGCAGCGGTTCCTTCCGTTGTATCGACCGTGCCGGTATTTAATCTGGTGTTTCGAAAACCCGAATTCGCTGCCCCACCCTCCTTGCCACACTATCCCAGACTCCAAAAAGGGACGACGTTAGGATATGGCCAGTCCTTCGATCAGTTGAACAACATCAACATTGTTGCGCTCCATAGTATGGGAATTATCGGTTCGGGCGTCATGCTCGGTATGCTGGATGATGGCTTCAACAATCACACAACGCACGTTGTGCTGAAGAACATCCACGTCGTCGCTGAATACGATTTTGTTCAGCAAGACAGCAATACCTCTCTTGCTCCGGGGGAGTACATAGAAGAAGGAATCCACGGTGCCGGCACTCTCTCCTCCATCGCCGGATTCGACAACGGGACTCTTATCGGAGGTGCATATGGCGTTTCGGTGATTTTGGCGAAAACAGAAATCGACAGCGTTGAAATTCACCAGGAAGAAGACAATTTCGTCGCTGGTCTCGAGTGGATGGAGCGCCTCGGTGCAGATATAGCCTCCTGCTCCCTCGGATACCGCGATTTCGATACGTCCACGTATAGTTACCTTTACACGCAACTCGACGGGCATACTGCCATCGTCTCGAAGGCTGCTACGGTTGCTGCCCAAAAGGGTGTTTTGCTTGTTACTGCAATGGGCAATGAAGGACAAGCGACGGGAAGGGATTCGTTCCTCTTGGGCACAATCCTCACTCCGGCGGATGCCGATAGTATCGTTTCCGTCGGGGCCGCATCATTGGATGGGTCTGCCCTTGCCTCATTTAGCGGGACCGGGCCAACAACCGATGGTCGCACCAAGCCCGAAGTCGTCGCACCCGGCATCAATGTGTTCTGGGCATTCGGGAACAGCACGAACATCTACTGGAACGTGAACGGCACATCCGCAGCCACTCCCCTTACGGCAAGCGCCGCTGCTCTTGTCCTCTCGGCACATCCCGAGTTCACTCCGATGCAAGTGCGCCAGGCCTTGATGAGCACCGCCATTCCACTGAGCGCTTCGTACCCTTCGTTCGACGTGCCGAATAATTTCTATGGTCACGGCTTCATCAACGCGTACGACGCGGCTCTATCCAGCGGCCTCGTGTTCAGCAACATACCAATCATTACGGCAAGAGACAGCGTGTACGTCGTGACGACGTGGATTGCCTCAAAGACTTCACTCGTCGCAGATTCCCTGGCATTCTATTATCGATATCCCAACGACGCCTTCTTCACACGCGTTGCGCTTGTCCCAAATCTCAATCCACACGAATATCGCGCGATCATCCCGAGGCCGCCAGCGGGCGTTATTCCTGTCGGTTACTTCTCTGCCAGGGATGCATCAGGCATACGCACGAGCCCCTTCAGTGCGCCGGATAGCCTTTTCAATGTTCAACTTACGTCTGATTCCTTGCGTCAGTTCTATCCCACCGTGGACAGCGTCCTGCCTCCAAATTTCGTTCCCGCTGACTTTGCGTTGGAACATAATTTCCCCAATCCGTTCAACGCCACAACCACGATACAATTCTATACACCGACAACTGCGAATGTGGAGTTGACTGTTTTCAATCTGCTCGGTCAACGGGTGAAAACACTATTCGTCGGTGCGCCTGTTCCAGGCTGGAATACCGTTCGGTGGAATGACGCAAAGGACGATTACGGTCGTTCGGTCGCTTCCGGCGTCTATTTTGCCAGGCTCAACACCTCCCGATCGGTACTCACCCTGAAGATGCTTTATGTGAAGTAAGCATCACGACGATGCCTGATTTCCATCTTGCGTTCACGCTTAGGACCGTATTCCTCGTCGCGGCAATTCCGGCTTCGATCCTCCTTGCAGTGTGGTTTTACCGCTTCACCGTGCCCCCGATATCGAGATCACTCAAGACAGTACTCGTTTCATTGCGGGCTCTGGGGCTTTTCTTCTTGTTCATGTTGCTCGGCGAGCCCCTCCTATCGCTGTTTATGCATTCCATTGAAGAACCCATTGTTGCTCTCTTGATTGACAACTCAAAAAGCATGTCCATTCGCGAGTCGCACGGGGATAGGAAACAAATGCTAACCAAAACACTGTTGTCCCCGCCAGTGTCCAATCTTCGTACTATCGGCGTGCCTCAGTATGTCCTGTTCGATGTGGCATCCAAGACACTTTCATCGTTCTCCCCGGACTCAGTGACAACGAACGGCGATGGCACCGACATTGGCTTTGCGTTGAAACGGCTAAAGGAAGCCTCAGCCACCCAGAACATTCAGGCAGCAGTCTTAGTCACCGACGGGGAATCTACAGTCGGGACAAGTCCATTGTACGAAGCAGACGAGCTCGGTTTGCCTGTTTTCACCGTCGGCATTGGCGACTCGAGCGAACAAAAGGACGTTCAAATCCGAAGGGTGCTCGCCAATGAGATAACCTACCTTGGGAATCGTGTTCCTGTCAATGCTACAGTCAAAAGTACGGGCTTCAATGGTGAACGGGTGGAAGTGACTGTTGGGCAACGGGGAACGATCCTCGACAGAAAAATGCTCGTTCTCGAACAGGGCACGCGCGAATATTCTGTCCCCCTTTCCGTTGTTCCCGCAAAAGAAGGTATACAGAAATTCACCGTCGTGGTTTCGAAGCTTGCTGGTGAGCTGACCGAGAAGAACAACGCCATGGGTTTCTTCACAAAGGTATTGAAGAGTAAGATGAAGGTGCTCTTGGTTGCCGGGAGCCCAAGCCAGGATGGTGCCTTCGTCCGGCGTGCGCTGGAAGGCGACAAGAATGTGGATCTCGAATCGTTCATCGAGAAAAAAGACGGAGATTTCTTTGACAATCCACTGACAGCCCGGGCGATCGGCAACGCCGATTGTCTTGTGCTCATCGACTATCCGAATGATGCGACGTCTGCAGCGTCACTCGCATTGATTCAGGAGGCGGTCAACGGATTAAAGCCGTTCTTGTTTTTGTTGAGTCGGACGGAGGATTTTACAAAGCTCCGCGCGCTGGAAGCCGCGTTGCCGTTTACGATTGGAGAGACGAGCACGAATGAGTACCAGGTTTTCGTCACCATTCCGGATGCCCAGAACACCAACCCCATTCTCAGGCTTTCCTCGGGATCCGTCGACGCGTGGTCAAAGCTGGCGCCGATTTTCAGAATCCAGACACTATTCCGGGTGAAACCCGAATCAGAAGTTCTGGGAACGGTCCGCCTCCAGACAACCACGACCACCGATCCTGTGCTCATCAGCCGGAACGTGAACAGGAAGAAATCGTTTGCCGTTCTTGCCTACGGACTCTGGCGCTGGAAAATGTATGGCGACCCGGGGAGTGGCACGGAAAACCTGCTTGATGAGTTTCTCTCCAACGCCGTTCGCTGGCTTACAACGCGCGAGGACGACCGCCGCTTCAGAGCTCAGCCGGTGAAATCCATCTTCAGTGGTCAGGACCCGATCGAATTCGCCGGCCAGCTCTATGACGAGAGCTACAAACCGGTTGACGACGCCACGATCCAGGTCACGATTACGCAGGGCACGCAAACGAACGATATCATACTCAATTCGCTCGGCAATGGTCAATACGACGGATCGCTTGACAGGCTTAGTGAGGGAGACTATTCCTTCACCGCCAGGGCACAACAAGACGGAAAGAGCATCGGGGAGGACAAGGGAACGTTTTCTGTCGGTGGACTTAATGTCGAGTTTCTTGACACTCGCATGAACAAGCTTCTCCTTCAACAAATTGCCGCTCGGACTGGCGGTAAATATTACGATAGCGACGCCCTTGAGAATCTTCCCAACGATATTGCCTCTCTTCCGAACTTCAAACCACGTGAGTTGACCCGGACGAACGAAATCGAGCTCTGGAATCTTAAGTGGACTCTTTCCTTGATCATTCTTCTGTTTGCACTCGAGTGGTTTCTGAGGAAGAGAAGTGGGATGATTTGAACAAGTAAAAAGGCAAAAGTGTTAAGGAAAAAGTGGGAGATTCAAAAGAAATGAAGCATGGGGGAACAATGAAGGGTGGGAAAAGGACGAGGGTTATGAAAAACAGGATTGGGTGTTTCATTGGATGGTTCCTGGCTATCCTGCTCTTACAGTGTGCTGGCTCATCGGCGGGAATTTGCCAGACGCAGGCGTCTCAAATTGCACCCAAGCCACCGGATGCACCCGAGCAATGGAAGAATCTGATCGGAGTCTACGCTTCATCACACGACACCATCTACGTCGCAGAGAGGGAGACTCAACTTGTTCTGGTGACGAAGAAACCGCAGCACGTGAAGTTGACAGAATACGCCCACAATCTATTCGGATTCAGCAAAGAACGGCTATTCGACGACACCGCACTGGTGTTCAACTGGGATGGAAATCTTCGCCCCCAATCGATGACGATCGGCGCGGTGTCCTTCCAACGACTGATCCTGGGAAATGAAAACGGAGCTTCATTCCGAATCGAACCTCTCAAGCCCGCCGATGAGCTGCGCAAGATTGCGCTTGCTGCGACTCCACCCAAAGAAGAGGGCAACTTCTCGAAGCCGGATCTTGTCGATCTCTCGACGCTCGAAAAGACCATCAAGTTTGACATCCGGTATGCCACGACAAACAATTTTGTCGGAGAGAAGTTCTACACCCAGGCGAAGGCGTTTCTCCAGCGTCCGGCCGCCGAGGCGGTTCTGCAGGCTCACCGTTGGCTGAGACAATTCGGGTTCGGTCTGCTCATCCACGACGCCTATCGACCCTGGTACGTCACCAGGATGTTCTGGGATGCGACGCCGGATGACAAGAAGATCTTTGTGGCCGACCCATTGCAAGGCTCCCGACACAATCGCGGTTGCGCTGTGGATTTGACTCTCTACGATCTTAACACGGGAAATCAAGTCGAAATGACGGATGGCTATGATGAAATGTCTGAACGGTCGTATTCGAGCTTTCCGGGAGGGACTTCACTTGAGCGCTGGCACCGGGATCTCCTGGGACAGGCAATGTCGATGCAGGGGTTTACTGTCTACCAGTACGAGTGGTGGCACTTCGATTATAAGGACTGGAAGCAATATCCTATCGGCACGAAGACATTTGAAGAAATCTCAGAGTAGAGGCCGATTCCTAATCGGCCTAGAAAAGCAAACACACGACGGACCATCCTTCTAAGACCAAAACAGGTCGCATTGCGAATGCGACTCTACACCATTGTCCATGAACATCTCCATCATAATACTCCTTGCGGTCTTTGTCTTGATCGCCGTCAGACAGGTCGGGAACGTTCGACTCCAGATCTGGCAGATTATGCTCCTCGGAGCAGCGGCCGTTCTGGTTACCGGACAGATTTCTCCCCGCGATGCCCTGTTCTCGATCAACCTGGATGTGATGCTGTTCCTTTTCGGAATGTTTGTCGTGGGGCAGGCGCTGGACGAAAGCGGTTATCTTTCTCACGTTTCGTACAAATACTTCCGAAAGGCCAAATCCGTCGATGCGTTGATGCTGTTCACCCTCTTTGGATTCGGGTTCGCTTCCGCGATCCTGATGAACGATACGCTGGCAATCATCGGAACGCCCGTAGTCCTCTTGCTTGCCAAAAAGCACCAAATGTCGCCGAAGCTTTTACTGTTGGCTCTCTGTATTTCAGTGACGACGGGGAGCGTTTTGAGTCCCATCGGCAATCCGCAGAATCTGTTGATTGCGGTTAATGGGATTCGCAACAACGCATTTGTCGATTTCTTCCGCTGGCTGTTCATACCCACGATGCTCAATATATACATCGCATTCCGGTTCCTGAAACATTATTACCCGGGAGACTTCCACGACGTGGAACTTACGCACTCGCAGGAACCGATACGGAACCACGACCTTGCCCTCCTTACAAAGATCTCGCTCAACATTATTCTGATCCTCGTCGGACTCAAGATCGTGCTCTTCTCCTTCGGGTCGACATTCGATTTCCGGTTAACCTACATTGCGCTGGTGGCTGCTCTGCCGATTCTTGTGGGGAGCTCACGGCGATTCCACATTCTCCGCCGGGTCGATTGGCAAACGTTGATTTTTTTTGCGGCTATGTTTGTTCTGATGGAAAGCGTCTGGCTGTCCGGATTTGTGCAGAGATTGCTACAGGAGTGGAAGCTGAATATCGTGTCGGTGCCTGCGATATTGTCAACGAGTGTTCTCTTGAGCCAGCTTATTTCAAACGTGCCACTAGTGGCGTTGTTTCAGCCGATGCTCTCACACGCGGGGGCATCAACCAAGGAGCTGATCGCACTGGCGGCGGGCAGCACGATAGCGGGCAATCTGTTCATACTCGGGGCGGCGAGCAATGTCATCGTCATCCAGAACGCCGAAAAGAAGGCGCATCAGACGATCACATTCTGGGAATTTGCGAGGATCGGGATACCGCTGACGCTGATTCAGACAGCGGTCTATTGGCTGGCGTTTGAGCTTTTGTAAGGAGGCGCATTAGCAGGAATATCCGGTACGATATCCCAGTTCTTTCCTTCTCCTCCACTTTTTCCTTTTGCCCTTCACCTTTTTATTTGATCAGTACCATCTTTTTTACATCAACAAATCTCTTTCCTGCATTGTCGACCGGAACTGCCTCAATCCGGTAGAAGTAGATACCGGAAGACACCGTCCCCCCCCAGACCTGCTCATACGAACCTGCACCGAACTCCTTGTTTACCACTTCCGCAATCTGTTGACCCAGCATATTGTAGATAGCAAGCCTCACCCTGCTCCTTGACGGAACCTGAAATCTAATATTCGTTGTGGGATTGAACGGATTCGGATAGTTTTGCTCCAACGCAAAGCTTGTCGGCGTATTGGATCCCGTTGACACCGTGAACGTCGGTATCTCTCCATGGTAGAGCAACACTTCTCCGAAACTCGTGACCATCCAACCCGCGGAAGTATCATTGAATGTTCCGTGCAATATCGACCCTGCGAACGGAAACGCCGCTTGAGACACCCAAGTGCTCCCTCTGTCTCTGCTCAGGTATGGGCCATATGCATCTGAAATCCAGGCGTACGACGTCCCGGGCACATAAGACAGGCTTGTGATTGGCTGCGTTGTTGGGCTGGTACGTGCTGACCATGTTGCTCCGCCGTCGGTTGTCACCGAGAGAGAGCCGTCAAGATATCCTACCATGCCATTTGTGTTGTCTGCAAAAGAAATTGCGACACTGCCGGCATCCGGCGTTGTTCCCGGGAGCCAAGTTGCTCCTCCGTTCGTGGTTCTCCATACCTTGCTCTTGTTCGTGCCGAACCAACCGTGCGTTTGGTCTGTCCAGGAAAAAGCGTTGTTCCATCCAGCTTCATCCGATAATCCTACTGGCTCATTCGCAAGATGCGACCAATGCTGTCCGTCCATCGTGCTGAGGACGACAAACTTGCCACCCGCGGCAGGATCGCCAAGAGCATATCCGTTGAGATTCGGGAAAATCTTGATTCCATCGATAAACGGACTTTGGGGGGCAGGATACGCTTGAGCAGACCAGGTTGATCCGCCATCCGTTGTGGCAAAGATCCTGCCGTCTCCTGTGCCAACCCAGGCGCGG
>JADGQA010000077.1 GCA_017882185.1 Bacteroidota bacterium
ATATCGGTAAAGGCGATTGAGATAGGGAGCGGGTCAAAAAATGTGGTGAACGTTCCATTCGGCACTCCGTTCACGGAGCCGAATTTCGGATCGACCTACAACACAGTCGCTTTCGCCGTCATTAATCAAGATCCCAATTCCCCTCTTATCTATAGTTACGTGGAAAGCGGTACTGCCCAAACAACCGTGTCGGAGTTAAAGTGGGACAATACGGAGCCAGTCGGATACCTCAGATTGCACCCTTCCGATACTTTGTGCGTTACATTTGATGCATACCCAGGTGGAACTCTTGATTCCATTCGTATTGCTTTAAGGCGTGCAGGGTCAATCGTTGGTGGTATTTACCGGGCCGCGGCCTCAGGTGCCTCGCCGCTTGGACAACTGATCGTTCGAGATACTGCGAGGATGACGACTATAAGCGCAGTACCGTATCCCGTTCCTTACAAGAACTGGAGTACAGTTGATCTCAGTTCTCAAAATGTGAGTACGGATCAACCATTTGTGGTTGCATTCGTCAGCGGTCCTGTGGATACGATACCTGGGGTGATGGTCACAGATATTCCCAGCCAAAACGCATACCACAGTTACACTTATTTCAATTCTTCCGAAGCCTCGCCGGCTGGCTGGTACTTTATTGGCGATGGTTCAACAATTTCACTCTATCTCATCCGGGCCTATGTGCGCTTCACGACAGGAGTCACGCTGGAAGTCTCACCCGTGCCGACACAATTCAATCTCGGCCAGAATTATCCAAATCCCTTCAACCCGTCGACAGTCATTAGATATCAACTTTCAGCGGTCAGCCAGGTGACATTGAACGTTTATGACCTTCTTGGGAGAGAAGTGGCTGTGCTGGTGAACAAACATCAAGGCCCTGGACATTATTCGGTAGACTTTGATGCAAGCGCGTTGCCGAGCGGAGTGTATTACTATCGGCTCGCGGCAGACGGCAACACGTCTGTTAAAAAAATGGTCCTACTAAAGTAGATGTCGGGGGCAGAATCAGAGGCTCTCTTTCACGGCGTCTAGCCAAATACTGTGACGAGAATCTCGATTGGCGACTCGCTCGACAGAGTTTGCTTTCGCCTCGATGTGCTGACCAACGAGGGATTGAAACCCTTGCAGCCTTACTTATTCTCTGTGACACCATTGCGCGATGCATTTGGGATCGTGAAACGATGATTCGTTAAAGTTTTCACCTTCCGTTCATTACCACAATTCACAAGCTTGACCGAAAGGATCTTTGAACATGATTTTCATGAAGAAACCCGTTCTGTCAACAATCATCCTCCTATGTTTGTCGTCATCAGTGCTGTTTGGCTCAGGGGATGACCCAAAACCGGTGACCCCAAAGGCTTCGCCAGAAGCCAGAGCATTGCTTAAACTCTTTTACAGTATCTCTGGAAAATACACCCTGACAGGACAGCATAACTATCCGGGCGTGAAGAGCAGGAACTCAGAATTTGCGACGAAGTATATCGGGAAGACTCCCGTGGTCTTCACGGCCGATTGGGGATTTGCGAAAGACGGCGATTTCGATTCCCGGCATGCCCGGCCACAAATCGTTCAGGAAATTGAACGACAGCATAAGCTCGGATCGATCATTTCAATTTGCTGGCACGCTGTGCCGCCAACCGCCGACGAACCGGTAACGTTCCAACCTCTTCCCGGTAGCTCGCCGGATTCGTTGGCAAGCGTTCAAGGCCAGCTTCTCGACCCGCAGTTCAACGATGTGCTCACACCCGGTACGAGACTTTATAAGCGCTGGTGCGCGCAGGTCGATACCATCGCAGTCTACCTTAAGCAACTTCAGGATAGGCACATCCCCATTCTCTGGCGACCGTATCACGAAATGAACGGTGAGTGGTTTTGGTGGGGAGGTCGACACGGAAAGAATGGAACTGCTGCATTGTACCGCCAGTTGTTCGACAGATTCGTGAACTATCACAAGCTCAGAAACCTGGTCTGGGAATGGAGTGTCGACAGACCGGCCAAACCGGAACGCGAGTTTTCATACTACTATCCCGGAGAAAAGTACTTCGACATGGTTGTCCTTGACGTCTACGGTAGTGATTTTAACCAGTCCTACTACGACAGCCTCGTAGTCCTTTCAAAAGGGAAGCCTCTTGCACTGGCAGAAGTCGGGAACCCGCCTTCGGTGGAGATTCTGGAGCAGCAGCCAAAATGGACCTATTTCGCTACATGGGCAGGCATGGTCCGCAATACACTGAAGCGGCAATATGCGGGGTTCTTGCGAAGCCCCCGGATCCTTTGGATGGAGGACAGTGCCTATTGCAACGCGATTGAACCGTACCGTTCCGTTTGCAGTCTGCCTCCGCTGCAACCCGTGGAAGTCAAAATGCAAATCGTGAAAACTGATTTCTCCGGGGAATGGCTGTTCAACCAGGAAAGCAGCACGTTGGAAAACATGGGCGGCGGTTTTGTTCCTTCCAGTCTTAAGATTTTTCAGAATGACAGCATCTTGACCGTTCAGCGAACGATCGTTTCGGAATACGCCGATGATCGGATAATGACTGATACGTTAATAGTTGATGGCACAGAACGTACGTCAGAAATATTCAACTCTCCGCGCACTATGAGATCATTCTGGTCCCCGTATTATGACACCCTGATGGTCGAATCGAAGATCATGCTCACCAGGGGCGGTCAGAAATCCGAAATGACTCTTGATGAATTCTGGTGCATCAAGGAGCAAGGGGTTGTTCTATCGATGAATCAGGTTTCCACTTCTTCCTTTGGCAAGAGAAACATCACCTTGATTTTCGACAAGAGGTGAGGTGATCCGGAATCGGATGAAATCTTCGAACATATCGAGGTAGTAACTTTTTTGATCATCCAAGACCGGAGATGAGTCCCCGTCCAATGCAAGATCCATGGTCTCGGTTCTTCACAACCCAAGTTCTTTCGCATTCACAATACTTGGAGCGGCCTTCGGGGCGCCGTCTTCCAGAAACAGCTGCATATCCTCTCCCTTCCACACGGGATAACCTGACAACACAGCAGAAACATTTCGAGCCGCTATCGTCGACATGGCCTGTCGCGTCCAGTGTGTTGCAGAGCCTATGTGCGGCAAGAGCACAACGTTTGGCAACTCTTTCAGACCTGCCGTCAGCTCCGGCTCATGCTCAAAGACATCCAGCCCAGCCCGGAATTCCAGATTTTTGAGGCAATGATCGACGAGCGCGCGCTCGTCGATCACAGGTCCGCGACTGACATTGATCAGGATGGCATTCTTTTTCATCTGACGGAGTCGCCGGGCGTTGATCACGTGGTTCGTGCTTTCATTCAGGGTCGTGTGGAGACTGACGACATCAGCTTCGCGGAGCAACTCCTCAAGCGTTTCCACCCTTCGGCATTGAATCGGCTTCTCTCCAACACCTGTCAAAAACTTGTTGAACTCGATGAATGAATCCTCTAACGGCTTATTCCTGTGGGGGTTGAAATACATCAGGTTCATTCGGTGACCTTCGGCCATCATCCTCGCATACGACGATCCAATTCGGCCGGCGCCAATGACGCCAAGTGTCTTTCGCCGGAGGAGGTCGCCAAGGAACAGATTCGATTGCCAGCTTTTGAATTTCCCAGCCCGGACATAAGCATCGGCCTCAGCGATCCGGCGCGCAACTGCAAATGTAAGAGCCACAGTCAATTCCGCCGTGGTTTCCGTGAGAACGCCGGGGGTGTTGCCGATGAGAATCCCAAATGACGTTGCTGCCGCCATATCGATATTGTTATATCCGACGGCAACATTGCTGTACACTCTGCCGCCGACAGACTTGAACCTGGTTAGAATTTCCTTATCCCACACCTCATTCAATTGCCCAATCGCGCCACCACAGCCTTGTTCCATTGCGGCAATGACGTCATTCTTGGCTAGTATGTCCGTCGACGTGCATACGTCCACGCGACAACCTGCGTCAGTGAGAATTTCCAGCCAGCGGTCACCTACGAGCTGCTTTGAGACGATGACGCGAGGTTTTCCGTCAGGATTATGGATTTGCCATTCATTCTTCATTAGGAATCCTTGAGCAAAATGTTGAGAATTGACAAGCCATGATACTGCAAGATGTTGGCACGTTCAACTGGAGAAAGACGAGGATGTTTTTCTCGGCACGATGGAGTATCTTTGATGATCGTGAAAGTCTTGATTGCGCCAAACGCCCTCAAAGGGAGTCTTTCAGCAAGCGAAGCTGCTATGGTCATGGCGCACTCGCTGCCGAAGGATTGGGATGCTATCCTCTGTCCCATCGCGGACGGGGGCGATGGAACACTCGAATGTCTCGTTGAAGCAACTGGAGGCGAATACTTCAGTGCGACCGTGACGGGACCTCTCTCCTCTCGAAAGGTCAACGCGAGATGGGGAAGGCTCGGTACGTCAAACACGGCGGTCATTGAAATGGCTGAGGCATCAGGGCTTCGACTCCTTTCCCGTAACGAGTATTCAGCAGCCAACACGACAACGTTGGGTGTAGGTGAACTGATGTTAAAGGCTCTTGACGCCGGATTCCGCGACATTCTAATCGGGCTGGGTGGAAGCGCAACGAATGATGGCGGAGCAGGATGCGCACAGGCTTTGGGTGTGCGGCTCGTTGACTCTCACGGAATTGATTTGCAGCCAGGAGGAATGCAGCTCAGACAATTGCATACGATTGATGCTTCGGGCCTCGACAAGCGCGTTTCGATATCTAATTTCACCGGCCTCGCGGACGTAGACAACCCGTTTCTTGGCCCCACCGGCGCAACACGTGTATTCGGAATACAGAAAGGGGCGAACAACGAAGAAATCAGAATGCTCGAGGAAGCTTTGAGTCATTATGCAGACACGCTGCACCAACAACTTCATCGTGAAGTCGCTGAGATTCCCAGCAGCGGCGCTGCAGGGGGATTGGGTGCCGGCTTAATCGCATTTTGTGGTGCAAAGATTGTCTCCGGCATCGATTACGTGCTTGATCTGGTGAGGTTCGACGAACTGCTTCGTGATTGCGACATGGTTCTGACAGCCGAAGGTAGTATCGATGAGCAATCTTTGCTCGGAAAAGGGATCGTCGGCATTGCGCAACGCGCGAAGACGTTGAACAAGCCGGTCCACGCTTTTGCGGGCAGAATCATCGGTGACTCCGAAGACCTATGTGCACAGCTCAACCTTGATTCAATTCACCAGATAACACCACCGTTCGTCGATGAGAAAGAAGCATTCAGCCGGGTTAGGGAGTTGTTGAGTTTGAAGGTTGACGAATTCTTGGCGACACTCAAATGACCGACTTCGTTGGGACCGAGAAGTCGTCTCTCACTATTATTTCGAAATGCCAGTTAATCCGGTCTCAGCAATCCCCACGATCTTCATCATTTTCTTTGTGAAAGCAATCCAGAATGAGGCCAAAGGGCCGGCTGTACTGAACCGATCGATGTAGTCGCGGGTTGCCTTCATCATGCCGACATCCTTTCCCGATTCCTTGCTCATAAAATATTTGTGCGTCATAATCTCCATATACAACTCCGAGGCCGTCTTCCCTGGAAAAAACCGGGGGACTTCCTCTTCACTGAAGAGCCTGCAAACAGGTACGAACACTTCGTCGTGCCATCGTTTCGCCGCTTCGACAAGGTCGAATTGCCCTTCTCCCCGTTCATTGAGATACCATTTGTGTTCCTCGATCTGTTTCTGAAGGAGATCGACTTCCACGGGCACTCGGAGTTTGCCCAGCAGACGTTGCACATTCAAGCCCGTTCGTTTCTCAAATTCCATCAACCGCGCATTGGCTTCATATTTCAGCTCGTATTGGGCCTTGATATATTCGACGTCATCCTTCGTTCCAAGGGGATCCCTCAGAATCCCCTCCGCCATCAAGTCTTCATTGATCCATTCCATTGATTCCAGGAAGAATTCGACATCAGTCGATCGAAGCGAATCGGAAATCGAATCGTGAATTTCAACAGTCTCAGCATCGACAAGGAACGCTTTGAGCTCGACCTTTTTGCCGATGTACGGCACATCGACACGGAGAAACTTCACTAACGTGTTGGCCAGTGAGGCATCACCCCAATAGATGCCACGAGAATGCAACTCGACGAAGAGATCAATGATAGCATCCCATATGCGTTTCCGATTTTCGAATTTGAACGCCCGTCGATACAACTGCGAATCCGGGATCACTCGATCCAACAAGAGCGTCAGGGTGTGTCCAACCCGGTTCCGCTCGTATCGTTTGCCGATCTGCGTGTCAACTTCGATGGGTTCCTCCTCTCTCATTACGCATCCGACGGGAATGAGCGTGTGGATACCCCGATTCAGTAATTCGCGGAAGTTCGCAATCTCTTTCAGAGAATCCTCATACCCCAGTTCTTTGACCACGAAGACGTGACGTCCCACCTGCACAAATACGATAGGATGCCGACCCACTCCTCGTTTGACGTGAACGTGTTTCACCCCCAACTCTTTCCATTCTGCTATGGAATGTTGCCACGGGAGCGTTTGAAGGTCCTCCAAAAACATTTGCTCCACGTGGAAGGCAATGGGCGATTTGTCTGCTTTTGAAATCACTCTCAGTAATATCTCGTCAACGTTTTACAGAAAGAAAGTGCAGCATTCACTGGCAACGTCGGACAATTGTGTGCGACAACTATGAAGGCCTATTCCCGTACCTTGTTCAAAAAGCTATCGAGAACTGCAAAGAATTGACCGGGCTCTTCGACGTAAGGGAAATGGCCGCAGTGTTTCAGGACAATGAGGGTTGAGCCCGGAATGCTCTCGTGGAGGAGTTCATTCGCCTCGGGAGTGACCATATCGTGGTCGCTCCCCATGATCAGCGTAGGACAACGGATGATCTTGAGCCGGGGAAAGAGATCATAAGCTGCCAGATCGTGATCCTTATTCAAGTATTGGATTAGCTTGCTTTTCGTGGCATAGCTCGTGTCAAACGTTAGCGTGAGACTATCTGCCAAACGGGGGTCATAAAACGACCCCCGAAAGAGGAGGCGGAAAAACCTCGCCATGGTCGCGGGGTCGCGCATCCTGAAGCCTTCAGTACGGACCAATGCCGACTGCGCTACACTATCGCTACTGGAGGTGCGTTGAGCCATTACGCTAAACGATGCATTCCGCAAGGCAACGCTCGCGGGCGTAGGATTGACAAGGACAAGCGAATTCAGGTTTTCTGGATACTTGAGGGCATAAAACATTGCCACAAGTCCACCCCAAGAATGGCCAAGGAGGTTCAGTTTCTGAATTCTAAATTCTTTTCGGATCCCTTCGAGATCCTCGACAAAATTGTCCATCGTCATCGAATTCGTATCGACCAGGCTGGCCGACCGGCCACTTGCGCGTTGATCATAGAAGATCAGCCTGTGTTCTTTCGCCAAGGTGTTCCATTGAGGCAGAAAATAGGTATGATCAAGTCCAGGACCGCCGTGTACTATCACGATTGGTGTGCCTTTTCCCAGGACTTTGAAATACAAGTCAGTTCCGTTGACTCGTATCAATCCTTCTCCTGTCTTAACCGCTTCATTGCCGGAGCTGAGGCTAAATCCAGGGCCCGCAAGAGCGACAAAAAATACCGCAAATGAGAAATTGCGCCAACGAGATGTCGAACTAATGAAATACGAATCGATCCGCATACTTTTTCCAAAGAAAATTAATGAAGCAACTATAACAAAATATGGAGCTTAACGCAAGAACCTCCATCTGGAGCGATTTCGTATTAATGCGATTCGAAATGAACTGCGGAGATTGAATTCAGGCGTGAAAGACCCAGCAGCGATTCTCAATTGTAGGATCAGTGTGCTTTGCTGAGGCCAGATCTGCCGTCCCCGACGCCTACCACCTTTCCCACCGTCATCGTCAAAATAACAATCAACTGAACATGCTTGGATCGCCGAACCTCTTCCTTCGCAGGTGAGGTCCCGTGGAAGACCGCTTGAACTTTAATGACAAAATTGACTAACTTGTCTCGACGTTTTTTGACCAGGCCGTCAAATTGATTGTGCGAGAGTCAGGGGGAAGGCGCGATCGTTGCTCGAAGCTCCGACAACAAGGAATTATGCATGCAGAACTCTGATTCGAACCTTATCAAGAACCTGGTCAGTGAGCGACTGAAGCACGTCGACAGCCTGGTAAAGGACCAAAAGATCGACGAGGCTATCAAGGAAATCAAAGAAATTCGAGGGTTGGACTCAACGAATCCGTACGCGCTCGCGTACGAGGAGAGAATTCTCGCACTCCAGCAAACAATGAAGGCGCAGCCTCAACGCACACCACTCAACACAATGCCTCCGACAAAGGAGCAAAGAAAGGATGCGCCACTTTCCACGATAGACGCCGGTCATTCTCCTGCGTCGCCATCTTCGCCGCCACCCGTGGTGAACCCACTCCACCAAGCATATTCCGTGGCCCCGGGAATGTCGGCAGCGGAGGCACATGACTCGCCATCTCAGTCTCCTCCGAGTTTCCTGATGCGATCGAAGGGGAAGGCAAGCATCCTTCTGATTGACGACGACGCGCTGCTCGTCCAAGCCCTGGCTGAACTCCTCGAGGATAACAGATTTAGCGCCAAGACATTTACGAAATCTGAGGAAGCACTGGAATATCTCAAGGAAAATTCGCCCGACCTGATCATTTGCGACGTCAATCTCGAGACGTCAACATTCGGGGGATTCACCTTGCACGAAAAAATGCGAAAAATGGAACACCTTCGTGATGTGCCTTTTATTTTCTTGAGCGGATTGAACGATACTGCGATTGTACTGGCAGGTAAAGAGCTCGGCGCAGACGACTACCTGACGAAACCCATTGAACCCGAAGCGCTTCTGGCAGTGGTAAAGGGCAAGCTAAAGCGATACAGACAAATCAAGAAAAACTTCTGAGTCAGTTCGCCATTCTGGCTTGTCGCAATAACAATCATTTCATCACTCGACCTGACTCGGATGGTCCCCGTTTCTTTCCTCCGAGACCTCATAAATCGTTTTCCGCACGAATTTTGTCAGTACTATCGGCGATCACGCCGTCGAGACGAACGAGCCGTTTCTTCTCATCCACGGAGGGCTTTATTTTTGCTTCTACCCACCGAATGGAACCATCGGGTCGCACGATCCTATCGTCACTGTGCATCACTTTACCATCGGACGTGACGGACGGCATGGCCGATTCCACAATCTTGAGATCGTCGGGATGGACGACCTCAAGCCACAGTTGGACATTCTTGATGAACGCTTCCTGCGCACACCCGTACACTTTCCCGCTGGCGGAAGAAACCTGCAATACTTTCTGATTGACGACGTCCACCGAGAAGTATACTCCCTCCAAATTGTCGACTCATGGGTGGTGCTCACAGTTTGTGGCCAACCCAACGATCGACCTTCGCAAGATCTGTCACCTACCACGGTGCAATCGATCGCACAAACGTATTCAACCATCACCCTCGCGCAAAGCGTGCGAATTGATCTGCGTTCTTGTCGGACCTCCGCTTAAGGGCGTTTCCTTTTCAATGCGGACTTTGAAGAAGCTGTCACTGTATCTGCGAGGCGAAACAAATCAGCAAGAGAAATATCCAAACCGTCTGCAAGTTTCTCAATGACTTCGATGGAAGGATTGCGGGTTCCCCTTTCGATGTCTGTCAAGTAAGTGCGATGAAGAGTCGCCCGATGTGCGAGCTCTTCCTGTGTCAGGCTTTGTTTGAGGCGTAAATGCTTGATCGCGAGCCCGAGCCTTACTCGAATATGCCTATGCCCGTTTCTCATAATTGCAAATCTTCCAAAAAATTCTCCTATTGTCCACCGACGATAAGCGACATTCAGAGATTCTTGGGTTGTTTTTGCGGCTTGATGATGAACTTGGTGAGATCACAAAACTCGACGGGTTTTCGACGCAAAGGCTGGAGTACATTGAAGGATAACGGATGGCGCACATCTCACACCCCTTAGGTGTCCATTACCGAACAGCCGACCAACTTTACATGTACGAACCCTTTCCGACATGACTAAGTTCCCTCCATTCAGATCCAGAGACACGTAGGGCACGTCTCGTATCGCGCGATTGGCGCAATTGTTGGTGAGACCTAATCTTATGGATCTGGAGGTTCCACAAGGTCCAATACCATCACCTCTGTACCCAGGACGACTCAGCCTGTTCAATGCAATTGATTCTCGGTGGATTTTTCGCTAATTATGCCATGGATTCAATCCGGCTTGGTCTTTCTCCCACCACTCATAAGGAGGTTCTATGAATAAGAAAGTATGGCTTGGATTCATCGCAACGTTCATCACAATGGAAATCCTTGATGGAGTCGTCAACATGGTGATCCTCAGCTCTGCGTACCAGTCCACAATGCAGGTGTGGCGGCCGGACATGATGTCGAAAATGTGGATATTTCATCTTCTCATGCTGATTGGATCATTCTTTTTCGCATTTATCTTTTCAAAGGGATTTGAGAATAAGGGAATCGTAGAGGGAGTCCGCTACGGAATCTACATCGGAATCTGGATGAGCGTTGGCAAGGCATACGGTACTTACGCAATGATTGCCATCCCGTATTCTTTGGCGCTTCAGTGGTTTATTTACGGAGTGCTTGAGTACGTCATCGCAGGAGTCGTGCTCGCATTTGTCTTTGGTCAGAAGCCGAAAGAACCCGAAAAAATCTCTTGACGTCCGAGTGATTAACAATCGTCAGACCCCGGCTTTTTTGCACCGGGGTTTTTTGTTTCACCAAGATTCGAGTCGAAGGGTGTGTCACCCTCGCAACCAGAACGGCGAATTCGTCTGGTCCTTGAGCGAATGACACATAGAGAGAGACTTAGGAACGATCGAGGACTTCTCGAATTTTCTTGAGGATTTCGGCAGGGATATACGGTTTCTGGATGAAGTCTTTCACGCCTGCATTCAGAAGTTGGGCCTTCAGGTGAGGTTCCAGGTAGCCACTCGCAAAAATCGCCTTTACCTTCGGGTTCATTTCCTTCACATTCTTGAAGAATTCATCTCCCTGAAGTTTGGGAAGACCATAGTCTGAAAGAACTAAAGCAATCTCCTTTTTGTGCTGGGAATAGATCTTCGTCGCTTCTTCTCCGTCTCCTGCGGTGAGGACCGTGTAGCCGCTGGAAGATAGAATTTCCTTTGCTGCATCTCTTAACAGCTCTTCATCCTCGACAAGAAGGATCGTTTCGTCCCCGCCTCGAACTTCGGACATATCCCCTTCCTGCAGCCGGCTATCTTCGATCGGTCGTTCCGGCACCGGGAACACTATGTGAAATGCCGTCCCTTTGCCGCGGCTACTATCCACATAAATGAAACCGTTGTGGCTGCTGATGATTCCAAAGACGACCGCGAGGCCCAACCCTACTCCCTTTCCACGCTCTTTCGTCGTAAAGAAAGGCTCAAAAATCCTGCTTCGCGTCGATTCATCCATCCCGAAGCCGGTGTCCGTTACATCAATCTGTTCATACTCATGGGCGGAGGCATCAGCAAATCTCTGTTTCACAGAACTTCCCGATACCAACTTTGTCGCGATCGTAAGCTTCCCTCCGGCCGGCATGGCGTCTCTTGCGTTGACGCACAGATTGATCAGCACCTGGTTGATTTGTGTCGAATCTCCGCTAATCGGCGGCAGATCCGGAGCCAAGTCCGTGTCTATCAACACTGTTTTCGGGAAGGTTTCGTGCAGCAACTTCAGGAGATCCTGAATCGTCGCATTGAGCTCGATGGGCTCAATGAGGCTATCGGTCTTTCTCGCAAAAGTAAGAAGTTGCCTGACAAGACCCGCCCCACGATTCGTCGCACTCACGATTGCTTCCATGCTCTGAGAGAATTTCTCAGGCGTATTCTCCTGCTTCTTGTGGAGCGATGCATGACCGAGAATGATGGCCAGAATATTGTTGAAATCGTGTGCTATGCCGCCCGCGAGCGTCCCCAGGCTCTCCATTTTCTGTGCCTGGCGCAAGTTTTCTTCGAGTTTTTTTCGCTCGGTGATGTCACGTGCAATGCCAATCATTCCGACGACACGATCTCGCAATCGCTGGGGTGTTATGGTGAACTCTCCCGAAACGTACATATCCTTTTTTGTATGGATGCGCAATTCGTGGACGGGGACCAATTCTCCCTGCATCATGCGTTTGAAGTTCTGAACTGCCAAATGATGATCATCAGGATGAATGATGCTGGTAAAGGATCTGCCAATCCATTCTTCACACTTCCATCCGGTGATCGTTTCGAATGCCGGGTTGAGGGAAGTGATGGCTCCTTCGGGCGAAAGAGTGAAAATGGCATCCCGCGCGCTGTAGACCAGGCTGCGATATCGCTCTTCGGATTGCCGTAATGCTTCTTCTGCGCGTTTCCGCTCGGTGATGTCACGAATGACAACTTGTGCTCCCGCGCGTCCCTGATATGTGAATGGAATGGAAGAGACTTCCACATCAATCGTGATACCGTCAACCCGGACAAATTTCTCTTCGATCAAGGGAAGTCCTTTCCCCTCCCTCGTTGCCTGACGTATCCGTTCATCGACCATCTCCCGATCGTCGGGGTGTACAAAATCCATCAGAGGTCTTCCCACGATCTGATCCGGAGACTGTGCGCCGCCGAGTTGCACAGCGGCCTCGTTGACAAATACGATCTTGCCGTCGACATGGATAACGACAGCATCCGGAGAAGACTCAACGAGGCTGCGATAACGTTCTTCGCTCTCCCGAAGAGCCGACTGGGCCTGTGTGTGAGCAATGGCCTTCGCCACTTGTGAAGAGACATATTCGAGCATTTGCTGTTCGCGTTCCCCATAGGCGCGGGGGTTTGAATAATGTTGCACAGTCATCACACCGATGGTTTTGTTTTCGGCAATGAGGGGCACACCAAGCCAAATGGCGGACGATGCTCCGACTATTTCAACTTCTCCCTTCTCTCGTAGTGATCGATCCGTTGCCTCATCGCAGAGTAACGATTTTCCGGTGCGAAGGACATAGCCCGTGAGTGTTTTTCCGGGCTTGAGAGCCGAGGGAGCAGGATCGATCTCATCGACGAAATACGGAAAACTAAGAAGGTCCTTCCTCTGGTCGTACAAAGAAATGTAAAAATTCTGTGCCGGCATCACCGAGCTAATGATTTCGTGAACCGATTTGAACAGGTTTTCGAGGGATGTCGCTTGTTCGGCAGCCTGTGCTACCTGGTAGACGGCATTCTGGAGGACTTCGATCCGCTTCCTTAAGGTAATATCAGTCGAGACACCGAGAACCTGGTTGGCCTTTCCATTGGCGGCGATGATCGGGATCTTCACTGTCTGCAACCATCGCACATTTCCGGTCGCGTCCGTGATTCGCTCTTCTGGTATGAATCTCGGCTGGAGCGAGTCAATGACTTCCAAATCCTTTTGCCGAAAGAACTCAACTTCTTCACGGTTCTGATTGAAGTCGGCATCTGTCTTCCCGATGAGGTTTTCGACACTCGTTCCGTATGCATCGGCGACTGCCTGGTTGATGAGCGTGAAGGCCCCTTGGCGGTCTTTTGCAAAAATGAAATTCGGATCGAGATCGATGATCTTTCGAAGGAAGAGATGCTCGGCCTCAAATGCCTCCTCGGCGCGCTTTCGTTCCGTGACATCCCGTAGTGCCACAGCTCGTGCCGGACGTCCATTGTAGATAATATTCTTCCCTACCACCTCCATATAGATTCTTGACCCGTCTTTTCTTATCCCCACCCCTTCGTAAGGTTTTTCAAAACCTGACTGGATATTCTTCAGAAAAAGTTCCTTGAATTCCGGCGCAGCCAAGTCCAAAGCATTTATCCCAATGAGCTCAGGCAATTCATACCCGAACATGTGAGCCAACACTTCATTGATCTCCAGGATAGTTCCGTGGTCGTGAATGACGATTCCCTCAAGGCTTGATTCTGCGAGTTTACGGACTCGTTCTTCGCTTTCCTTCAAGGCCCGATCCGAGCTCCCCGTTGCAGTGACGTCCCGTGCGATGGTGATGACACCGGCTATTTTTCCTCCCGAATCCCGGTAAGGAACCTTCGAGACCGCAAACCTGAGGTCTTTGTCTTCCAACGTCAGAACAACTTCATATTCGAGAGATTTTCCAGCTTTTACGACTTCACTATCACCTTCCGTTAATTTGAGCACCGATTCCTGCGGACGGAGCACGCTCGCGTCGCTGCCCAACAGTTCTTCAGGTGATTTACCCAACAAGCGGGCCGCGGTCCGGTTGACCAGCACAAAGTGGCCGCGGGCATCCTTCGCATAGACCGCTGATAGAATACTCTCCAGAATGGTCCGGGTCAGATCCAAATCATGGACCTTCTTGGCCACAGGTTTTCGAACAGAAATTTTTCGTGTCACTGCATTATATGTGCGTTACTGGACTCGTGAATCGCTCTGTGAATCTATACAATTTAGTCCCGGTTTGCAAATTCGTATGAATTCAGCACATCCAACCCAGATGCTCCACAAGATCCCCCCGAAGTACCTGAGATCCTTCTGGATCAAGATTCAGGATTG
>JADGQA010000279.1 GCA_017882185.1 Bacteroidota bacterium
AGTAAGAGCAGAAGGATTGCCTGAAGTAGAGATCTTATAGACCGTGCTCACGGTCAAGTTAACGCTCTGTGTAGCGGTCGATTGTGCAAGAACGGCCTGGACCGCGAATACGCTACCGACAACAAAGGTGATGATGATCGACTTTATCATGGCTTATCCTTTTCGTTGTGGACAAGTAAATATACGTTTTTTTCTCTTAGTTCGTCAGAGTCAGCGTGACCGTCTTTGAATTGCTCGCCAGCGTCCCCGCAGAAGCAAGAGCCGAAAAGGTGTACGTAATTGCTTTGTTTGCATCGGCGCCCATTCCTATTCCCGTAACAACATCAACAGCACTGCCGCTGGTCGCATTGGAAATATCCGCTGTTCCCGCGCTTGTCCCTTTGCCACTGGCAAGATTGACCTGCAGGATATATCCGGAAGTAAGTGCAGCATCAAGATTAGCGGAGATTTTCACCGTATTTCCATAATTCTGTGTGATGCTATAGGTCGTTGAGGCATCACTCACTGAGATCAAAGCATCAACACCAGCCGTCCCGGCGGTGATCGCAAGAGCACCCGGATTGCCGGATGTGGCAATTTTATAAACTGCGTTGACTGACAAGTTCAATGATTGTGTTGCCACCGCCGACTGGGCGTTTGCCGCCTGAAAGGCCAGAGAAGTGAGCGCGGCAAGGGTGATGATGACGAGTGACTTTTTCATTGTTGCTCCCGTTAGATAGATTGTGGTTAAGTATGAGATTTATTAAGCTTTTAGTTTGTCAGCGTAAGAGTTACTGTCTTTGCAGTCGACGAAAGTGTACCGGCAGACGCAAGGGCCGA
Organism: Bacteroidota bacterium; assembly: GCA_017882185.1. Classification (GTDB taxonomy): domain Bacteria; phylum Bacteroidota; class Ignavibacteria; order UBA10030; family UBA10030; genus JADGQA01. The sequence goes on from JADGQA010000279.1 coordinate 820, forward strand.
AAAAGTATACGTGATTGATTGTCCCGCATCCGCGCCTCTCTGAATTCCTGTCACTACGTTCACTGCGCTTCCACTGGTTGCATTTGAAATGTCAACGCTTCCTGCACTTGTTCCCTTCGTGCTGCCGAGGGCTAGGTTCAAATTGTAACCGGCTGCGAGAACGCTGTTCAGATTCGCCGTGATCTTCACTGTGTTTCCATAGTTCTGAGTTATGCTGTATGTCGTCGAATTGTCAGTTACAGCAGTAAGGTTGTCCGATCCGGCCGTCCCAGTTGTAATTGTCAACGGGGAAGGATTTCCGGAAGTAGCTATCTGATACACTGCGTTGACCGCGAGTGTCAGTGTTTGCGTCGCCGTCGCCTGTGCTCGAACAGACTCGACAGCAACCATTGAAAGTGTGCCAATCATTAGAACCATCATTGCCTTTTTCATTTTCGTATCTCCTGAGTCTGGATTCGTTTTCGGTTTCATATTCTGATTTATCTGTGTCAAGCCGCGTGCCAACCCGATTTCTTGCGTTTTCTTCGGAATTCTCAGGAAATTTGAACGTCCCGTGTTCCAAAACGATACTTTCGCCTCAAAACAAGAAGTAGAGAAATGCCTTCGAAAGAGACCAAATAGAACAAATAGTAGATTCTCTCGATTCTTAGTTGTATCATAATGATACGTGAAGCAGGTCGCGCTCCGGGTTGCTGGTCAAGAATGGTGCGAATCGCTGCAAAATGCGGTGCTGCTCTTCTGGCACGTGGGTTGACTCACCTTTGAACGATCATTAAGAAATCAATTCGAAACCAAAGGTGGAACCATGCACAACGAGCGCGTTCAAGCGAAGGATATTGAGAGTGCATACATCGATTCGACTCTTCTCGGAATTCAGCAACTGAAGAGGAATCTCGTCACTCAGATTGCGCATAATTTCCGTACTCCATTGACATCTGTTATCGGCTTCGCCGAAATGTTGCTCGATGATCATCCACTGACGGATGAGCAACGTATTGAATATGCTCGCTTCATTCAGTATGAGGGGATAAGGCTTTCGAAACTCATTGACGATGTCCTCGAACTCTCTTCTTTGGAGAGCGGAGAAGCTCATTTGAATGTGCGTGATTGCGTTTTGCAGGAAGTCGTTACAGATGCTATTGGAAGAATTTCTGATTTTGCTCAAGGTAGATTTGTAACAGTGAGGGGGAGTTTTGTGAGTTTGCCAGTAGTTATTCGGCTTGATCGAGAGAAAATAGCACAAGCGGTATACCAGTTGCTGCATAATGCAATCCGATTCACCAAACCAAACGACGAGGTCGAAGTCACCGTCAGGGTCGTTGGTGAATCAGCTGAGATAGCAATCCGTGATGGTGGACCGGGAATTCCTGAAGAAGACATTCCAACTCTATTTGAGAGGGTCGGCAGGATGTATAAACCAGAGCAAGATCCTCGCGGTACCGGGGTTGGATTGGCGATTGTTAAGAACATCCTGGATCTGCACAAAGGTGAAATTCGAGTCCAAAGCAAGCAAGGCAAAGGTTCGTTGTTCACACTTAGGATACCCGGCATTCAAGAATGATCCTGCGATTCTGCGTTTCCTCCCACAACGCTAACAGGTAAAAGATGGCAGCAGAACGGATCTACATCGTCGATGATGAGAAAACACTTTTGAAACTGCTGGAACTATGGGTGGGTGAGCGATGGGGATATTCCGTCGAGACTTTTTCGGAGGGCAAGTCTTTCCTCGATCGGTTTTCCGAGCCGCCGGACCTTGTGCTCCTTGACCTCATGCTGCCCGACATCAGCGGCGTCGATCTCCTCAAAGAAATAAAACAACGCTCCCCTGAAATTCCCGTTATCGTCTTGTCGGCGCAGGCAAGGATCGAAGTCGCGATTGAAACCCTGAAATTGGGGGCTTCAGACTATTTTAGCAAACCTGTAGATTTTCCCAAACTGGAAGGTGCGATCAAAAACGCATTGCGCCTTGCTTCATTGACGCGTGAGGTTGAACGGTTGCGCGAAAATGTTGAGACGCGGGTCCATTTTGACAATATCATTGCGCAGAGTGGAGAGATGCAAGAAGTGTTCAAATTGGTCAATAAGGTCAAGAACAGCGACATTTGCGTCCTTATCTTGGGCGAGAGCGGCACGGGCAAGGAGCTCATTGCTCGTGCCATCCATTACAACAGCGATCGCGCGAAAGGACCATTTGTCGTGGTCAACTGTGCCTCCATCCCGCGCGATCTTCTCGAGAGTGAACTCTTCGGGCACGAGAAAGGATCGTTCACCGGGGCGATCCAACGAAGGGTTGGAAAGTTTGAACAGGCAATTGGGGGAACGGTCTTTCTCGATGAAATTGGAGAGATGGACCAAAGCCTGCAGGCCAAGATATTGCGCGTAATTCAAGAAAAGACATTTACCCGCGTCGGAGGAAACGATACTATTACAACGAATGCGCGACTGATTTCTGCTACCAATCGGGATTTGCGGGAAGAAGTAAAGCAGAGGAACTTCAGAGAGGATCTTTATTTTCGTCTCTCTACGTTTCCGATCATGCTTCCGCCGTTGCGTCAACGAAAATCCGATATCTTGCTGCTTGCCGAGCATTTTTTGAAGAAGTTCAGGGAAGAGCAGGGGAAACCAAAGCTCCGGTTTACACGAAAGGCCCTGGACCTCCTGTACCGGTATCCCTGGCCGGGGAATATTCGTGAACTCGAGAATGCGATTCAGCGCGGAGTAGTACTCACGGACGGCGATACGCTCACGGAGCAAGAATTGCCCGTTGCCATTCAATCCTATGCCGCAGGAGAATTCGACGCCAAGGGTCGATCCCTATTTGCTGAGGACCAACACGGCATCATACCACTTGAAAAAATCAAAGAAGAAGCCATTCGTCAGGCTTTGAAGATCTCAGAGGGTAACATCGCTGAAGCGGCAAAGCAACTTGAAATTGGAAGGGCGACGCTGTACCGACTTGCAGAAAAGTACAAGATTAAGATTTAATGCTTCACTGCAAAGGTCTGTATCAAAAATAAAAGCCGTCCCGATTACATCGGGACGGCTTTTTTGTGCGGAGAGGGAGGGATTCGAACCCTCGATAGAAGTTACCCCCTATGCAGGTTTAGCAAACCTGTGCCTTCAGCCACTCGGCCACCTCTCCGTGTGCTGAACCATACGAGAAGATATTCAAAAAGCGGTCTTGATGCAAACAGAAATTGGTTGCAGAGTTTGCCTCAACGATGCAGAGCACGACTCACAAGGCTCTGCTTTCTTAAGATCGATCTCTTCCATGTACGTTGACGAGCGCATAACGCACTCGAACTGCCTGCAATGGTAAAGCCCGAATGTATGACCCAACTCGTGAATGACTTCTTTCTCCAATCTTTCCATCGTTGATGCATCATTGCGCGGGAGACCGTAGAATTGGTTCTGCAATCTGTGTGTCGACACAATCGCCGCGACGCCGCTTAGCTGTGCCTCACCAAAAACAAATGTCAAGACGGGTATGAAGAGGTCCGCATCGACGATCAGGATGCGTTTGATGTCTGGGGTGGTACCCTGGTTGAGCAGCAATGCTAGAAGGGCCGTGGAATTGTACTGTCCTCGCGATCGGTCAAACGCTCGATCATGTTGGAGGGTGGAGGGTACGATATTCGTTGCTATGCCAAACACACCCTCGACTTTCTCTGCAAGCCTTTTCAGCTTCTCTAATTCAAGAGGCAGACCATTGAGGATGTGGATCGCCGAAGTCACTGAGGTTT
>JADGQA010000280.1 GCA_017882185.1 Bacteroidota bacterium
GTCTGCTGCCAAAACCTCGACCGATGCCTGGTATTTTTCCTTCAGGAGCTTGGCCAGTGCTTCCAGGCGACCAACTCTTCGCGCAATGATGATCAGTTCATACTTGTCGCGAGCGAGGCGCTCGGCAAATGCCGCGCCGATGCCCGACGATGCGCCGGTCACCAGGGCGCGTGGATGTGTTTTGGATTCGTTATCCATATATGATCCTCTTCATGGAATCAGGCATATTGCAGTCGCGCGGTCCATTCCGAATTCTCTCTCGTTTTTCAGATATCTTCACACTTCACCAACCCACCACCCGGGATCATTCTGCTTAAAAGCTGAGCGGATTGCTTCGTATTGTTCGACGGGGAGGGGTCCCTTTTGAACTATCGCAATGTTCTGGAGGACGTGCGAGAGATTGCGTGTCCCTACAATGCACGAGTGCACGCCATCGGTGAACGCGGAGAATCGTAACGCCAACTCCTGCCATTCGAGTCCTCGCGGATCCAGATCCATCGTCTTCCACCGCCACCAGTACTCCTCAGCATAATCCCCCCGTGGACAATCGGCAAATCTCCAGGGTGCATTGGCGACGGGACGCTTGGCGATAACACCCAATCCTTTCGTGCGTGACTGGGGGAGGATCCGATCAATGACACGTTGATCGCTGATGCTCACGGAATGCTGAACGCTTCCGAAGCGACCGCTCTCAACGGCCCACTCCAGTGCTTCGTTCTCGCCGGAATAGGCCGCAACGCGGACCTTTCCCTGTTGCACGGCCTCTTCGAGCGCCCGCAAAGCCTCTCCGTCCTGCAACGTCCGCAAAGGACAAGAATGCAAATGGACAATATCGATATAATCCGTTCGGAGAAGACGCAACGCCTCATCGATTCCCGCCCGCACACATTCATACGTCCAATCGGTCGTGCCTTCAATGCCGTAGCCCACCTTGGTGGATAGCACAAATTCCTTTCTTCGGTGCGAAAGCGAGCGACCTATCCGATCTTCGGACAATCCATACGCCCGGGCTGTATCAATAAGGGTAATTCCGGAATCGAGAATCCGATTGAGGAATTCTTGAATTTCGTTCTCAGGCGTCTTCGGATTCCCCATTCCCCCGGTCCCAACCCCGAGAACAGAAACTTTCAATCCAGTCTTGCCAAATTCACGCTGGTTCATTTATTGCCTCTCAAGAACATTCAGGAATCCTTGCCCTGTCACAACACTTGCTTGTTTCGGAACGAGGTTGTGTGTTCATGCGGGTTGGCCGATTTCATTCTGGTGCTCCATGATGAGCACTGCCGTCCCGTTTCTGCCAGGTGCGATCGTCTCCATCATCGCCATCCCGCGCTTCTCCTTGCTTCGATCATCCTTCGTTCATATCTAGTGGTCGATTCCGATACTCATCATAGTCCGGGACGAGCCGTTCATAAACGTCATCCATCAACGGTGAAGAGATCATGAAGTCCGCAGTCGCACGATTACAGGCAATCGGTATGTTCCAGACGACTGCCATCCGCAATAGTGCCTTGACATCGGGGTCGTGAGGCTGCGGCTCGAGTGGGTCCCAAAAGAAAATCAGGAAATCGATTTTTCCATCGACAATTTTGGCGCCAACTTGCTGGTCACCTCCAATGGGTCCGCTTTGGAGCTTTTCAATCTTAAACTGCAGTTCACGCTCGAGAATTGCACCGGTCGTGCCCGTCGCATAAACTTTATGATGAGCGAGCAGATCACGATTAAACTTTGCCCATTCGAGCAAATCCCGCTTCTTGTTATCGTGTGCAACCAGCGCGATCCGTTTGTCTGCCAACATTGGGATTATCTTATTTGTCATAGATTCCTTCCTTTGCTGCTAATTCGAATACGAAAGAAGGTAGCAAACGCTTTGCTCCTTTTCCACGACCATCGCTGTTCGTTTCGACCGTCCACTATTCATGATACTTATTGAGAAGCGACAGGATCACGCCGCCAGCTATTGCCACGCAAAACTCTGGAAAATCCTAAAGGCAAGATGCCGAAGGAGGGTAAACGAGGAAAACGTCATCCGGTCCCGATTCCAAACGATCGGCGCGTGAACATTGCCTGGACCAGATGAGTAAATGACGCATCAGTTGGAGAATAAAAGGGGATTAACGAAGGAGGGAAAATCTAGCCTGAGACTTTCTGCGATTATCGTTTAAAATCCGGATAGAGGCGTGCAAGGCATTCGGGACAGAGTCCATGAGTGAACCGCGCGCTGGAATGCTCCATGATATACCCTTCGACCTGTTGCCAATATCCTTTATCGTTGCGAATTTTCTTGCAGCCCGAACAAATGGGGAGGAGCCCGCTCAGTGTGGTGACTCTGTCGAGGGCTTCCTGAAGCTCCTGCACATAGTGATCGCGTTGGTGTTCGAGTTGCTTTTGGTCGGTGATATCCCGACTGATGCCAACAAATCCCGTGACGGTTCCCTGGCTGTTCTTGATCGGTATCTTGGTGGTCAAATGCCATCGTTGCTCACCGGTGTCTTTGTGAAAGGCAAGTTCTTCCCTCCCGGGCATTGCGTTTCCGGTCGCGACAATTTTTCTCTCATCCTCGTGATATTGCTGTGCAAGCTCCCGGGGATGAAAGTCAAATGTCGTTTTGCCGAGAACATCTTCCTGACGCGCAACTCCCATCGAGTGCAAATGCGCGAGGTTGTTAAGAATATAGTGGCCATCGGCATCTTTGAAGTAGATCAAATCCGGAAGGTTATCGATCAGTGTGCGCAGCAAGTTGCGGTCATTCTCGAGGGCCTCTTCAGATTTCTTTTGCTCGCTGATGTCCCGGATCGCTGCGACGCGCAATTCACGATTCCTGCTGTTCATAAATCTGGCGCGGACCTCAACAGTCAAAGTGGTTCCGTCCTTCCGCAATGCGATATGTTCATACGGTCCTTGCATCCCTGTGCGATGCGCTTCCTCAACGAAAGCTCGAGATTGCGGTGCGACGAGGTCAACGACCGATTTCCCGATCAATTCGGATCGGGTATATCCGAACAAGTCAGCAAGTTGATCGTTGCAGTCTACCACTATTCCTCGTTCCGTCAAGGCAATCCCTTCAAATGACGCTTCTGCGAGTGTCCTAAAATGTTGTTCGTCTCTAACGATCGAATCGGCGTCAAGCGGAAGTCTGGTCTCGGCATGCGCCGTCCGGGCAGAGAGCACACTTACCTTGCTCAGATCTTCGGCGGGCTTGTTCTTTGATTGTTCGCAGTTGTCCATTTTGGTCATCAACCTGGATTTGATGCAATTTCTTTACCAACATTCAACAAAGATGCGTCCGTGAGAAATGTAGAATTCCGACAAAAAAAGATGCAGGGGCAGCCACCGTTGTGTCGACAGTCGTAGACAATGTCCTGTGCTATGAATTGGTTCTCAAAAATGCCAATACGGCGAAGGCCGCTCTTCTCAAGAATGAGAGACAACACTTTCGTCAAGGCGGTCGGGTGATGCAAGATAGGCTGGCGTAGGACTGAAAGAGTGGAACCGAAGCAAGAATCCGATTGGATCCTGATACTCTTCACAATGGATTTTTAGCGAGTGAGATGAGTCTCCCAGATCCTCCACTTACCGGCGTGCACAACGAAGACGATTTCTTTCACAGGAGAAGGTTCGGGAAATTTGAACATTGGAGTGAGCTTGTTGTTTTTGACGGATTCCGGATCCAATATTGCAGCACGGACCGCTGATCCATTTAACGATGCCAGACTGGACTGACCTGAATACAGAAGCTGCGACAATCGTGATGATTGATCTTCGATGACATCCAGGGCAGATCCCCCAAACGTGTAGACCGAGTCTCCTACGATGCACTCGACATCCGGTGCCAGCGCATCAAGAATTGATTCGGGGTCGTTCGACTGAAGAGTCTGAAAAACGGTCTCCAGGTTTGGCAAACTGTCTGATGGGGTATCAGGGAAGCCAACGTATCCCAGGATTCTGATGCTCCACAAGTTGCCGAGCGAATCAAGCTCAATGGAATAATTCCGGTTTGCATACTGCAGGAATTCCAGATGCGGAGCGTGCAAATGTTGAACTTGTGATGGGGGACCGAGGATTTCGTTTACCCTGTCTCTCGGGTCGCCGAGTCTTAAACCAAGGAAGGGATGCATTGCGGTGCCGGTCTTCCCGGTGACCTGGATAGACATGCAATCGTCGCTTGAATCGGAAAAACCAAAGACCATATACGCCGACTTTGTCGTATCGAGGGAATAGACTCGATCGATCCACCCGTCGCTGTATTTCTGTTCCCTGATAAGGGAATCAAACCCTCCTGATAACGGCTTTGCATCCTCGCCAAGAAGATAACCGTTCAGTTCACGCTGGCTGGCGGGAATGCTCGGTTGTCCGTGAAGGGTCGTCCATGCACAAATGAAACACGCGACACACCATAAACGAGAATGCTTCATAATCCTCTCCTAACGTTCCAAACGATCAAAGAATGGCTTTTCAATGACAACCGGAGTATTATATTAGCTTCACAAAGGTCGAAAGACAGCGAGCTTTATCTGGTCCGGGAATAATTTGTGGAATGAAGGGGCCAAAGTCAAC
>JADGQA010000010.1 GCA_017882185.1 Bacteroidota bacterium
CTCCAGTACGTTGACTTGCGGTATGATGATCAGGTCATTGCCCGCTGGACAAATCAAGCGAATAGATCGAAAACGATGTAATGAAAAAATAGAGGATGGACATGGAACAAACCATTGCAGTTGGACTTGACATCGGGACAACGAAGGTATGCGCGATCGTTGCCTCGCCCGACGAACAACATCCTGGAAAGTTGAAAATTCTGGGAATCGGAAAGAGTCGTTCAGAAGGTCTCACGCGCGGTGTGGTCACAAATGTCGAGAAGACGATACGCTCAATACAAACAGCGGTGCAGGATGCCGAAGCACAATCCGGAGTTAAGATCGATGTGGTCACCGTGGGCATTGCAGGCGATCATATTCAGAGTTTTCAGAGCCGGGGTGTCATCGCCATCAGCAGGCCGGACAATGAGATCAAGCAGGAGGATGTCGATCGACTCATCGAAGACACCAAGCGTCTCGCTCTGCCCCTGGACAGGAAAATTATTCACGTCATTCCTCAACAGTTCATTGTCGATGGCCAGGATGGAATCTACGACCCGGTCGGGATGTCTGGCGTTCGCATGGAAGCAAATGTCCATATCATCACCGGACTTGTGACTGCTGCTCAGAATATATACAAGTGCGTCCAGCGAGCAGGACTGCAGGTCAACGACATGGTCCTTGAGCCGATCGCATCAAGCTATGCAGTCCTCGACGATGCCGAGCGTGAAGTCGGTGTCGCATTGCTCGACATTGGCGGCGGCACAACAGACCTCGCCGTTTTTGAAGAAAAGACGATTCGGCACACAGCCGTCATAGGCATCGCAGGGACGAAAGTGACGGACGATATTCGCAAAGGATTTGGGATTCTTACGGATCAGGCAGAGCGCATCAAGTGCGAATATGGTTTTGCCTATGAACCAGCGGTCATTGACAACCAACCAATCATGCTGCCGGGTGTTGGCGGTAGGCCGCCGATGGAGATTGATAAATTGCTCCTCTGCAAAGTGATCCAACCGCGGATGGAGGAAATTCTGGAGTGTGCTGCAATCGAGATTAAACGTTCCGGCTATTCAAAGCATCTTTCCGCGGGTGCAGTTCTGACGGGGGGCGGCTCGCTGATCAAAGGAACGGCGGAATTGGCGAAACAGGTTCTTGGGATGCCCGTGAAGATTGGTATTCCCACGGGTTTTGGCGCCGGACTGATCCACGAAATTGAAAACCCCATCTATGCAACAGGTGTCGGGCTGGTGATGCATGAACTCAAACACCGGGACCGCTCGAATATTGCGGCAGCCATTCCGGAAGGAAAAGGCAAAGGCTCGGTTAAGAATATTTTTAACAGGATGAAAACGTGGTTCGATGAGCTCTGATCAATTTTCAAATTATGAAATCAAGAAATTATCAATTGCACCCACTCACTAATTAACTAAGGAGGATTACCGTGATAGAACTTGACTTGGGAACGGGCCGCGGCGCGAAAATTCGAGTTGTAGGTGTTGGTGGAGGCGGAGGAAACGCACTCAATAGTATGATCGACAAGGGACTTGTCGGCGTAGACTTTGTTGCCGTCAATACCGATTTGCAGGCATTAGAGCGAAGTACTGCACAGCAAAAAATTCAAATCGGAAAGAACCTGACGCGTGGGCTTGGTGCTGGCGCCGATCCTTCCATCGGGTTCCGTGCCGTCGAAGAAGATCGCGAGGAAATTGCCCGAGCACTTGGCGGCTGCGACATGGTATTCATTACGGCCGGGATGGGTGGTGGAACAGGAACAGGCGGGGCGCCCATGGTGGCCAACATCGCAAAAACCCTCGGCGCTCTTGTGGTCGGTATTGTCACAAAGCCATTCAACAGTGAAGGCAAAAAGCGGATGTCGCAAGCAGAGGCAGGAATCGAGGAGTTAAAAAAGCAAGTCGATACGTTGATCGTCATTCCCAATCAAAAGCTTCTCGAAATCATCGACCGTCGCACAAGTGTCACCGAAGCATTCGAAATCTGCAATAAGGTCTTGCACAATGCAACGCGCGGAATTTCCGAAATCATCACGGTTCCCGGACTCATCAACGTCGATTTCGCGGATGTCCGCAGGATCATGCGTGAAATGGGCGACGCGCTTATGGGGACAGGAATATCCAGTGGCGAAAACAGAGCCATTGAAGCCGCCAACGCAGCGATTTCTCACCCCTTACTGGAGGGAATTTCCATCGCAGGTGCACAAGGGATTCTCATCAACATCACCGGCAGCAGCAGTATGTCAATGTGGGAAGTCGACGAGGCGACCGGGATCATCCATCAGGCTGCAGGTGAAGAAGCGGAGATTATCTTCGGAACTGTCATTGACGATTCCATGGGCGACAACATTATGGTGACCGTGGTCGCGACGGGATTCAACAAGAAGACGGCAGCGGTCAAGCAGGTTCCCCGCGCAACTGCGAGTTTGATCAGTCGCGTTCCGACGGGTCCATCCGAATTGCAGAGAATGGACGAACCCGCATTTGTCCGGCGAGGGATCGAGATATCGCTGAATCCGAACCGTGAAGCAGCACAGGAAAAGGAAAAAATCGACAAGTCCGACTCGGAGAAACCAGCATTTCTCAGGAAGATCATGGACTAAACGTTGTGCGGTGTTCTCATCTCTATCACGGTGGGTAATAAGAACTCCGGCTGATCCGGCCCGATCAGTCGGAGTTCTATTTTTCTAGTTCCTTCCTTCAAAATCTCTGACGCTAATTCAATACACTTCCGCCGTTTACGTTGATTGTTGCGCCTGTAATATGCCCCGCGAGATCGGAGGCCAGAAAAAGAACCGCTCCTGCAACATCCTTAGCGGTGGCAATCTTTCTCAAAGGGATCGTGCTCAAGACCTGCTCACGGAATGACTCATCGGAGAATATTTCCTCGTTCATTTCCGTGTCGACCCATCCAGGTGCGACGGAATTCACCAAAATGCGATACGGTGCAAGCTCAGTCGACAAAGATTTTGTGAATGCAATGACGCCTCCCTTGGACGCCGCGTAGTGTGCGTGAAATGCTTCTCCTCGCTGTCCGGCCGTGGAAGAAATATTGACGATGCGTCCGCCACCGTTCTTCTTGAGTACAGGAACCACAACGTTGCACACATTGAACACCCCTTTCAGATTGGTATCGAGCGTCTCGTCCCAGATTTGTTCCGATGTGGAACCGATCTCTCCGTGAGTCCAGATGCCTGCATTGTTGACGACGATGTCGATTCTCCCAACCTCTGCAAAGGCTTTTTCGACGAATTCCTTTGCCACAGAGCTTGTGCCAACATTCCCCTGATGAGTCACGATCCTTCTCCCGATTCCTCGCACTCCATCTACGACAGCGGCTGCCCTGGCGCCGTTTTCGATATAATTGATTGCGATGTCTGATCCAGCCTTCGCGAGCAAGAGTGCGGTTGCGGCGCCTATTCCGCGCGATCCGCCGGTGATAATGCTGACCTTGTCTTTCAAGGAAATCATGCTCTATCCAACCTCCTTCAGGAAATCTTTGATAAGGCGATTCAACTGATCGAATTCAATAAGAAATGCGTCGTGACCATGAATCGACCGAACTTCCGCATACTTTGCGTTCGGAATGTGTGCTGCGAGTTCTGCCTGCTCGACGACGGGGTACAGCACGTCTGAATCAATGCCGATACAGAGCGCATGTGCTTTGATTGTATTGAGCGTTTCCTGCAAACCAAGTCGGCCTCGGCTGATGTCGTGACGATCCATCGCCTTCGTGATCGCAACATACGTCGCTGCATCAAATCGGCGTACAAGTTTTTCTCCCTGGTAATGAAGATAGCTTTCAACATCGAACAATGGATCGTGAGCGGCTCCGCCAGTAGTTTGATTCCGTGAGAACCGTTGTTCGAACGATGCACGGCTGCGATACGAGATTATCGCAATCATTCGAGCAAGAGCAAGACCACGCTCAGGTTCACTGTGGCCATTGCCTTGACCCCACGCTCCATCATTTTCAATGGCAAGTCGTGCAACTTCATTGAGGCCGATACACCATGCGGAGTGTCTTGCCGACGTCGCGATTGGAACAATGGTCTCGACGAAATCCGGATACATCAAGGCCCATTCAAGGACTTGCATGCCTCCCAGCGATCCTCCGGACACTGTCACAAGGCGATTGATTCCAAGATGCTTCAAGACATGATGCTGCAATCGGACCATATCGCGGACGGTGAACGTGGGAAATGATCTTCCGTACGGTAAACCGGTGGCAGGATTGGAACTCGTTGGACCGGTGGTGCCATAGCAACTACCCAGGAAATTGGAGCAGACAACAAAATATTTGTCTGTGTCAAATGCCTTCCCTCTTCCAATGGCCCCCTCCCACCAACCAATGCGACCCTTGACATCCATTCCGGCGGCGTGAGCATCTCCAGTCAATGCATGACATACAAGAATCGCGTTTGTTCCCTCAACGTTCAGCTTGCCATAGGTCTCATACGCAACAGACACGGGTGCCAATGACTGGCCCGACTCGAGAACAAACGGATCCTTCTCGTCAAAGAGCTGAACAATGGTAGTCTCGACGGTGTCGGTGTGTTGTACCGTCGAGAGGTGCTCACCACTGTTTGAATGACGATTCAGGTCACTCTTGTTCATGATGCTGGAACCTTCTGCTGGACCGCTTTCAAAGCGACGTCGAAGTCTTCCAGGATGTCGTCGATGTGCTCAAGACCAACTGAGACGCGAACAAGATCAGGCGTCACGCCGGACTCCAGCTGCTCTTTTTCGGAGAGCTGCTGATGCGTCGTGGAGGCCGGATGAATGACAAGTGTCTTGGCATCCCCGACATTGGCCAGCAGACTTGCCAGTTGCAAGCTATCAATGAACTTTCGACCCGCATCGATCCCGCCTTTAATCCCGAATACAACAATACCGCCGTATGCACCCTCGCGCAAATACTTTTTTGCATTGGCATGATACGGATGATCCGGGAGGCCCGGATAAGAAACCCAACTGACGAGAGGCTGCTGCTTGAGCCACTGCGCCAGCTTCAAAGCGTTTTCACAATGGCGATCGACTCGAAGGGAAAGTGTCTCAAGTCCCTGGAGAAACAAAAATGAATTGAACGGGCTCAACGCGGCGCCGAGGTCGCGAAGTTGCTCGACGCGGGCACGAATGATGAACGCAATATTACCGAATGGACCGCCGCTGCCGAACACCTCCCAAAACTTCAGGCCATGGTAGCTGGGACTCGGTTCAGTAAATATTGGAAAATTTCCGTTGCCCCAGTTGAACTTGCCGGAATCGACGATGACTCCACCGATCGATGTGCCGTGTCCCCCAATCCATTTTGTTGCCGAATGGACAACGATATCTGCCCCATATTCGATCGGCCTGCAGAGATACCCTCCTGCGCCAAATGTGTTGTCGACGATGAGCGGAATGCCGTTGTCGTGTGCAACCTTGGCGATGGCCTCGATATCGGGCACATTGAGCCTGGGATTGCCGATCGTCTCCAAGTAGAGGGCCTTGGTCTTCTTGTCGATGAGTTTGCGAAATCCGTCCGGAGAGTCGCCATCCACAAATTTAACGTTGATCCCGAGCCGGGGAAATGTGACCTTGAATTGATTGTACGTTCCTCCATAGAGCAGACTGGTAGAGACGATATTTTCGCCAGCCTGTGCGATTGTCGAGATCGCAATGAATTGCGCCGCTTGACCAGACGCTACAGCAAGCGCTGCAACCCCTCCTTCTAATGCCGCGATCCGCTCTTCGAAGACTGCGCTTGTCGGATTCATGATCCTCGTGTAGATGTTACCGAAATCTTTCAGCGCAAAAAGCGTGGCGGCGTGTTCCGCATTGTTAAACGTGTAGGACGTCGTCTGATAAATCGGAACCGCCCGGGAGTTCGTTGCCGGATCAGGTTTTTGTCCTGCATGCAGCTGAAGTGTCTCGAAGCGGTAGTGACGCTGTTTTCCGTTGGTACTCATAAAGATTCTCCATTAAGCGATGTGATTGTGAATGAATTTAGTCTTGGCAATGTTGGAGATATGGCATACAACAGTGAGGACACCACTTGAATTGGTCCACTATTGTAGAGTTACAGCCAGGAATAGCACCCGATTTGACGCCGGAACGGTTGGATGTGAAAAAGCGATACATACGACACCTTGTGTATTGTGAGTGATCGAGTAAACAAAAAAGCCTCTTCCGATGAACAGAAGAGGCTACAAGGTTGTCGTATCCTTCTTCCACTCATCTTTCCCACCGAACAACTGGCGGGCAGGAGTTAGCACCTGACATTTTGCGAGGCTGCAAAACCGGTTGCTACGGCGTCATCGGGCCTGTTCCCTCGACCGTTCTTGATAAGAGAAAAAATCTCTAAAAGAACATTTGTTACTCTTACATTCAATATACAAAAAATAGATGACTTGTCAAGAGACCCTCAATGAAAATCATTTAACAATCATATCAAAAGCTTGAATCTTGCATTGAATCTTGTCGCCTTGTTTTCTACATTCATTCTATGAAATCCTCATTTTTTCTCAGCTTTCTGTGTCTTACGACCGTATGCCTGTCGCAACCTCAAATTGAAAGCGCATTTCGGATCGCCCGTCTCAAGTATAATGGAGGCGGCGATTGGTATAACGGCCCAACCGAAGAACCCAATCTTCTACGATTTGTCCGCCAGTGCACCAATATTGATGTAAATCCTGAATATGAATATGTTGATCTCTCCAGCGACAAACTTTTTTCCTATTCTTTCTTGTTCATGACCGGTCATGGTAACATTGCTTTTTCGGATTACGAGGTTCAGAGGCTGCGTACCTTCCTGATGAACGGCGGATTCCTTTATGCAGATGACGATTATGGGATGGATGGAGCGTTCCGTCGGGAAATGAAGAAGGTCTTTCCTGAGCAGAATCTAGTCGATCTTCCGTTCACGTATGGTCTGTATCATTGCCAATTCCAATTCCCGAACGGAGTTCCCAAAACACACGAGCACGATGGACATCCGCCACAGGGGTTTGGGATTTTCTACAAAGGAAGACTCGTGGTATTCTACACGTATGAATCGAATCCGAGCGACGGTTGGGACGATCCTGAGGTGCACAATGATCCAGAACCTGTACGTCAGGACGCGTTGCGATTCGGAACGAACATTGTCGTTTGGGCGTTAACCCAGTAAAAGACGACGAACGAATTCATTGTTACATATCCGACGAACTGATTATTTCTCTTGACCTCTGGTTCTTCCATAGCGCTTGCTATTCACCTTCGGATTCACGAAACACGCCGTCATCTTTACAAAACGGACGCGCAGGCAAAGGCGTTTCTCTTCGGGACTTTTCTCCTTTCATCTCTGAGTGTTCTTGCGTTATTGGAAATGCTGTTCCACTTCAATTCCGCTGTACGCACTCTGCTCGCCATCATGGTCGTCATTGCATACGTCGCGTGCGGTACTTGGTTCGTTCTGAGACCGTTGTTCAAAGTTGCCGGCATTTTGTCGGTCGAGGACGACTTCATCATCGCAAAACGCATTGGTGATTATTTTCCGGCGATACGCGATGGCCTAACGAACTTCCTCCAACTTCAGCAAGAGGTCTCGAAGGGTAATTCATTGTATTCGATGGAGCTGCTTGAAGCATCCTTTGCCGATCTTGTAGCCCTTGTTAGGCCGATCGATTTCAAACGTGCCGTTGATGAATCTCCGATCGCAAAAATGAGAAAATGGTTTGCGAGCAGTGTTGGCAGCGTGATTTTGCTCTTCCTTCTCTTCCCGAGTTCGACCCCGGCTGCGTTCTTCAGGTTGGTCCACGTTAACACAGAGTTCGTAACTCCATCAAAGTACTTGTTTGACGTTTCGCCGGGAAACAAAGAGGTTATCAAAGGAGAGCGAGTCGCAATTCAGGTGCGATTGTCGTCGGTGGACGAACTCGTTTTCAGGCCGGCATTGCTCGACTTGCTCTATCGAGTGGAGGGTGAGGATCGCTATGACCAGATGTCTCTCAAGCCCGATTCTGTAGGAACCTATCGGGGCATGCTCCAGAATGTGAAAACTTCAACGGAATACTTCGTTCGTGCTTCCGACGTTCAGAGTCAAAAATATGTCTTGAAAGTCCTTGACAGACCCATCATTCGCTCGCTGCGCGTACGGCTCGAATTCCCCGCGTACTCACGACTCCCCATTAGAATGCAGGATGAATTCGCAGGGGACGTCACGGCTCTTGCGGGAACACGCCTTTCATTGGTCGGCTCGGCGAGCAAAGACCTGATCGAGGCAAACGTTGTCTTCGGCCGAGATTCTCTTTCCAAATTGTCCATCGCAAACAATACGTTTTCCGGAAGTTTTCTGTTGAAGGATGATGGTTCGTATTATGTTACGATCACCGATCACGATACGCTCACAAATCTCGAACCGGTTCACTACAATCTGAAGGTAATACCTGACGAATGGCCGGCAGTGGCGATCATTGCGCCGGGAAGAAATCTGGACATCGCAGGCGATCAGTCCATCCGTTTGCTCGTCCATGCCGAAGATGATTTAGGCTTCACGCGTCTGAGACTTGGTTATCGGCTGATACACTCGCGCTATCAGGGAGCACAGCAGGAGTATTCATATTTGCCAATCCCACTCCCACCCGGTCAACAAGCGGAGGTTGAGGTCCCTTTTCTTTGGGACCTTTCGCAACTCGACCTTGTTCCGGAAGATGTCGTTGAATATTTCGCGGAAATATTCGACAATGATACCTTCAAAGGGCCGAAGTCGGCAAAGAGCAATGTGTATCTCTTGCGGCTTCCTTCGCTCCAGGAAGTGTTCTCTGATGTCAACAAGGGTCACGAGCAGTCTCTCGATGAAATCAAGCAGGCCATGGAGGATGCAAAGAAACTCAAGGAAGATGTCGAGTCCATCAATAACGATATAAAAAAGAACAAGGATATTGATTGGCAGCAGCAAAAGAAGATGGAGGAAATGGCAAAGAAATATCAGGAGATCCAAAAGAAACTTCAAAATGTAGAAAAGCAACTCGATGAGACGGTTCAGAAAATGGACCAACAGAAAGTGCTCTCCAAGGAAACGTTGGACAAATATATGGAGCTTCAGCAATTGCTCCAAGAATTGAACTCTTCGGAATTGCAGCAAGCACTGAAACAAATGCAGCAGGCAATACAGAATGTGAGCAAAGAACAGCTTCAACAGGCGATGCAACACGTGACGTTTTCAGAAGAACGTTTTCGTCAGAGTATTGAAAGAACAATGGAATTGCTGAAGCGAATCCAGATTGAACAAAAAGTTGATGAGGTAAAAAAGCGGGCCCAGGAACTCGAACAGCTGCAGAAGGAACTTCAGAACGAAAGCGCGAAAGCATCCAATAACGAGGAAAAACAACAGGAGAATGCCGCGAAACAGGATAACCTTGCCCAGAAGGAACAGGAGATGGAAAAAGCTTCTGCGGACCTCGCGAAGCGCATGGAGGAATTCTATACTGAGATGCCGCTGGACAAGCTCAATGCTCTAAACCAGCAACTTCAGCAAGAGAACCTCGGCCAGCAGATGAAGAATGCCGCACAACAAACGCGCCAGGGCAACACGCAACAGGCACAGCAGACTCAACAACAGATTCAGCAAAACCTGCAGAATTTTTCTGAACAGATGGATGCTTTGCAGCAAGAAATGCTCCAACAGCAGGCGCAACATGTGTTGAATGAAATGAGGAAAGCCACGAACAATCTGCTTGCGTTGTCTGAACGCCAGGAGGCTTTGAAACAGCAATCGAAGAGCGCCGCACCAAATTCATCTCAATTGAGACAAAATGCGGAAGGTCAACTCCAGGTCATGCAGGACCTCAACAATGTAACCAATGCATTGAGCGATCTCTCCAAGAAGTCATTTGCCGTAACCCCTGCAATGGGGAAAGCCATTGGGGAGGCTATGGCGAGAATGCAAAATGCGATGAAGGACCTCGATGTCAGGAACGGTCAAATGGCATCCCAGGAGCAAGACATGGCAATGGGATCATTAAACGAAGGAGCTGTGCAAATTCAGAATGCACTGCAGGCAATGATGCAAGGCGGTCAAGGAGGTCTCGGTGGCCTCATGCAGCAACTTCAGATGTTGGCAGGAAGTCAAATGTCCCTGAATCTCAGGTCCGAGCAACTGGGACAAGGAATGACGATGCAGCAGGCGGCAGAGGCGGCCCGGCTTGCTCAGGAGCAGGACGCGATCAGAAAGTCTGTCGATCAACTTAACAATGAAGCGAAGGATAGTCAGGGACAACAAAGACTCCTCGGAGATTTGGACAAGATCAGCGAGGAAATGAAAGAGGTTGTAAGCAATCTGCAGCAAAACAACGTCAGTCCGGAGACCATTCAAAAACAACAGAGGATTCTTTCCAGGCTCCTCGATGCCTCGAAGTCCATGCACGAACGGGACTATGAAAAGAAGAGAACGTCAAAGACAGGGACTGAAATTGTCCGGAAAAGTCCTGAAGAACTCGATCCCACGCAACTTAATGCGACGAATAAACTTCGTGAAGACTTGCTGAAAGCGTTAGAACAAGGGTATTCAAAAGACTATCAAGAATTGATTCGCAAGTATTTTGAAGAATTGCAGAAGGCTGAGAAGGTCGCACAGTGAAAATCTCAAGCTGCGACTGGCAGAAAATGTTTCTCAATTCTGACGAGACAGAATTCGATTTTACTCCCGCTTTTATTTCACTCTGATTGCATTCCCCGCAGTATTGACATTCGACTCACTGCCATCTATATTCTAGTCGTTGCCGGCATCGTATTGCCTTAGCAAGTTGTCTTCGATGGCTATTCGATTCCTACTTCGGGGGAACGATGACCACGACTTCGATTGATGGATGCTCACTTCTGTGCGGTCCGCGTGAGGACCGCAACCCAATCGATATCCAGACCAGCCAGGTTATCATCTCCTCCTATTGCATACCAGTTCACATGCCCGATCGTTACACAAACGCTCAATTGCCTTTCAGCGGATGTATTTTCGAAAGGAGATTTGTATGAAACATCTCTTGTCACTTCTTTGGAAGCTGGCCCTTATCACCATCATTGGCCTTGCAGGGAGCACTACCCTTGGCCTCATGATGCACGGCAGCGATGTCTTTGACCCTCTAGGATCGGCATTTGCTTACGTTGCTTTTGGAGCGAGCGGCGCTTTTATCTTTGCGTTCTATCACGTGCGGGGACTCTCGAATACTCTCACGGCAGCCGTATGTGTCAGTGCAGCCCAATTTGTCATAGCAACTGTATATATGCCGACGCTTAATTCCATCGCGTGGTCCTTCGGGGTGAACCTGCCGGTCGTGTGGCTGGCATTTTTGTTTGAGCGAAAATTGGCGGTGTTCCACGGTGGAAAATTTGTGGTCGTTGGAGTGGTCTATGGAACGACGTTTGTCCTGTTAACCCTTCTTGTTGGCGTCCTTCAAAAGGTGTCAACAATGCCCGCCGCGGTGTTTCGAGACAATTTTCTCGACGGTCTCCTGATAGGTCTTGGCATGGGACTTGGCGTACAGGGAGGTGAAGCGTTTATTCATTCGCTGGACAGCGCAGCGTGGACAACACACCGTGAGTACTAGCGGAGACTCTTAGCGGAGATGGAATTGTCCACCGTCTGATGACCATCGCCGAAGCACAGAAGGTATAGAGACGTACGAGAACGAGTATCCCTTCCCGCCGCATTCGCCGCGGTGAAAATCTTCCTTTTCGTTCATCCTCTCAAGCAAAGGACAATGTTTCATTGTCTCTTTGCCCAATTTTGCCTACTTTGAAACTGGTTTTTTCAACTTCAGGAAAACACTCCCCATTCGAATGAATTCTCTCTCAAAATCTACCAGCGTCTTCGTGACCGGTGCAACTGGGTTCATTGGTACCAAGCTCGTAAATGAACTTGTTCGGAAGGGGCACACCGTTCATGCACTTTCCCGATCAACGAGCAATCGGTCCGGGCTGGAACACGAACGGATCAAGATTGTTGAGGGAGACATACTCAACCGCCAGTCGCTTGAACGCGGGATGGAAGGATGTTCGCAGGTCTATCATCTCGCGGCATACGCAAAGAATTGGGCTCGGGATAAGAGCGTATTTCGTGTCATAAACATTGAGGGGACGCGCAATGTATTTGAGGCCGCCAAGTCCACCGGGGTGAAGAGGCTCGTATTCACTTCGACGATTGTTACGTTTGGTCCTACGAGACCCGGTGTGGTTGGCAACGAATCAATGCCGCGGATTACCCCACACTACTACACGGAGTACGAGGAAACGAAGGCAATTGCTGAACAGGAAGCGCTCGAGTATGCCTCAAAGGAATTTCCAGTTGTGATCGTTAATCCGACCAGGGTGTACGGTCCGGGGAAGATGACGGAGGGTAATTCTGTGAGTCTCATGATCGATCAATACGATCGTGGAATGGTGCCTGTGCTTCTCAACAGAGGTGTCAACATTGGGAATTACGTGTACGTTGATGATCTTGTGAGCGGACATATCCTTGCCATGGAGCATGGGAAAATTGGCGAGCGTTACATTCTGGGTGGTGAAAATATTTCGCTCGAAAGAGTATACCGGACCGTCGATGAAGTGAGTGGCAAGAAACACTTCCAAACGAGTCTTCATCCGTCTCTTGCGATGATCTACGCCAAGGCAGAGCGACTCAAGGCTGAATTGCTCCGCCGGTATCCACAAATAACCCCTGGCTGGGTGGATACATTTCTGCAGGATTGGGTCTACAGTTGTACAAAAGCAGAAAAAGAATTGGGCTACACGATCACACCCTTCAAAGAAGGAGTCCGGATGACCTACGAATGGCTCATCGAGCAACGGAAGAAAAGAAAATGAATCGATTCGACTCTTCTTTATCCCTCAAAGGCTTATTCTCCGGAGAAAATAAGAAGTCTACGATCATTCTTCTCGTCGCACCGATCCTCATCATCACGTGGAAGTATTATGGTACCAAGGCGTTCTACCTGGCGCACCTGACGGCATGGTCGTTCTTTAACAGCCCCGACTGGACGGGGGCAACGTACAGTTTTTTCACCGGACTCTTCTTGTTTGGGCTGCTGCCAATTCTCATCATTAAGTTCGTCTTCCGTGAGCCGCTTTCACAGTATGGTGTGCAATTCGGAGACTGGAAATTTGGCTTGCTGGCATTAGCCGTGATGGCGCCCGTGATGATTGCGTTGACCTATCCTTCAGCGAACGATCCAAAGTTTCTTGCAGAGTATCCTTTATTCACGGGGGTGGGTGCATCCGCTGGCCTGTTCGCTGCCCATAGTGTCCTCTATCTGACGTACTATCTCGGTTATGAGATGCTCATGCGGGGGTTTATCCAATTCGGACTCCGCGAACAGCTTGGCGATTGGAATGCAATACTGGTTCAAACGGCAATCTCGTCTCTCTTTCATATAGGAAAACCGGACGGCGAAATATTTTCTTCCATCATTGGGGGCTTGATTTGGGGTATCGTGGTTTTCCGATCCCGCTCACTCCTCTATGTCCTAGTGGTACACTGGTTGCTTGGCGTATCACTTGATTTCTTTATTTGCTTTGTGCGTTAGACAAATCCATTTTCCACATTTCTCACGGACGGACATTCATATGATCGTCCCTACACTATGACGAACAAAACTCTGCGAATTGGAACCATACGGCTGGGTGCAACGGACGGACTCATCCTTGCCACTCTCACACTGTTCACGGCTCTTGCTCTCGTGTTCTTTCAAAGAGTTGAAGGCTGGTGGATGCTGGTTATCAAAAATGTCGGGGTCGCTGTCCTCTATTTGATTGTCAATGAATTCAGCAGGAAGACAAAGAAGAAATTTTGGAAATTCTTTCTTCGTGTTGCGGCGGTGACCCTGACATATGCCTACCTCTTTGGAGCTGTCGATAAACTTCAGCTCATCATTCACGGGCGATGGCTCGATGAGTACGTCTTAGACGCGGAACAATACGTTTTCGGTGTGCAGCCGACATTGTGGCTTGAGAAATTTATCTCACCGCCACTGACGGAGTGGATGATGTTCTCCTATGTCGCCTACGTGCCGATGTATCCGGTTCTCTGTGGAATCATTTATTATCTTCGCGGCGACCTTGCCATGGAAGATTACTTCTTTACTCTCGGTTTCGCGAATATCCTCTGCGACATCGGGTTCATTCTGTTTCCAGTTGCAGGCCCGATAGCAACGATAGGCAAGCTTTACACGGTACCCCTGAAAGGGTACGTGTGGACGTACTTCGGAGAGCTCATGCGTTCGAACGTTCACTACGTCGGCGGCACGATTCCGAGCCCTCATGCCGCAGCGGCAACGATCATGTGGATGATGGCGTACCGATATCATCGGCCTTCGTTCTATGTTTTGACTCCCATAGTCCTCTCGCTCTACCTTTCCACCTTCTATGGCCGCTATCATTATGTTACAGATGCAGTTGTCGGCATTGCCGTCGCTTTTCTGGCAATCGCGCTGGCGCCCAAGCTCATGAAATCGTGGGACAATATTGTTGACTGGCGTGCCCGTACGGACGCCTGAACGCAGCTCGCACGCTATATCGTATTAAAATCTGTTCCGCAACTCCATTCACCTTTCGGCAGCCCGCTGCATCTATCGATAACCCAGGCAAATCAAAAATTTCCAAGGAGAATGCAATGAGGTACAATCTTCTCTTATCCCTTTCCGTAATTCTTTTTGCGGCTGTCTTGACAGCAACAGCTCAGAATAACCAACAAGCCGCAGGCGAATGCACATCGGTCGACCTCACTGTCTACAACTCAAACATGGCCCTTGTGCGGGAAGAAAGACCGATAACATTTGTCAAAGGTCTCAACCGTATCATTGTGCCGGACATACCCGCAACGATTGACGGAACGTCGCTCCATTTTGCGAGTCTGACAGATCCGTCATCTGTAAAAATTCTCGAACAAAATTACCAGTATGATCTTATCCATCAGGCGAAGTTGCTTGAAAAATATATCGGCAAGGAGATCGAAATCATTCGGTTGGATGAAGCAACGAAGAAGGAATACCCGGTGAAGGCGAAGCTACTTGTGACCGGCTGGCAACCGCAATTGCAATATGGCGGATCAACATCGGGATATGTTTACTCAGGCCAGATGATTGTGGAAATTGACGGCAAAGTCGAACTGGCTCCGCCCGGAAGAATAACGTTGCCCAGTCTCTCCGAGGGACTCATCCTGAAGCCGCAACTCAAATGGTTGGTGAATTCCAACAGAGATGGCCAGCAAAAGACCGAAATGAGCTACCTTGCGAATGGCATCACCTGGAATTGCAATTACGTCGCATTATTGGACAGTAAAGATTCCAGGCTTGATCTGACGGGGTGGGTAACCTTGACGAATAACTCCGGAACAGCATTCAGGAACGCCGGCCTGAAACTTGTTGCGGGCGATGTGAATCGTGTGCAAGAACAACGAGGGTATGTTCCCCAATTGGCGATGAAAATGCAATCTGACGTCAATGCGCCGCAATTTCAACAGAAGGAGCTCTTTGAGTACAAACTGTATTCCCTGCAACGTCATACGGACTTGTCGAATGATGAAACGAAACAGATCGAGCTCGCGTCCGGACACAATATACCCGCCACAAAGCTTTTTATTTATGACGGGATCGCGGACAACTGGAGGATGTACTACAACAACTATTCGTACCGCTCGCAGGAAAGCTTCGGACAGCAATTAAACAAGAAGGTAGGCGTGTTTGTGTCGTTCAGGAATGAAGAGAAGTCGGGCCTTGGAATTCCGCTCCCGAAAGGGAAGGTGCGTGTGTATAAAAAGGATGATGACGCCAAAGAACAATTCGTGGGCGAAGACGAAATTGATCATACACCCAAAGACGAAGAAGTGCGGCTGTATCTTGGCAACGCCTTCGACATCGTCGGCGAGCGGAAACAAACCAATTTTAAGAATGTAGTTTCCGGCCACATCATCGAAGAGTCATTTGAGATCACATTGCGCAATTATAAATCCGAGACAGTGGAAGTTCAAGTCTATGAACACCCCTGGCGCTGGAGTGAATGGGAGATTGTGAAACATAGTGCAGAATGGAACAAAGTCGATCAAACGACATTCGACTTTCGTGTAACGCTGAAAAAAGATGAGGAGAAGACGGTGAGTTACACAATCCGGTATCTTTGGTGAAGATTTGTTTTCGATCGTAGGCGATGATTCCGGCGAAGCCGTCCCAAAGGAGAATCAGCGCCTACAATGTTACGCCTTCCTGTTTTTCAAAACTCTCGACCAATGCACGATTTGTTTTTTCACTTCATGGGGATTGGTACTCCCCGCTGATTGTTTTTGATCGACGCTCGATTGCGGCAGAATGTGATCGAAGATATCGGGCTCGAAGGCGGTAGAAAACTCTTTCAATATCTCAAGGTCCAGATTTCCGAAATACATTCTGTGGCTCATACAATGCGCGACGACTTTGCCCGTTATTTCGTGCGCTTGGCGGAATGGAATCCCTTTTCGAACCAGATAGTCTGCCATGTCAGTCGCTGACAGATAGTCCGTTCTCAACTCCTCAGCCATTCGCTCTTTGTCGAATGCCGTGTGCAGCAGAAGATGGGAGAAGATGAAGAGGCATTGCCGGGTCGTGTTGACAATATCGAAAAGGGGGACTTTGTCTTCTTGCATGTCGCGGTTGTACGCGAGCGGAAGTCCTTTCATGATAGTCAAGAGATTCATCAATCCTCCGTACACCCTCCCGGATTTTCCTCGAACGAGCTCTGCCATGTCAGGATTCTTTTTCTGAGGCATGATACTGCTCCCCGTCGAATAGGCGTCACTGATATGGGCAAACCCGAATTCTTTGGAGGACCAGTAGACAAGCTCTTCTGCAAATCTGCTCAAGTGAGTCATGATGATGCTGCAAACAGCAGCAAACTCGATCAAATAGTCGCGATCGCTCACTGCATCAATACTGTTTTCGACAATGCCGTCGAAATGAAGTTTCTTGGCGACGAGGACTCGGTCAATGGGGAATGACGTTCCCGCGAATGCCGCGGCGCCGAGCGGCGACTTATTAACGCGCTTCCGGCAATCCTCAAGGCGTTCGTAATCGCGTTCGAGCATCGATGAGTATGCAAGGAAATGATGCGAAAGCATTATAGGCTGGGCTCTCTGGACGTGGGTATATCCGGGCATCAGAACGCCAAAATACTTTTCTGACTTGTAGAGCAAGACACGCTGCAACTGAACAACGAGCTTGCTGATTTCACGAATGGCCTTGCGAAGATAAAGCCGTTCGTCGAGAGCGATCTGATCGTTCCTGCTTCTCCCTGTGTGAAGCTTCCCGCCGAGCGGCCCGAGTTTCTGGATCAGCCGCTGTTCGATGGCCATGTGTATATCTTCATAGTCGCTGGTCAGTTGGAATTTGCCGGCCTCGATGTCCTTCCTCACCGTATTTAAGGCTGTTCGTATTCTGCGTGCCTCGGAAGAAGAAATTACTCTTGTTGCTGCGAGCATTTCAACGTGTGCAATACTGCCGGCAATATCCTCCTCGTACAATTGCTTGTCAATATCGATCGATGACGAAAACTTCAAGGCAATCTCAGCGAGTGGTTCTTTGAATCGTCCACTCCACAATGCATCGTGAGGCATATGAAATCCGATCTCGTAAGTGAAGAATAACGTAATTGAGAACAATGAACTATTGTCGAACAGCACAAAGATAGCGAAAAAAGTAAAAAGTAGTAAGCGTTAAGATGACAGGGGAACAACGATTCTCAAAAAACCGAATGGAAGAGAGTGAAACCACGAAAGTAAGGAGCGAGCCAGGAAAACGGACGATGAAGCAATTGCGGTCGAAAATAGTTCGAAAGAGCAGTTAACGGTGATACCGGCAAAGATCGAGCGACAATTATTGTCGATTGATGCCGTAGGTTCGAATGAATTCCTCCAATCCTTTGGTAATTTGTTGTGCAATCCGACACCGAAAGCCGTCGTCGATTAAAAGCATCTCGTCCTCAGGATTTGAAAGAAAAGCGGTTTCTATGAGAACGTTGGGAAACTGAGTTGGCGCGTTAAGGGCAAAATTAAATCCCCCCGTCATTCCAAATTGAGTCAGACCCAATTCGAGCATCTTGTCGTACATCGTAGAGGCCAGCGATCTGAATCCGATATATCGATAATACGTGCTGGTTCCCTGAATCAGAAGTGGGTCAGCATTCTCACCCACGGAATTGCAGTGTATGCTTACAAGGATCCGCGCCCTCGACGAAACGGCTTTTTCGATCCGGTCCGCTGACCCGACTTCAAAGTCGCTCGATCTCGTCAGAATTACTCTTGCGCCCCGGCGAACGAGCGTATCCTGGAGATGCCGCGCAATGCTCAAATTAATATCCTTCTCAAGCGCTCCGGTGGCGCCAAGGGCGCCGTTATTGTCCCCGCCATGGCCGGCATCCACAACGATTGTCATTCCTGCGAGCACGGAGTCCCTCGAACCCATCGTTGGGGGTCGTCGCAATTTGATTCGAAGTGTGGACCCATAATCGTATCCGATATCGTAACCCCATTGTTGGCGCTCCTTGAGCGCGATCGTAAGGCGAAACTGATCCGATGCGACTTGATTCCATTTGACGCTTTCAATTCCTTTCGCCGAAAGCTGTTGCGTGATCCAGTTCGTGTTCGATGTTGCTCCAAAAATGTCGACGATGACGGCATTTGGATCCACCTCCTGATCGCTCACATACGGGAGCCGGCGCGTGAGCGGAACCGTCACGATATCCAGTGAGTCTTCCCCCTTCGCCGTTATCGAACCGGTCAACGATCGTGGAAGCGGCGTGTCGAAAGGTAGGAGGCGGGCGAATTCCTCCGGGAGCCAGCCCTGCATCGAGGCAGACAAATGAATGCGATACTGATCTCCTTCCTTTCCATCAATTTCAACGAGTATTCCAGGTTGCAGGAATCCGAGCTTTGCTCCACCAAGACGGTCGGTTCCCACACTCGCGTTGAGGAACGGACGTTTCCCAACGACCTCGGCAACGCGCGGGAGTGAGTCTGGCATGATCCAAATTTTTCCCTTTGAATATGCTTTCTCGCTCGACCAAAAACCTCTTTTCAATCTAAATTTGATCGGATGTCCTCTCGATACGTCCCTGTCCTTCACTCTGTACCTTCCGATGTAGATGCCACCCAACCCACCGGCTTCTTTGCTGCTCAATTCTCTCATCGGAATACCCGATTCAACATCTTCGATATCAAACGTTGCGTGGTAACCCGGACTGCCCTTGAGTTTCACTTCGACAAAATCATCCTTCCCAATCCAACGGTCCTGGGATGGCTCCATCACTGCAGTGTCGATCGCGAGCGTATCATGGGAAGATGTCTTCAGTGGGTCTGTTCGGATAATGATATACTCTTTGGAAACTGAATCTCCGGCGCTGTTTCGCACAGTGATTCGGACAGAATTGGGGCCATAGGAGAGCGGCAGAAGGCCGATGAACGCACCGCTCGCGTATACCATTGTCTCCTGATTGTTTATGAAGGCTCTCGCAGAAGGAAGGGTACTCGCTGCAATGCGGTGGCGAGGGTACGGAACCTGAACGGTATCCAGCTGTGGAATCACGACTCTCAAGAAAAGGGAATCAGGTTTCTGTTGAGCAAAGGAGCCGATGCAGGAAACTATCAGGCAAACAGTAATATTGCGGATTCTCATGAAATACCAACGTCTCTATTGGGTCAGGACTTGAAACGTATCTCCCTATCAATCTTTCAAGAAAAACTGAAACATTCAAGGTGATTCTGAAATGAAAAAACCGGTGATGAAACCACCACCGGCTGTAGGATTCAGGACGAAACGCGGCTAGATCAGACTTTTTTTCTACGCGGTATTCTTTTTTTCTTGAGATCACCGTTCTTGTTGACCCGATAAAATGTCTTCACGGGTAAGCCATAGATCGTTATGAATCCGACGCTCGCCTTGTGGTCAAATTTGTCATCTTCCGTATAGGTTGCGAGCTTCGTGTCGTACAACGAATTGGGGGAAGATCGTCCGCCAACACTGACGTTCCCTTTGTAGAGTTTCACTTGGACCAATCCGTTAACGGTTTTCTGGGTCTCGTCGACAAAGGCATCGAGTGATTTCTTGAGCGGAGTAAACCAGAGGCCGTTATAGATCAGATCGGCATAATCGTTTGCGATTTTCGCTTTGTAGTGAGAAACTTCCTTGTCCAACGTCAATCGTTCGAGCTCGCGATGAGCAAAGTGAAGCACGGTAGCTGCAGGAGCCTCATAGATCTCCCGCGACTTGATTCCGACGAGACGATTCTCCACAAGATCCAGCCTTCCGACACCATTTGCTCCGGCGATTTCATTGAGTTTCTCAAGCAATTCGACTCCATCCATCCGGTTGCCGTTGAGGCCAACCGGTATTCCCTGGCTGAATTCGATGCTCACTGTGGTAGTCTTATCCGGTGCCTCTGACGGGGAGACGGTCCGTTGATAAACGTCAGCCGGGGGTTCCACCATAGGATCTTCAAGAACGCCGCATTCGATGCTCGTTCCCCAAATATTTTCATCGATGGAATAGGGATTTGCTCTTGTGACGGAAACGGGAATGCCGTGTTTCTCACAGTAAGCGATTTCCTGTTCACGCGAGCGGAATTCCCATTCACGTAAAGGAGCAAGGACCTTGATTTCAGGCGCCAAAGCAGCAATGGCGACCTCAAATCGCACCTGATCATTTCCTTTTCCGGTGCACCCGTGCGCTATGGCCGTACAACGCTCGCGCTTGGCAACTTCAACGAGAGCCTTCGCGAGAAGAGGCCGTCCGATGGATGTTGCCATAGGATACGTATGTTCGTAGAGAGCACCGGTTTTCAGAGCGCGCCACAAATACTCTTGAACAAATTCCTTTCGGAGATCCTGGATGTAGACTTTTTTGGCTCCAGTTTTGTATGCCTTGTCGGCAATGCCGCTTAGTTCCTTCATCTGCCCGAGATTTCCGGTTACCGTAATAATATCAGCATCATATTTCTCCTGTAACCACTTGACAATGACGGACGTGTCAAGGCCGCCGGAATAAGCGACCGCAATTCGTTGCTTCTTCAAAATGAGTTTCTCCTTCGTTTAGTAATCTTCATTTTACAGTTTTGTCTGCCTGAGAACTCTGTGTACGTTCCCTTCGGATTTCAGGCGACCTTCTTGTCTTCCATCGTCAAGCGACGGAGGAGTTTCACCAACTCATCCATCTTCCCGACCGACGTAGGTGTCACAAAAATCGTATTGTCGCCAGCGAGCGTGCCCAGGATAAGAGGGTTGCGGAGACTATCGATAATTTCCGCGACGCCTTGAGCCCTTCCCGGCAATGTCTTGATGACTACAAGCGATTCGTTGGAAGAAATCTGTTCAACTTCGTAGCCGATGAACGACTGAAGACGCCGTTCTTCATTGAGAGGATTGAGCACGTACCGCAAGCCGCCGGGCGTATTGATGCGGACGATACCCAATTCCCTCAGGTCGCGGGAAAGCGTCGCTTGTGTGTTATCAAATCCATTTCTATGCAGGGCGGCGCATAGCTCCTCCTGTGACCCGATAGCCTGTTCCGAGATTATTTGTTTGATGGCGATCTGGCGATTAACTTTGTTCATAGTCTTTGCCAGGACAATGAGAGTTCAAACGGTTACTTACTTCGGAACCCCATTCGATGGAAGGGTCTTCTGTTTTGCTTCCTCATGAACCATTTGTGTGCCGATTCCTTCATCTGTGAAAATCTCAAGAAGCAGTGAATGCTTTACCCGACCGTCAATGATGTGTACTTTATTTACACCAGCGCTTAACGTATCGAACGCAGACTGGACTTTCGGGATCATTCCTCCGAAGATTGCTCCATTCTGAATATACTCCTGCGCCTCAGTGTGTGTCAACGATGAGACTCGCCTTCGATTCACGAGAATGCCTTCGATGTCACTCAAATAGACGAGTTTTTCCGCCTTGAGCGCAGACGCGATTGACCCGGCAGCAAGGTCCGCATTGATGTTGTACAGTTCACCATCCGGTCCTACTCCAATCGGCGAAATGACAGGCATGGTGCCTTCCTTAAGCAGCAAATTGATGAATGCGGTATTGACCGATGTGACCTCGCCTACAAGACCGAGGTCGGCGGCGTCATTCATGAGTTTTTTCGCCCGGAGAAGATTATTGTCCACGCCACAAAGTCCAACGGCGTTCCCTCCGTTCGTGTTGATGAGATTGGTGATTTCCTTATTGATCTTGCCGGCAAGGACCATGAGGATCACTTTCATCATCTCTCCATCCGTGAAACGATGGCCGTGGATGAAGCGCGTTTCGAGTCCAAGCTTCCCGGCAATTTCGGTCGTCTCTTTGCCGCCACCGTGGACAATGACGATATTGATGCCGATTTTTCGAAGAATAGTGACATCCTTGGCGAACATTTGCTTAAGATGTTCGTCAGTCATTGCGGCTCCCCCGTATTTGATCACAAACGTCTTTCCCTCGTACGTTTGGATGTACGGTAGAGCCTCAATCAGTACTTCTTCTTTTGTTGTAGCGTCGATCATGACCGATAGCTTGCGTTGATATGCACGTACTCCTTCGTCAGATCACAGGTCCAGACTCGTGCGTTCGCTGTGCCCTGATTCAGATCAATCGTGACGACGACAGAGTCCTTGGACAGTGCGGCCTTCGCCTTTTCTTCATCCAGCACGATTTCATAGTTTTTCTTGAGAATCTGCACATCATCAAACGCAATCTCAACCAGATCGGGATTGAAATCAATGCCGGAATACCCAACAGCGGCAAGGATTCTTCCCCAATTCGCATCGGATCCGTGAATGGCGGTCTTGACCAGGTTCGAATTCGCCACGGCCTTGGCGGCCTGCACAGCATCATCTTCGGACTTCGCACCGGTCACGAGGATCTCAACAAGTTTCGTCGCTCCTTCTCCGTCCCGGGCGATCATTTTCGCAAGCTTGATGAGCACGTATTCCAACGCGGCCACGAACAGCTGATATTCCTCCGTGTGGTCCTTGATGGCTCTGTTCCTTGCTTCCCCGTTCGCAAGAACGAGGACCATATCGTTGGTGCTCATATCGCCATCGACCGTTATGCGGTTAAATGACTTACTATTCGCGTGACGCAAGGCCTTTGTGAGCAGCGGTTGTGCAATGACGGCATCCGTTGTGACGAAGGCGAGCATCGTTGCCATATTCGGTGCAATCATTCCCGATCCCTTTGCCATGCCGCCAATGGTGATGACAGACGAACCAAGGGAAAACTTTACGGCGATTTCCTTTGAATAAGTATCTGTTGTCATAATTGCTTCTGCAGCATCCCGATTTCCCGTTGGACTGAGCTGTCCCGCGAGCTGCTGTATCCCGGGAAGGACTTTGTCCATAGGAAGATATTGACCGATGACTCCTGTGGAGGAGACAAGGACCTGCTCCTTTGGAACATTGAGTGCGGCGGCCGTCGATTCGATCATTGTCCACGTATCATTGAGACCCCGCTCGCCTGTGCATGCGTTCGCGTTGCCGCTGTTAATAACAACAGCTGAACAGACTGGAGATCGCTGGACCTGGAGCTTGTCGACCATGATGCAAGCTGCCTGGGTCTTATTGAGTGTGAACACCCCCGCAACAGTCGCCGGTGTCCGAGAATGAATGAGAGCAATGTCTTTCTTTGTTTTGCGAATGCCTGCATAGATTCCACAAGCAGTAAATCCGAGAGGCGCAGTTACACCGCCGGTGCATTCATTCAAGGATTGTTCAATGATCATAGAAGTCCCTCCGTTTCGTCATAATCAAAAAGTATGTTCATGTTCTGCACAGCCTGGCCTGCAGCACCTTTTACGAGATTATCAATCACTGAAAAAATAATGATATGGTTGTTATCCGGGTACAGTCGAAATCCGATATCAATATAGTTTGAGTAGAGCACGTTTTTGATCTCGGGGATCGCGCTTTCCGATACACGGACGAAAGGTGCCGAGGAGTAATATTTCTGGTAGCTTCTAATGACATCTTCCGCCGTAATGTTATTCCTGATCTCAGCATAGATGCTCGAATAGATGCCGCGCGTGATCGGGATGAGGTGAGGCACGAACGTGATCGAAACAGAGGAGCCCGCGATCGCTTCAAGCGTTGTCTTGATTTCCGGAATATGTTGATGAGCACCGACTTTGTACGCTTTAACAGACTC
Source organism: Bacteroidota bacterium (assembly GCA_017882185.1). GTDB lineage: Bacteria > Bacteroidota > Ignavibacteria > UBA10030 > UBA10030 > JADGQA01. The sequence goes on from JADGQA010000010.1 coordinate 24,145, forward strand.
ATTGACTTCGACGAACGACAATTCGGAAGATGCACTCCGTCCTGCACCTGAAACGCCAGAAAGAGAATTCACTGCAATTCCCTTGTTGCTGATCAATCCGTCTTTTAGCAATGGCGCAAGAGGAAGAATTGCGCTCGTTGGATAACAACCCGGATTGGCAATGAGTGAAGCGGATTTGATCGCGGACAAGTTCCATTCCGGCATACCATACACGGCTTGAGCAACAACTTCTGGGGCCGAATGAGTGCGCTTGTAGAACGTCTCGTAGAGAGAAATGTCTTTCAATCGAAAATCTCCGCCGAAGTCGATGACCTTTTTGCCAAGACTGAGAAGCTGCGGAACGACATTCATCGCTTCGCCGGAAGGAAGGGCTATGAATACCACATCGCTCGCGCAAACCGATTCCGCTGCGAATGACTCGAAGCGAACATCCAATCGATTCTTGAACCAAGGGTGAACTTCGTGAAGGAATTTGCCCGCGGACTTGTTGGCGAACACTTTGTCAATATGAACGCGTGGATGGCCGGAAAGAATTTTGAGAAGTTCTAGGCCGGAATATCCAGATCCACCAAGTACTGAAGCCTTAATCTCTTTTCTCAATATTTCTGCTCGATCTCCCATTTGTATAATTATACATCTTATTGGATAATTATGCAAGAGAATTTTTTGTACTCACGTTTTTTCTTTAGTTCGGGCATATTGTGGAAGAATTGCAATATAACTATCCAAGCCGTACCTTCTAACTCACTCTGCAAAGGAATGACATGGGATTTACTTGTGGAATTGTGGGTCTGCCGAATGTGGGAAAGTCGACGCTTTTTAATGCAATCACTGCGGCCGGAGCGGAGGCATCGAATTACCCGTTTTGCACGATCGATCCAAACGTAGGGGTTGTCACCGTACCCGATGTGCGAATCAACAGGCTAGTTGAGATCTATAAGCCAGCCAAAACAATTCCCACTTCTTTGGAATTCCTTGATATCGCCGGCCTCGTCAAAGGGGCGAGCAAAGGGGAAGGCCTTGGCAATCAATTTTTGTCGCACATTCGAGACGTCGATGCGATCGCCCATGTGGTACGATGCTTCGAAGATCCAAATATTGTTCACGTGGATGGATCGATTGACCCGGCAAGAGACATCGAGATCGTTGAGACAGAATTGATTCTGAAAGATCTGGAGACCGTGGAGCGAAAGCAACTGGACGCGGAACGAAGTGCAAAGGGAGGCGACGAGAAGGCAAAAGCTGAGGCTGAGATGTTCGTCCGGCTGAAAGGGGAATTGTCCTCAGGAAGGCTTGCACACTACTTTTCTACGCAGAGCGATGAAGAGAAAATTTGGTTGCGTGATGCCCATCTATTGACAAACAAACCGGTGATGTATGTCTGCAATGTGGGTGAGGATGAAATGGGGGCGGAGACCGCGCTTGTTCGGAAGGTTCGGGACATTGCAGCGAAGGAGGATGCCATAGTTGTCATCGTCAGTGCTGCCGTTGAGGCGGAGGTGGCGGAGCTCCTCCCGGAAGAACGTGAAGGATTCCTTTCTGGCCTCGGTTTGAAGGAATCAGGACTGAACAAGGTTATTCGGGAGGGATACGACCTTCTCCATTTGATCACATTTTTCACAGCCGGACCTAAGGAAGTGCATGCCTGGACGGTGAAGAAGGGAATTACCGTTCAACAAGCAGCCGGCGCCATTCACAGCGATTTTGAAAAGGGATTCATAAGAGCGGAAATTATGAAATATTCAGATCTGGATCGCCATGGGTCAGAGCAGGTCCTGAGAGACAAGGGACTCGTTTACACGGAAGGAAAGGACTATCTGACGGAGGATGGAGATATTGTCTTCATTCGATTCAATGTCTGAACTCTACTTTGACAAACGACTGCCCGCCCGCTTTTGAGATTGTTTTGCTTTGGCAGCTTCCTTTGCACGATAATGTTCAACATCCTGATGGATGAATGAGACAATCAGGCCAGCATCTTTCAGTGTGCGAAGCGATTCGACGATACTCTCTCTGCTTGCATTCTGCGAACTCGTGAGCCCATCGAGAGTCATCGCTCTGCGTTCAAGTAGGGTAAGTATTACCGTGGAGTTGCTTGTTCCGCTGCTGCCTGGGCTGTGTTTGTCAAATGTCCCAATGATTTCGCAATGCTCATCGAATAGGGCCTGAATCTCTTTCAAACGCGATTGGGAAACAGCTTCCACCCCCCGCTCTGAAGGAGGACGTATGACGGTGTTGAGCTGGACTTTGTCCGGCCGAATCTCCTTGATGACCTCTCTCATCTTCCGTACTTCCACCTCCTGGTCATTAAAACCTTTCGCGAACATGATTTCCAGCCATATCTGCCCCTTGTATTCCTCCCGAAATTCCTTCAAACCTTCGATAATCGTTTCGATGCGCAACTGTGGATGGGGACGATCAATCTTCTCGAACACTTCTTGTGTAACTGCATCAAGGGATGGTAGAACGACGTCCGCAGCCGTGAGATCATAACGGACATCTTCAAGGAATAATAAAGTGCCATTTGTAATGACGGCAACAGGAATCGAAGTTATTTGTTTGACGGCACGAATAATCTCACCGAGTTTTGAATTCAATGTCGGCTCGCCGGATCCAGAAAAAGAGATGTGATCAAGTTTTGTGTATCCAGCGAGCGCATCTTCGACCTCCGTGATGATGGCTTCGGCCGGAAAATATTCGCGCCGGTGTAGGGCACGCTTATCCGTTGCACCCACCTCACAGTAGACACAATCGAGTGTACACACCTTTTTCGGGATGACATCCACACCGAGGGACAGACCGAGCCTTCTTGAAGGAACCGGTCCAAATATGTAGTTCCATTTTTTCGTCGTTTCCATGACCGTTCAATCGCAGTGGTTTCTTGTTTTCGTGCAGCAGTTTTGTTGGGCGTCGGAGCTTACTTGATTATGTCGCTCTTTGGATTGTCACAGAATGCGGCCGGAAGGGAGGACTCGCATTCTTTTCCGGAGAAATTTGAGTAATTCTGGTGCGAGACTATGACGGTCCGTGTTCCGATCCCACCGAGGACATTTTCACGGACTCAATGACATCAATAATGACAGGTAAATAGCGGTCGAGCGCACAATCCAACGTGTCACGTTTCTTACAGACACCGTCTGCAAATTGGTGCTCGCAATTTGTACAAATGTTGGCGCGTAACGCATCAACGTAGTCTTGAAAGGAATCCGATCGGACGCTTGAAACGGTGCGCACGATGTCTGGAAAAAACTTATCGAGGCCGCACGACTCATCGATTGGTAGCCTACACCCGCCCTTGCTATCGCCATCAATGCACTTGCGACACACTTTCTGTCGAATTGAATCCCAATATTGGTCCATACTCAGGTCCTCCTGTCTATCCATCCTTATTGGGTTGTTCGCAACTCCGCTTTCGGTTGTCGTTGATCGAAAATCTGAATGCGATTCTATCAGGCCCGATATCACACTTACTTTAAGCACTTCCGCAAGGAATATGCCAAGTCTTCGTATTGTCCATTTCCGGCAATTCGGGGGTGTCGAGTCCCCGATTTCCTTCCATTCTTCCCTCTTTGAATGAGCACGTCATCCTTCTTCTTTTGCAAGTTTCAGAAATCGTTCCAAGTAATGAGAAACTGTAAGCCGTTGCATCTTTGCCTTCTGCTGATTGCTGTTCACTGGACAAAGCCTTATTATGAGCCCCAATAATTCCAACAGAATTGCATTATCATATGCGAAAGCTCAGCTTTGCGATCTTTTTTACCGTTGCCCTCTCGGTTTATGCTCTCATCAATTTCTACGTCATTCTGCGCGGGTGGGAGCTCCTCTCGTTGCATACCGCGCTAAGAACATGCTATCTGGCTATTGCCATTGTCCTCGCAGCGGCCTTCATTGCCGGAAGGATCCTGGAACGGATACGTCTTACGTGGTTTAGCACGGCTCTTGTGTGGATCGGATCCTTTTGGCTTGCGGCGATGACGTATTTCTTCATCATCGCCATGGCTATCGATATTCTTCGCTTATCGAATTATGTCTTGCCCTGGTTCCCCTCATTCTTGATTCTTCATCCAGCTCAAACAAAAGACGTGGTAGTGCTGGTCGTGACCACCCTCGTCGCCTTCGCAGTCCTTCTGGGGCACTTGAATGCTATTCGCCCGCGAATCAGAACATTAAACTTGTCAATCCGGAAAACGGTCAACAACGCGAAATCTCTCAATATTGTCGCAGTGTCTGACATCCACCTTGGGACGATCATAGGGAAATCGAGGCTCACGCGGATCATTGCGCTCATCAACAGCCTCAATGCGGACCTTGTGCTTCTCCCGGGCGACGTATTCGATGAAGACATCGGCCCTGTTATCAAGGAGAATCTTGGAGAAACTTTGAGGACGATCCAATCAAAACGAGGGGTCATCGCAATTACCGGAAACCATGAATACATCGGAGGAGAGGAGGCTGCGTGTCGATATCTCAACGATCACGGTATCATCGTCTTGAGAGACAGTTCGTTCAAGATCGATGGCCTCTGTACTGTCGTAGGGCGAGAGGATTTAAGCAGCCGACAATTTGGTGGCAAAGAACGAAAAAGCCTGGATACGTTGATGAACAATGTTGATTTACGGCTGCCGGTTATCCTCCTTGACCATCAGCCTTTTCATTTGGAAGATGCAGAGCGCCACGGTGTCGACTTGCAGCTTTCCGGTCACACACATCACGGCCAATTGTGGCCTTTCAACTACATCTCACAGAAAATTTTTGAAGTGAGCTGGGGATACAAGAAGAAGGGGACTACGCACATTTATGTGTCGTGCGGTGTTGGAACGTGGGGACCGCCTGTCCGAACAGGAAACAGACCGGAGATTGTCAATATCAGACTTTCTTTCGATTGAACAATTTCCGAGATCTCGCACTTGAATTGTGCAGGATTGGGTCGGAGATTTGCTCGTGCGGTGAACTGAAAGCTCAAAAGGTAGCGGAGAGGGACAAACCAGCACCGTGCTGGCTTATCGTGGGTGCGAGCGAGATATTCACCGGATTATCCTTGCCCTGACTAAAGACACTGAACATTTCCTGATGTGTCGCAATCATTCCAAAGGAGTACCCAAGAAAAATTCCCAACGGATAATCGCTGTACCAGTGGATGCCATTGTTTGCCATGCCAACGCCGATGACGGCGCAAAACAGATATCCCACCGGTCGAATCCACTTCACTTCAGGGTAGTTTTCTGCAACCACGATTAGAGTTGCCATGGAGGTACAGATATGGCCCGATGGAAAAGCGTCGTACGCCGGAACATGCTTACTGTACTGGATTTGATCGGGAAAGAATTTCCAGATTCCGGTTGGCGATGAACGCGTAAAGGGGCTTTCTCGTCCGGTAACGTGTTTGAGCACCTGGATAATCGCGCCCGCGCCCAGAACAACCTCCACGATCTGACTTCCCGTCCGAAGAGCCCGTTGGTCCCCGAACACAAATCCGTACGCTGCAAATGCACCAGCGAGACCAAACTGCGTTCTGCCATCCCCAATTTCAGCCGCAAAATTACTCCAATCTCGTGCCCGGTCAGAACTCTCGAACAGATGTTTTGATGGAGTATAGGTAATGTCGTCGGTCACGAACAATGCTGTCGTAAGCCCCGCCACCACAGCCCAATCTCCAATCCTGTCTTTCCGAAAAGAAGACTGAGCCCATTGCGACCAATCACGCGGTATGTTCTGAATAAAAGTGTACCACTTGATCCGCTCTGGAGTTGTGGTCTGTTCCGAATATGATGAATCCTGCAAAAGAATGTGGGATGGAATTGAAGAGACCGACGCCATGGAGTTTCCACTTTCTGCGATCGGTTGACACATCAGAATCGATGGTTTGACAAGGATGCAAAAAAACGCGAAACAGAACCACAAATGCTTTCGGAACATCTTAACCACGATATTACAATCCAACATTCAGGGCAAGCCCCATATGCTGGCCGTCATACGTCGGAAGGAGGGCCACCGGCTTCGTCGAATGATTGAAATGTAGCACCACCTGCGCGCTAAAATAGCCAATCAATCCACCGACAAAGCAATCACTCAGCCAATGTGTCTGTTCCATCACTCGACTGATCGCAACACTCGATGCGACTGTGTAAGAGGCGTAGGAAACCCATGGAGAGTCCTTGTATATTTCCGAGAGTGTTGTAGCAGCTGCAAATACTGTAGCTGTGTGACCGGATGGGAAAGCGTCGAACTGAGCATAAGAGCCTCGTTTACTCGAACCCTGATTCAAGAGCAGGAAAGCACCGTTCCAACGCCCACCGCTCTGAGTTGAGGCGCTGGGCCTTTCGCGACCGAACGAATGTTTCAAAATCTGTACACCGATTCCACTTACGAGAAACGATTCGAGACCTATCTTGCCAGCTTGAAAGGCTGATCTGTCATTTTCCAAGTACGAATAGGCGAGGAAGCCGCCAAAAATTGCGATCGATGCACGCCCATCTCCAAGATTGGTAATAATAGGGCTAACATCTTCGATAGGGTCACTCGTAGTTCTCCAGCCGTGAATCACGTTGAACGTCCGCTGATCGGTTCGGATGAGAACAGTAGTAATGGCAAGAGCGCCACCAACGAACATTGCAGGCTTCAGATAGGATGTCGATCCCTCTATGAGATCATCTTGTTCCTGTGGTTTGACGAGCGGCTGCGGATCTTCCAATCGATTAAACAAAGGCAAAGCATTTGCGTCCGATGGAGTCTGCTTGGGGTCCAGCGTGAATGGCGTGCGACTTATGGTTTGGCGATCAGATGTAAGTCCGAATCGTTGCTTGATTCCCAAACGAACGACGCTCGCGACTCCTGGTGGGCCGTTGGGGGCGCTCGTCAGAGGCGACAAAGACACGATCCAGAATGATCCAAAGAGAAGTGAGACCTTCATTCCCTTATTACGTAATAGTTGGCGACCAATGTAACACATAGTTCTCAAATTTGGAAACGTTTTCTTCCAGAGCCCGGACGCGTCTTGATCAAGAGACGCACAATGGTCGAAAGTCGAAATGATTTCGGCTGCTTGAATTCTTCAGTGTCCTAATGGAAATAGCCAATACAGTGGATACGTTTTCTGCAAGCGATGTGTAAAACAGGGGTTCCGGAAGGAGATATGTGGCTAGACCCCAGGTTTTTCAAAGGGTGTTGACATGAAAACCACGAATAACACAAATTGGTTCCGACAAGACCCATGCCGTGTCCTGGGCCTTTGTAAAGTTTTTCAGATTCTTGAGGTGAATACCGTGAGTGAGACGGTCGTAGTCCCTTGATTGGATGACTTGTCTCCAGACAATCTTCACAGAGAGGTGCGAAAGACTGTCCTGGCGAACAATCGCGGCAGCCACGAAATCTCCGATGCGACCCACACCAGAGATTCGACCAATTCCTGGTTTCTCAACGTGGGCGAGACAACCCGATTAACCCAGAAATTTGCTCTCGGTCGGGCTGTCCGGCGGACCTTCTTGTCAAATAGTGTTGAGATTTGTCGTGCTGCACGTGCTCCATCATCGAGGGCAAACAACACTCCTTCCCCCGTGAACGGCTCAACCGTCTGACGTGCATCTCCCACAAGCAGGGCTTTCGGATGATTCCAATGTCGGCGGATAGGGTTGACTGGATAAGTCGTGACCACACCACATCGCGGCTCGATCTGCGTTGCATACCGGCCTATGATCGGATTGCTGTAGACCGTACGTTCGATAAATCTTGGAAGGTTGGCAAGAGCGTCCCGGGCAATGTCTGGACTGGTGACCATGGCAACGTTTGAATTCTGTACATCTACATTCACAATCCCGAAGTACCCTTCTTTGATCGTGTAAAGTTGAACCTCGGACCCAACGCGTGGCTGAACATCCGCGTGCCATTGGATGCCAACCCTTCGTGCGGTCTTGAAAGGATTTTTCCGACTCCAAGCGCCAATTTTGTTCGCAATCGTTGAGTTTCTCCCATCTGCTCCCACGAGATAATCGCAGCTGAAAGTTTCAATACCATTCCTGCCTCGAACAACGACATTCCACCCGTCAGAAAAAGTTGCATCCAGAATTCTGGTTTGCTGCAAAAGACTTACTCCTTCTCGCTCGGCATTTTGGACAAGAAGGTTGTCGAGTGTGCTTCTCTTTATGCTGAAGAATGGTCTTGAGGGTGTTGCTCGAACAGGAACAGTAATCTGTTTGCCGCTCAGATTTGCCATCCGAGCCGATTCAATTCGATGAAGATCGAGTTTTCGGAGAGAATCCGCGACTCCAAGCAATTCGAAATACTTCCAGCAACCCGGATTGATACAATCGCCGCAGATCTTATCGCGAGGAAATTGTTCCTTGTCGCACAGAAGAACATCGAGCCCCGATCGTGCCATGAGAGTCGCGCAGGCCGATCCTGCAGGGCCGGCACCCGCTATGAGAACATCGAAGTGCTTCATTGGCATCACTGAGCGTATCGTCCGAGCACAAGGACGGCATTGATACCTCCAAACCCGAAAGAATTCGATAGGATATGGTCGACACGAGAACTTCTCCCCACATTTGGTATGTAATCAAGATCGCATTCTGGATCAGGTTGCTCATAGTGGATAGTCGGGGGGAGAAAATCTTTCTCGAAAATCTGAGCACAGATCGCTGCTTCAACGGCGCCTGATGCCCCGAGCGCATGTCCGTGCATCGATTTTGTGGCACTGACTGGGACCTTTTGGGCATGATCGCCGAGAACCTTCTTCAATGCAAACGTCTCGGTCTTGTCATTCAAGATAGTCGAACTCCCGTGAGCGTTAACGTACTCTATATCCGAAGGCGAAATATTGGCTTCACGGATCGCGGATTCCATTGCCCTGATTGCAGATGATCCATCCGGTTTTGGCGCAATCATATGATGGGCGTCGTTATTACAGGAAAAGCCGAGGACTTCGCAATAGATGTGCGCATCCCGTTTAAGAGCGTGCCCCAATTCTTCGAGGACAAGAACCGCGGCGGCTTCCCCCATGACAAACCCATCACGATTCTTGTCGAACGGCCTGCAGGCAGTGGCAGGATCGTGATTGGTGGACATTGCTTTGATGATCGTGAATGCGCTGAAAGTGAGCTCATACAAAGGGGCTTCGGCACTCGCGGCAATCATCGTGTCGGCATAGTTGTCTTTGATGTATCGATACGCTTCGCCGATCGCGATTGTGCCCGATGCGCAACTGTTGGAATTCGCATTGCTCGGACCCGTAAAACCGTACCGGATAGCAATATTGCTTGAACCCGCACCGCCAAATACCATGAGAGCAAGGCTTGGGTCAACGGCGCGCAATCCTGCCTTCACATATTGCTCATGTTGACGCTCTGCTCCAGAAATCCCACCGAGCGCAGTCCCCATTGTTACACCAGTTCTCTCGCCGGTTGCTTTCTTGTCTATTTTCAGGGAAGAGTCTTTAATAGCCATATCACACGCTGCAAGTCCGAGTTGCGCAAAGCGGTCCATGCGACGAGAGAGTTTCGAATCAAAATGGTCGAGCGGATTAAAATCATCGATTTGAGCGGCAACCTTTGTTTGAATCTGTGAAGTGTCGAACCGGGAGATTTCCACGACGCCGGAACGTCCCTCCCGGACCCCTTCCCACAATCCTTCTTTCCCGTGTCCAATCGGCGTGATGGCGCCAATCCCGGTGATCACCACGCGTCTACGATCCACTGGTTTTCTCCACAAATGCTTTCATGTGTTTAAGAGTCTGGTTGGCTATGAAATGAATGAAAAACTGTCCAACGATCGGCTCGACAATCAGCTTCCCCAGAACGGGAACGTTGGAATGCAAGTCGTGCACAATCCGCACTTCCGTCCCTTCTTGCATCGGAGTAAAGGTCCAGATCACACGCATCCCCTTCGTGAAAGCCTTCAGATGGTGAAATCGAATTTCCATTTTCTCCCGGTCGATTTCTTGCTCCGAGGTCCAATGAACGGGGATCTTCGCGCCGGCGAGCATCTGCAGATTTCGCCACGCCGCCATAATCACGACATTCTTGTTCGCTGATCGGTCCAAATATGTGATTCGACGGTAATGCGGAAGGATCGCGGGCCATTGGGAAAGGTCGGAAGCAACGTCGAAAATCCGCTGTGGAAGGGCATTCATAAGAATTGAATTC
>JADGQA010000281.1 GCA_017882185.1 Bacteroidota bacterium
ACCGATCCTGCGGTCGCACCATTGGGTCCTGCTGAATTTGCGAAGGTGACATAAAGGATGCTGTCCGCGATTTGCGCCCGTATCGCCATCACACCTGTTGGCTGCGCCGACACGACCGACCACGACGCTCCGCCGTCGTCGCTGCGATAGAGACTCTGTCCACTGGTATTGTTCGCGGCAACAAAGATACGCCTTGTGGGGTTGCCAAGAGTGTCGCTCGACCGATCAAAGAGGACGAAATTGACGTTCGTCGCACCGAATGAAGACACTCTCGACCATGAATTTCCGTAATCGGTAGATTTCCATAATCCGTCTTTTGTTGTTCCCATGAAAAGGATTGAGCCCAGGTTTGGATCGACTTGCAGTCGTTCGCCCGTTCCTCGTCCATCTTCATTACCCCCAACCTTCACGGCCAATGGATGAATCGCCCACGAATTGCCCATGTCGGTGGAAGAAAGCACTGCGCCATAGCCGGCCCAAGATTGGGTGTATTTTCCGCATTCCATATAAACACGGTCGCTGTCGTTTGGATCGAGAGCTATAGAAAGTATGCCCATGTAGTCTGAGTTGTTTCTGTCCATCATATCAGTCAATGGTGTCCATCGGCCGGAGTCGCTGTCCCACCTGTATGCCCCACCCATATCCGTACGAGCATACGCCAATCCGTGTACGGTCGGGTGATAGATGATTCCGGGAACGAATCCACCTCCCCCTGCGATCACGGATTTCCATTTGTATGGATCGGAAGGTGAAGATGCAGCACGAGAAGGCGTCAACTGGGGCAATTGCAGGACGAACAACAGGAAAAGACTTAGGAAGGAGGTGCTGGTTTTCTTCGACATGGCAAATCCTTTCTTATACAACGGAATCCAGATTTCGTAGATCGATATGAATATCTTTGTCCTTCAGACTCTCGGAAGTTGTCTCAACTCTGTCCGGACAGGATACTCGATGCAGTGGACTAAGAAATACATTTCGCTGAGCGACTCTTCGCCCCGTGGCCCTGAACGATTCATTTATATCATCTGCGATGCCATCGGAGAAGAAATGGACATTCACCTTGCGAACGCCAATTGCACGTTGGCACCGTTCTTGACTAGTTTGACCTTACTCTTCTGTTGATGTCAATACCCGGCGATCAGCGTTGCCGTCACGAGCGCCAGGCTCCATTAGCCAGAAGAAGTTTACGTGCAAATGCTGTACCACCGACGAAGCGAGTGTTGTAGTGCGATGCAATTCTCGAACATGACAACGTGTGCTTGGAATTGACCCGCAAACAGACTTGTGCCGATGCAGCAATGTCAGGAAGAACTGATGCTGCAAAATGAATCACGCGTGAATGTGATTATTTGAAGTTTTCATCCTACATTTAAGAAAATGTCAGAGAAGCCAAACCCCGCGCAATCTCCAACGCCTCATAAGAGGCGCATATTCATCACCATCACTCTCCTCTTCCCAGTGGCTTTTTTTGTATGTCTCGAAATCGGTCTGCGCGTATTCAATTATGGACCCGATCTCTCTTTATTCAAGCGCTTTACGATTCGAGGTCAAGTTTACTACAGAATGAATCCCGAAGTGAAATTTCGATATTTTGGCACATCGCACTTTACACCGTCCACCTCACCTCAGTATTTCAAGGTTCCTAAGCCACACGGAGTCTACCGGATCTTTTGTCTGGGGGGTTCCACGACAGCCGGCTTTCCTTACTACTTCAATGGTTCATTTCCCTTCTATCTCCAGGATCGGCTGAAGGCGATGGCACCGCAGCGAAATGTCGAGGTCATCAATCTTGGAATGACCGCCACAAATAGCTTCACCACTCTTGACATTGCGAAGGAGCTTCCTGCCTACGAACCGGATTTGATTCTCGTTTATGACGGTCACAATGAATTCTACGGTGCGCTTGGAGTCGCGTCTCAACAATCGGTCGGAGCGCTCCGCTTCGTTACGCTTTCGCATCTCCGGCTCATTCATCTCCGTTCGTTTGTCCTTCTGCGTGATATGATTCAGAAAATTCTGGGAGTATTTGTCTCGTCCAAAGACGAGGTATCGCGCGGAACCATGATGGAAGCGCTTGCCCATGATCGGTATGTGCCCTCAGGCAGTCCTTCATATACCGTGGCTTATGAATCGTTTCGCGACAACCTCGTTGATCTCAGGGAATTTTGTCGATCGGCCGGAATACCTCTGATTCTCGGAACGCAAGTGTCGAATCTTCGGCACCAGGCTCCTTTTGTTTCCAACCACTATCCCGAATTGACTCCGCAGCAAAGGGCTCTCTTTGATCAATCTTACAACGACGGACGCATATGTCAATCCTCCTCAAATCTTGACTCTGCAATCAGCTACTTTCAGTCGGCTGCTGTATTCGATTCATCATATGCCGATGCACACTATCGGCTTGCCCAATGCCTGGAGAACAAAGGGAGAAAGAGGGAAGCACTTCTGGAATACACGTATGCCCGGGACAAGGACGAGCTTCGCTTTCGAATGGACAGTCGATTCAACGATCTAGTCCGGACGATGGACGACCACGGAAACTGTTTTGTTGCCGACGTAGAAGCTGCGTTCATGCAGCTCTCGCCGGATTCCCTTGTCGGTCACAATCTCATCGCCGACCACTTGCACCCGACCGCGTGGGGACACTTCGTCCTGGCGAAGGTCTATGCTCAGGTCATGCAACACCATGGTTTGTTTGAATCTCCCAAGGAATGGTCGGCCGCAGACACTCTCAATGAAGACCGTCTGTGGGCGCAACGCAAGGTTACGGAGCTTGATGATCAAATGGCTGCCCAGACTCTCCGTATTCTTACTTCGGGCTGGCCTTTTAGAAACGGTGTGCCGACCCGTGAGATCATTCCGGCCTATGACACACTGGGACTGATCGCGCAAGAGCTCGCAACTGATCAAGTAGACTGGATGAAAGCACACGAATTAGCGGTCGCCTTCTTTCAACGCAGAGGAGACTTCCGCGAGGTCGAGAGAGAATACAAGGCGATGGTCGCCATGGTTCCTCTGGATCTTGAATTGTATATGGACTTGGCGAGGACGTACCTGCGGGAAAAGAGATATGACAACATCGCTGAGATTATGCAATCATCTCTTCTCGTTTACCCAACAGTTCAGGCCTATAGGACCCTGGGTGACGTCAATCTCTCGCAAGGGTATGCAACTGCCGCCGTGAAGTACTACGAACAGGCTTTCGACCTGAGCAAAACTGCGGAAGAGAGACTCCAGAATGGGTACGTGCTTTGTCTCGCCTATGCAAAATCTGGTCAGACTGCAAAATCGGAACAGCGTATGAAGGAAATATTAAGCACACACCCGGACTTTTCCGCGGGTCGGCAGCTCTTAAACCAATTGAAGGAGGACTCATCAAGGTCGTCGGCGAAGAAGTGACTCGTGGGAGGGCTCCTTCGTGTCTTCCGATGCTTCACATTTGGTCATCTCTGTTTCTGTTGGACCTTTGATCGGTTCACAGATCCTCTTGGAATACTTGGACCGGTCACATAGTTCGAAAAGGATTTTTCCAGCGATGGCGATTCCCACGTCGTTAAGAGTCGAGGTATCAGCAAGATTCTCGCGCGACAACTCTTTCCGACGCCTACTTGCCGGTTGGAATGCGCGGTATTCATGGCCGAAGCGTGCTTGCACACTTCCGACAATAGTGAACCGCAGTCTTGTTTCTCAGGCTTATCGTCCGACATTTTACGGCACTGGATCATGGCGCAAGGTCATCGGCTGTTCACGGATTCTTGATGCAACACTCGAACGGAGTAGGGACTGACTGAACCTCAAGATGTCGATTTTGACAATGGATGGGTCAGATTACTATGATTGACAAGTGGTTATCAGGACGATAAGAACTATCAACTTGATAATGCGATAGAGCTATTTATTACACTAGTATGGACATTACTGAAGCGTGGGCGTCTGGCATTCCATTTGATAGGAACAGGAAGGAATGGTGTTTTAATTCGGAGTGTCTTTGTTCAACCTTCTGCGCCGTCCTTCGATTTTGCATTCTGAAAAATGAGAAAGGTTCGCTGTGGGCAGGGAATCAGTTTGGTGTGGCATCAGAGGGCAAATATGTATATCCTTGGACAAATGGGCGGTTGTGACGCTCCTTCAGGATGGGGAGCTATGATTGTCTGATGCGCTCATTTGGAGTTGGCCGCGAGGATTTCCAAGGACTCGTTGTGGAAGTGGTAGAGGATTCGACCAACCCAAGTTTGCCGCAGAGGTTTCGATCTAGTCGTAATTTAATTCACAGGTTCGTCCAGTTAATTTACGGGAGGTAAAATGAAAAAAGCAATACTGCTTCTCGCTGTGGCGCTTTTTGCTGTCTCATTTACAAGCGCTCAGATGCTGTTCAATTTCAACAGTAACATTAACGGAGTGGAGAAATCCGGTGATAGCGGCACAGGGTTGGATTCGCTCTACAAAGCTGCCGATCCTTCGAACAGTGCTAATGGTGTTCTGGCCATGCACATCACATTTGGTCCCCCCAACGAC
>JADGQA010000078.1 GCA_017882185.1 Bacteroidota bacterium
TTACGATCTTCCAGGTTTCTTCCTGAGTCGATCCCCACGGCGCGCTGCAATTGTCATAGGAGGAACAGGTGTTGTCCGGATTCCCTTCGTTGAACGGCAGATCCCATCTCTTCGGCCACCGTCGAATGGTATCCGATGGCATATCATAGTGTCCGCGAGTTGCGAGTGCCGAGACTGTCTCAGTCGCCAGGAATTTCTGCCCCGGAAACGTCTTTGGGAAATCAGGGTACTTGTTGTGTCTGTAATTGTACCCGACTAGATCCAGAGCACCTGATCGAATGATCGGGTTTTCGGGAATCGGGCTATTGCACGCAGAAGTGATCGGCCTCGTTAAGTCGAGTGACTTGACGATTGACGACAATTCTCTTGCGATAATGATGCCGCTGCTGTCTTTAGTATCCCACTGCTCGAGTACTTCATTCCCGATGCTCCAGATGAAAACGCTCGGATGATTCCTGTCCCGCAATACCATATCCTGCAGATCCCTTTTGTGCCATTGATCCCAGTCCAGGGCATAGTCAAAATCGGTTTTCTTCTTTTTCCACATGTCGAATGCTTCGTCGAGAACAATGAAGCCCATTTTGTCGCAGAGATTCAGCAGTTCCGGGGCAGGGGGATTGTGAGAAGTGCGAATTCCATTCACACCCATCGACTTCAAGATTTCAAGCTGGCGCTCAATTGCCCGAGTGTTCACAGCAGCGCCGAGACAGCCCAGATCGTGGTGATCGCAGACGCCGTTGATCTTGATGCGCTCTCCATTGAGAATGAAGCCCTTCTCGACATCGAACTCAAATGAACGAATTCCAAACGTGGTCTCGTATTCATCGACTACTTGTTTCCCGCTCACAACGGTCGAGAGGGCAGTGTAAAGGATCGGATGATCCACACTCCACAGCGACGGATTCTTCACTCCAATCTCCTGCGCAACTTCGCAAGATGAGTCTGACGGTACGACGCAAGGTGACGTAGTAGTGCCGACCTCCACTTTATCCTTATTGAAAATCACGGACTTGAGCTGGATTGGCTGTTTTCTTGAGGAAGCGTTCCGGACTCTCGTTACGATCGTTATTTTTGCTTCTTGTCCGGACACCTCCGGCGTAGTAACAAATGTGCCCCAATGATCAACTGCCACTTTCTCAGTCGTTACCAGCCAGACGTTTCGATAAATCCCTGAACCCGAATACCACCGGGAATTTGGCTGCTGAGAATTGTCAACTCTGACGGCCAGAATATTCTTGTCCATCCCATAATTCAAAAACGGCGTCAATTCATAACGAAACGAACTATAACCATAGGGACGTTTCCCAAGATAATGTCCGTTAATCCATACTTCGCTGTTCCGATAGACACCATCGAATTCGATAAACACAAGCTTTCCCTTGTCAGACGTCGGCACTTCGAAGGACTTCCTGTACCATCCTATTCCACCAGGCAATGCCCCGCCACCGGGAGTCGAAGGATTATCCTTGCTGAATTCACCTTCAATGCTCCAGTCGTGCGGCACATTCAGCACTCTCCATTGCGAATCGTCGAATTTCGATTTCTGCGCACCCGTGACGTCCTGCAGGAGGAATCTCCAGTTCTTCCCAAAATTCTCGATTTTCCTAACGTCCGAAGACATTGCGACACCGGCGAGCAAGAACATCATAAACAGCGCGGGCACAGAAAACGAAATTGAAAATGGTCGCGATGTTGATATCAAAGGTCTCATGATCAATCCTTTCGAGTCAAATCACTTTTTGCCCATGCTGACGGACAATGCGGATCCATCATAGTTTACGGTCAAATCGGGTGTTGCGCTAAAGTCCATCCCAGATGGTTTTTCCTTACTGATCCAGACAACCTCGAATGATCTGGACGCAAGCATTCCGGGGAATTTTCCCTGTCTCATCCCGATCGTCAAGGTGTGGTCCTTCTCCCTATAGGAGAGCGGTATCGTGGTAAATGCGCCCTTCTCATAATTGTAGTTTACATTCTCGTCCTCATAGAGCGCGAACTCGCCATCTTTCCCTGTATAAACGAAGATGCGGACCAGATCTGCCGGCTTCTGTGAAGTGTACTCGATTTCAGGTCCGCAAGGAATTATGGAGCCCTCGCGAACAAAGAGCGGGATATCCGTATAGGGTGCGTCTGCTTGAATCGTTTGACCACCTTTCAGGTACTGCCCAGATCGAAGTTGATACCATCCTGTCCCGGAGGGAAGATAGACGGATCGTGTCCTCGCCCCATACTGCGTGACAGGATTCACGAGCATTGCGGGACCGAACATGAACTGGTCTCCGATGTTGAGCACCTTTTTGTCGGTACCAAAATCCATGACCAAGGCCCTCATGATTGTGAAGTCATCGTGAGTAACTTTGCCCGTCAATGAATAGATGTACGGCATCAACCGATATCGGAGTTTATCGTAGGCAAGCATTGATTGATATGCGGGCAAACTGTCCGGAGCAACGTTGAACATTTCACGGAATGGATATTGACCGTGCACACGGAAAATGGGACAGAATGCACCGAACTGGAACCAGCGTGTCATGAGCTCGCGCCATTCTTTGAGGTCTGCCTCGTTTGGGTGCTCATAGCGCGGCTCGACAGCGAATCCACCAATGTCGGTTGTCCAATACGGTA
This sequence comes from Bacteroidota bacterium, assembly GCA_017882185.1. Classification (GTDB taxonomy): domain Bacteria; phylum Bacteroidota; class Ignavibacteria; order UBA10030; family UBA10030; genus JADGQA01. The sequence goes on from JADGQA010000078.1 coordinate 2,626, forward strand.
TGCCGGATAGAGAGAAGTTGAGTCCCGCTGCAATCTGGGCTTTGAGGTCATACCAGCGTGCGGCTACATCGCCGCTCCAGGTTGCGGCGGAATACCGCTGCTGTCCTGCAAATGCCGAGCGTGTCAGGATGAACACACGTTGATCGGGGTTAACGCGACGCTGACCTTCATACACTGCCTGGCAGTTCATCAGCGAATAGGTATTCGAATAGCGTGAGGCACTTCCCAAAGCCGTCGGGCCCTGGCGCAGAATGGTCTCTGTGCGTGAGAGATTCGAACAGATATCCGGTTCGGTACAATCGAGCCACCACGCATCAAATCCTTTTGAGAACAATTTATCGTTGATTTGCCTCCAGTACAATTCCCGAGCCCCTTCGCTGTACGGGTCGTAGAATGTGGAAACGTACCCTGGGCCAACCCAGTCCCGTTGACCCTTCTCAACATTCCGCATGTACAGCCAGCCCTTTTCCTTGAATTCATCGAAGTGCTTTGTGCCTACGTAGTACTTCGGCCACACGGAGATCATGATTTGCGTGTGGAGGTCTTTATGAAGTTCTTGGACCATTCCGGCCGGATCGGGATACCGTGTGGAATCAAACTCGTGGCTCCCCCACTGGTCTTCCTTCCAGTAAAACCAATCCTGCACGATATTGTCGAGCGGTAGGTGACGCTTGCGAAACTCCTTCACAACGGAAAGCAATTCTTCTTGTGTCTTATATCTTTCTCGGCACTGCCAGAGCCCCATCGCCCATTGAGGCATCATCGGGGCTTTCCCTGTTATCTCACGATAGCCGTGAATGACCTGGTCGAGATTTTCACCGCGAACAAAATAATACTCGATCTGGTCTGCCACCTCCGAAGAGAGAGAAAGAGTGTTTTTACTTTTTTCCTTGTCAGGCGTAAGACATGTCAGACCCATGTAGCCGCCGGTGTGGATCCATTCGATCTTGACTTGGTATCGCTTGCCGGCTTTCATGTCGAGATCCAGCAAGTAGGTCCACGGGAGCCAGTTCTGACGCCAGGCATCGACGACGAGTTTTCCATTCAGCCACATCTTGGCATAGCCGGATGAATAGAGCCTGAATTTGTGTACGCCTGTTTCGTTGCTTTCCAGCTCTCCGCTCCACCGGATCGCTGTAACATTCTGTTCAAACCCATCTGGATATGTGTCGTGAACATCAATGAACTCATATTGAATTCTCGGCTCCGGTCTTGCCGTGAAGAGTGAGCTGAAACTTGTATCTTTGAAGTACTCGGCCGTGAGCCCCCCCTTTTTGCCGTCTTTGCCGTACAGGACAAGCGTTTCGAGGGACTGGTAATCACGGGGATCACCAACCTTCGAGTGCGAGTTGTTGTCCCATAGAATTCCGTAGTTCTTGCTCGAAACCAGGAATGGAACGACATCGACGATATTATACTGGAACAAATCCACGTCGTGGCCCTTGTAGTTCACGATTGCGTTCTGATGTTCGCCAAGACCATAGAAGGCCTCATCAGCGGGAGAGTTAAACACCTGACGCACATGAAACGTCTGCTCGCTGAGTACATCTGCGGCGGTGATTGTTTTCCCACCTTTGTCACTCTCGCCAAGCAGGAGATGCCCCCGTGCATCAAAGAACGAGACGGCTCCGGTCTTGCTGTGAACCCGGACAGTGACCTTTGAAGTCGAAATCTCTAACACATCTCCATTCTCCTTCATGGTCCAAGGTACCTCCTGCCAACCCTTGTTCGCTATCATAAGGCTTGGCCTCGTGGAAAAAGACTGGTCGGGTGAAGCCACCACACGGATGATATCCTCCGTACAAACCTGGATTTTCATCAACTGGGGGTCTGTGTCCTTGTGCTTCGTCAAGGATATGACAACGCCATCTGCCATCTTTTGGACTTGAGACAGAAGTTGACCTTCAACTAACAGCAGACACGATGCTATTCCTGCAAGCCAGAGTTTCATTTTCAAGACCTTTCAATAAATCAGTAAATGGTGATATGAAGTCATTTACAGGATGACGTCCACTATCATCTTCGATTGAACTCGTTTCCATTCATCAGCCTCACTCTTCCAAAATAATCGGCATTCTTCCAGTGGAAGTTGCCGGGAGGCGGTTCGTACACTGAACCAAACATGAAATCCCGCACTTTCGGGTTCTTCTCGGGATGGTCGTTATCACAGTACGCCACCGACAGACCCATCACTTTGCCCGGGACCAGTTTCACTCTCGATCGGGCCTTGTCGCTCTCACGATACTTGTCATCGTAGACAATAAGGGAGAATTCCCAGATCGCCGTGTGCCCGGTTTTCCGCAAGGCAAAATCCGGAAAGTGTGAAGCACGGTTGAAAGTCTTGACGTTACCCCAACTCGTTCCACCGATGTCACCCACATAATGTTTGGTTGTGATGCTGTCTTCTTCAGGAAAGGGGGCATAAATATGATAGGCAAAGGCGTTTGCCGCGTTGGATCCCCATTCGCGTGCCGTATCCCCTGTTCCATCAAACACATGCAGTCCGCCGGAAGCATCTTCATCAATGAAGACTTCCGTGATGTCGAAATTGTAGATGTCAGGAGCAACGCCGGGCACATACCCGTCGACGAAAACCTTGTCGTGAACCTCAATTAGGAAATACAAGAGGTTCGTCGTTGACGACCAAATGACTTTGTACCTGCCGACGTAATCGCCGGAATCAACTTCCGCCCCGTACGGTATCCATACCTGGCCGATGCTCTGCCAGGATGCGTTCTGCCAGCACGGATCATCCCCGATTCCGTCAATAACGGGCGATACTGCGACATCCGGAGCAAGCACAGTATCATCCTGTATCGTACGTTGTTGGGAGACCGCCTGCAAGCTACTAAGGTAGAAAAGTGAGACGCCTGCCACAAAGGACCAACAAGAATGGTGAATCAGTTTCATGAGAATCTGTTCCAGATTAACCAAGATCGAAAACGTCGCAACCAGCTCTGCCAGCGCACGGGAAGAGAATCACTTAACTAAAAGCATCTTCCGAACCTGCATGTTTATCCCTTGATTCGATTCAGTTTGAAGCTTGGCAAAATAGAGACGGGACATGATCGCGGCGCCACTCGTCCGACCATCCTACCGGACCTTATAGTCCCCCCGAGTCTAATAAGCCCGGACAAGGGGCTGAACAAGGATGCCATGGATATTGAAGACCGACAGTTCTACTACCGCAGCCTGCGGCAGATGGTACCAGAGAGTTGTTCTCGGATTGAAAGGATTGATCGATGCGTACCTGCATATTCTTAACAACCCTTACGCCTTGCTTAGAACCTATTTCCAGTCGTCCGTTCGGAACGATGAGGCCGGCAAGCCATCCGTATTAAATAACGTTGCATCAGGTGTGTTACTGAAAGCATAGCGCACGGCTTCAGGCATAGGGACATCCGGATTCGACACAAGGAGCTTACTTCCGCGGACAGCGACGTTCGCACTCCTGAATACGCGGTCGGCACCCGCTATTTGGAATGCGTTGCCCCGTGTTCCTCCAATAAGGACAAGTCCCTTATCAGCATATTGGAAGGAAACCTCGATCCCTTCCTTCACTATTCTTGCGGACTTGAACATCGGACCTGAATAGGCGACATTTTTCCTGTAGGTCTTCGCTAGCGCCCAGAGGGCGAGTCTTTCACCGACGGCGGGCTTGTTCGCGGGATGAATGTTTGCATGATTACCGACGTCAAGGAGCACCGCCATCCCTGTATTCTTCACGTCAAGTGTCGCCGTTTGAGCTTCCCTGAGTAATTCCGAATGCGAGGAGGGCCCATAGTTCCAGGGTGCAATCTGCACATAGTAGAACGGAAACTCGCCAATTTTGAATTCATTTCTCCAGTTCTCAATCAAGAGCGGAAACAGTTGCCTGTATAGTTTTGGATTATCTGTGTTCGATTCTCCCTGATACCAGATGACTCCACGGATGGAATAAGGAACAAGCGGAGAGACCATGGCATTGTACAAGGCCGTCGGAGTGTTCGCTGAAAGGTCGATCGTCAAATGGGGGCGCGTTTCATACTGTTGCCCGTTTGGACCGAAAACATAGAGCGTATTGCTCAGGTACTCAGCAACAGGAACATATCTCCAGTTTCCTGCAAGCGGAATAGATTCCGCCGATTCTTTCGGGTGAAGGGACATTGTCTTAGGATCGCCCCAGATTCCACCTCCACCCTGATAGTCAATGACTCGAACAGCAATCTGGACAACTGTGCTGTCGATGAGTTCTGCTGGAACATCGTACACACGCTTCTCTTGCCACGCACCCTCACCATCATGACTTCCAACCTTTACTCCGTTTATATAGGTCACATCGATATCATCGACTGGTCCCAATTCGAGTACGAGCGCTTTGCGGATCCAACTTGCGGGAACAGTCACTTGCTTTCTGAACCAGACAACTCCGTCGAACTCTCCGACGGAAGTCCGTTCCCAGTATATCGGCAATTTCATTCCCAGCCAACTTGAGTCGTTGTACGAACGATTGGCGCACTCAGTATCCTGAAAACTGAGTCCCGTCCATCGAGCTTCTCCTTTTCTCGATCGCATATCAATAACGGGATATTGGTGGAGCCAGCTCAAGATTCGCTGTTGTCCGTCTGCGCAAGAACGGATTTGTTGAAGGGTCGTGTCGTATCCCGGAATTTGTGATAGATAATGTGCGTCGATCCACGATTCTATTCTTGTTCCTCCCCAGCTCGACCGTATCAACCCGATAGGCACGTGAAGCGTCTCATACAACTTCTTGCCGAAGAAGTACGCTGTCGCACTGAAATCGCGGGACGTAGCCGGCGACGACTCGGTCCAAGTACCCTCACAGGCAAACTCGGGCACAGCAGAGAATGCCCGACTGACTGCAAAAAATCGAACGTTGGGAAGATTGGAGTGCTCGATTTCCTGCGCAGAGTTCAGCACAGTGTCCGATGGAGGCCAGCCTGCGAGTGGCATCTCCATATTCGATTGGCCGGAACACAACCACACTTCTCCCACCAAAACATTCTTGAGGACCAGAGTTGTATCATCGTGCAAGATCGAGACTTCGTATGGACCTCCCGCCTTTGGAGTTCTTACTTTCAGCATCCACGTGCTATCAGAACCGACATGTATCGAGCCTGAAGCACCCCAAGACGCTTGAACCTTTATCATTGTTCCCGGCGTTCCGCGTCCCCAAATCGGGGAAGTACTCTGTTGCTGCAAGACCATAGTATCCGTGAAGAGCGGCGCTATTTGGAAAAGCGCTTGCTGAGAGATTGCGGTTGCAGGGAATATCGAGAGGACGAGAGTGATAACGGGCGCCACGGCCCGATGCCATGAAGATTGATTGCTCATTTCAGTTTTGGGAGTTTGTTTGAGGGAATGGACATCTTTGGGCCACTCAGTTTTAGCAAGATTCCTGCCAATTCCTACCCCTGAAAATAGCGAATCTCCGAATGGAATTCCTACCTCGGAACGAAAAAGGAGAGATAGGTTTATCAATTCAATAATCTATTCTGTTTTTGACAATGGATGAACTAACGGGGTCGACTAAATATCGCCACGGTTATCTAAGTCCAAGTCTTCAATTATGGCATTATTTGTGATCAATCATGATGTCTTCCTTGCCTGAAAAGCACAGGTTTCATTCCGGCGGTTGCAGCGGATTCTATCAACGGTGAAAATATGAGAATTCAGAGAATGTCTTTCGTTTGTGTACTGACCCTCCTCTCCGTTTTGTTTTCTTCGTGCTCCCTGGTTTCGTCGTTCGGGGAACACGACGGCTTCGTCCGGGTCCAAGGGACGCAATTGTTCCACAATGGCGCTCCGTACTATTTTGCAGGAACGAACATGTGGTACGGGTGCTACCTTGGCTCCACCGGTTCAACCGGTGACAAACCGCGCCTGCTTCGTGAGCTGGATTCGCTGAAGTCTTATGGCGTCACGAACCTGAGAGTCCTCGCTGCGTCGGAACGATCCGCGATCAGGCGTTCCGTTAAGCCGGCGATCCAGAATGCGCCCGGTGTCGTCGATGATTCTCTTCTGGCTGGTCTCGATTTCACTCTTGCGGAAATGGCAAAACGTCATATGCACGCAGTCCTCTATCTGGGAAATTACTGGGAATGGTCGGGAGGAATGTCTCAATATAACGTTTGGACCGGCGGCAAGACTGTCGACCCGGAGGATACAACGCAAGGCTGGGGTGCATTCATGGATTTTTCTGCGACATTTTATTCTAACCCGGAAGCGATGAAACTGTATGAGAACTATGTTCGGTTGATCGTCACGAGAAAAAACACCGTCAACGGAAGAATATACTTCGAAGATCCGGCGATTATGTCATGGCAATTGGCGAATGAACCAAGACCTGGTCGGGATGGGGGGCCGGGACAACAGAATCTTGTCGTGTTCTATCGATGGCTTGATCAGACCGCAATGTTTATCCACTCCCTCGATCCCAATCACCTCGTCAATGCAGGAAGTGAGGGGATCGTTGGGACATTACAGTCTGAAGAATACTACCTCAAGGCGTTCCAGACGCCACATATTGATTATCTCAATCTCCATCTCTGGCCGCTTAACTGGGGATGGTTCAATCCCGGACATTGGGAAGAAACATTGCCCTCGACAGAAACTAAAGCGATAGCATATATCGGTCGTCATCTGGCGCTGGCACGAAGTCTCGGTAAACCGATCGTGATGGATGAATTCGGGCTTGGGCGAGATGGAGGAGCGATTCTTCCCTCCACTTCAACGAAGGCGCGGGATGAATACTATCGGTTGATCTATCAGGTGCTCGAGGATTCAGCGAGCTTAGGTGCACCTATCGCGGGTTCAAATTTCTGGGCTTGGGGAGGTGAAGGTTTCGCCCGACATCCGGATGGGATGTGGCAGATTGGCGATCCATACGTCGGAGATCCACCTCAGGAACCGCAAGGCAGAAATTCCGTATTCGTGTCGGACACTTCTACCCTAAGGATTATCATGGAATACGCATACCGGATGAACAAGTTGAACGTGAAAGCGCCAACCGCTGCATCCGGATCTCGATAGGAGGTCGGCTACGACCTTGTCTTCTTGTGGAGGACTTTCAGATTGCGATCGATGAGATTCATTCGCTGCTGGACGGAAGTCCCACTCCTAAAACCATCTTCCGGCGTGTTCAAAACGTAATCCAACAGACGAACGACCTGTGTGGTCAGAACGTGGATTCTTGTATCGGATGAAGCGTAGTAGATGTAGACATCGCCATTCTTTTTCATGACCCAGCCATTGCTGAAGACCACATTGGATACGTCTCCGATGCGTTCGTCCCCTTCCGGAGCCAGGAAATATCCACCAGGTCGTGCGATAATCTTGTGGGGTTCACTCAGATCAGTGAGGAACATAAAGAGGACATACCGCAATCCGGCGGCGGTATTTCGCACTCCGTGAGCAAGCTGTAGCCATCCCTTTTTGGTTTTGAGAGGAGCAGGCCCCAGGCCGTTCTTCACTTCTTTGATGGTATGATAGACCCGGTCATCGATGATGCATTCGGAATCGATGACCGCGTGTTCCATGCTCTTCAAGAGTCCCCATCCGATGCCTCCCCCGCTTCCAGCGCTGATAAAGCCGTCCTGCGGCCTCGTATAGAGCGCGTACTTTCCGTTGACGAATTCCGGATGAAGTACGACATTTCGTTGTTGTGGTGATCTGGTTTTTATATCATCCAAACGTTCCCACGTTTTGAGATCATGAGTCCTGGCAACACCGCATTGAGCTATCGCAGTTGAGGTATCGGTGCGCGGCACGGAAGGATCCTTCCGCTCCGTGCAGAACAATCCGTAGATCCATCCGTCTTCGTGTTTCACGAGTCTCATATCGTACACATTGACGTCCGGATCGGATGTCTCAGGCATCAGAAGAGGATAGTCCCAGAACCTGAAATTGTCAACTCCATTCCATGATTCTGCGATCGCAAAGAATGATTTTCGATCAACGCCTTCGACACGGGCGACCAGGAGAATCTTGCCATCGAGCTCGATTGCCCCGGGATTGAATGCGGCGTTCACGCCTATCCGTTCCATCAGAAAAGGATTCGTCTTATAATTCAAATCATAACGCCACAGAACCGGGACATGAGAGGCGGTCAGCACAGGGAATTTATACCTCGAGTAAACCCCGTTGCTTATCCTCACCCTTTTGTTGCGTCTCGTGATGAGCCGTTCGTACTCAGCCGAAAGCCGCTTCACCTCTTTGCTAAATTCCTTCCGGGTCATTTTCATTCCGCCAATCATATGTCTGAAACTCAGATTATTTCGCAGGCACTGCGGGTTCATGCGGTACGGGACCTTCCATTTTCATCCCCTTCGATGGTGCGAGGCGCCCAATCCGCTCGTCGAAGTCGGCAGGCAAGGTCTCAGCACTTGCCTCGTCGAGATTATTCCACCAGGTGAATTTCAGGATGATCGAAGTGACCAGAACGATGCTTGCTACGGCGATGAGCAGCGGGTATTGCTTTGTTATAAGAGACATCGGTACAAGAACCAGCGACGTCTGCCACGAAACTCCAATAACAATATTGAACAAATCGCGCTTGAATCTCTTGTTTGGCTCAAAGGACGGATAGTATTCACGGACCTTCAGCAGAACCGGTTTCCAGAATCCCCAGGGCCTGATCTGCATATAGAATTTCATTAAGACCTCATCGGATTCGGGACGTGTCACGAGGCTTCCTACAATGCAACCGACAAGTGAGACCGCCAAAACGTAGGGGAAGAACATAATTGCTTCGATTGAAGGAAAGGTCCACGGAATGATGAGTGAAGCTGCAATACCCGCAATCATGCCCCAGAAATAGCCGTGTCCGTTAAACCGCCACCAGTACCATTTCAGAATGTTGGAGGCCGCATATGCTCCGTACAGCGAGCTGACGATCCACAATGTAACCTGATTGATAGATTCCACGATGAATCCAAAAAAGAATCCGACAATGACAAACGCGATAGTCGTGATGTAGCTGAGACGAATGTATGTCTTGTCTTCGGCGTGAGGGTTGATGAACCGTTTGTAGATGTCATTGACGACGTACGCCGGCGCCGCATTGATCGTCGCGGCATAATTCGACATGAATGCAGCGATGAGTCCCGCCAACAGGAGCCCCACCAGTCCAACCGGAAGAATATTTTTAATGATATACGGGAGGATCATCTCGAAATCGATATTTGGGCCCATTGCCTGGAGCTGAGGAGAAAAATGAAGAAGCGCGAGGACTGTGATCCCCGTAATCAATGTGTATCGCGGAAAGATAAGCACGACGTTGACAAACCAATTCATCTTTGCTGCTTCTTTGGGCGATCGCGTCGCAAGAATGCGCTGCATATCATAGTTCGGGGCTGGACCTGCCGCGGACTTCAGTATCCCCTGGAAAAGCACCATGACGAAGAAGAAACCGAACATGCTGTATCCGTCCGTCTTGATTTTTGTGTTCACTGCGTCGATCAGTCCCTTCCAATCAAGACCCAGGTCCCATCCAAAGAATGGCGTCGTCCACCCACTGGGTACAAATTGCTGCAGCTGTCCCGGTGCAACCATGGAGAAGGCAATGACGCCGATGGCGAGGGATGCGATGGTCAAAACTATGAACTGGAGGAATTCTGTAATCACAACGCTGAACATTCCTCCCTTCACGGCGTAGATCGCGGTCAACGACATCAGTATCACGGCATATGTGTCCGGGGAAACATGCCACGGGAAGAAGACCGCAGCGAATTTTCCGATGCCTTTGAAAGCATACGCGATGAAACCGATAACACTTACCAGCGCAAAAATCACGACGCTGATATGGGAGAGTTTCGCACCGGTGCTGTTTCCGAATCTTGTTTCAATCCATTGTGCTCCAGTCATCACCTTGGACTTGCGCAGCCAGATAGAAAGGTAGACCATCAAAAAGATCTGATTGAAGGTGGGCCATACCCACGGCATAAAAACACTCTTGAAACCGTACACGAAGAGAACATACACCAACCACATGGTGCCAGTGATGTCATACATGCCGGAAGCGTCGGAAACTCCAAGCATCCACCACGGTAGTTTGTTACTGCCAAGGAAATATGAGTTCAGGTTCTTTACTGCCCGTTTTGAAACCAGGATCCCCAGAACGAGCGCAACAACAAAATAGATTACGATGATGGAGAGGTCGATTACACTAATTTCCATTGGCGTGGTCTTGGATTAATGACAAGAAATGAATTCCACTTGTGGGAAAGTCACAATCAATGCCAACTGCGGATGTGCATTCGGTGCCATTTTCGTGACATTTTCTATGTGTCCTTTTGCATTCTTTTATTACTCTGATAATATTCATGGAAATTGATAAAATGCCGAGGCAAATGCTGAATGTTCTCTTCCCAATTCTGAGAGGAAAGCAATCATCGCGTATGCACATTCACACCTGTCCAACTTTCTGAATTGTACGTGTCGCAAGGATACAAGTTCTCTCAAACCAAAAGCTTGATTGGCGCGAAACCCTTACCAGCTTTCAAGATTCGTCTACGCCAAATTCTATCGTCATTATGCATGATAATGACCGATTCAAGCTTTTTCTCGCTGAAGCAAGGCCGCGGAATTTGGTCGAGCCAATGCCCTTTCCTGGCTTTTCCAGCCGTGAATTGACTTTAAGATCTCCGAGCGCTAATATTTGCTGAATTTATTCTTAGTACATCCTCTGAACAAACCGCAAAAAAATCGAATCTATTTCCTCGTTGCACTTCTGGCAGTGATGCTCCTGGCGTTGCGCTTCATTCACAACACCCAGATCATCGCCTATGCTTCCCTCTTTATTTCCTCATCCATCCTGTATCTGTTTATCTGCAGGGATTCGTTGAGGACCGAGCTTGCTGCGAAAGGATTGATACCAATCATCTTCTTGCTGCTTTTCGTTCGGCTGGGATTCCTGGCTATGCAGCCGATCGGATCAGATGATGTCTACCGATATATGTGGGACGGTCGTGTGCAAGCCGCTGGAATAAACCCCTACCGTTATGCGCCCGACGATTCCGCCGTCACGTACCTCCATACAACGAATCTTCCTGCGCTCGTCAATCACCCTGACTTGAAGACTCTCTACTTCCCACTCAGTGAATGGATCTTTTACCTCGGCTACAGTCTGAGCGGAGAACACGTCTGGGGATTCCAGTTATTTATTTTTATTTCTGAAGTTCTCACTATAATCGGACTCTGGATGTTGATGCGCGATCTTTCGTATTCACCATGGCGAGTGCTGCTCTATGCGGCCAATCCGCTCATCATTCTCCAATTCTCACTTGATTCCCACATCGACGCATTGGGATTTCCATTTCTTATCTTTGGGTTACTGCTCTATTTTCGAAAGAGATTGACTTATTCGCTCCTCCTAATCGGATTGTCACTGCTCATTAAGCCCACTGCCCTTGTGGTATTGCCAATTCTTTTCTTCGATCAACGGAGCTTCGCCAAGCGAATGATGACGACCGTCATACCAGTTGCAGTAATGTTCATCCCATTCATTCCCTACACCTTGGGCGTCAATCCATTTGAAGCTCTCAGCGTCTTTTCCAGGAACTGGTTCTTCAACGGTGCTCTCTTCAGCCTGCTCCTCCCGTTCATTTCTGACAACCAGACAAATCGGCTATGGTGTCTCGCAATCCTGGCAGTGATTTTGCTCGTTCTTTATGCGAGCAGGAAGTCGTTGAACGAAAAGATTGTTCTG
>JADGQA010000282.1 GCA_017882185.1 Bacteroidota bacterium
CCAAAGAGTTTCGTGAAGGCCACCCACGGAGTCGGGAAACTCCTCCTGCAGGAAAGCTGAAACGTACCGTCCGGGTTGAGAATCTTGCATCCGGCAAGTCCCATATCCGGGTTTTCTCGGAAAAAGTCGAGCATCACCCGGAGGGTATCTTCCTGTACAACTGTGTCCGGATTGATAAGCAGACAATACTCGCCCCTGGCTACCTTCAACGCCAGATTGTTTGCCTTCGCAAACCCCAGGTTGGCGGTATTTGCAATGAGACGGATGCCGGGAAATCTGGAGCGGAGCATTTCTACGCTCCCGTCTCCTGAGGCGTTATCGACAACAATGATTTCCGACTTCAGGCCTGCGCGTGCTTTGTCGAGAGAGCGGAGAGATTGATGAAGGAAATCGCGAACATTGTAGTTCACGATGATGATGGAAAGCTGCAGTTCCGGTTTATGTCGCCTAATGCTTGGTGCCATCGAAGAGGCTTTTCAGCTTGAGCTTCCACACCATCCAGGCTGCTTCGTAAATAATGTTCTTTGACATTTTTGAGACCCCTACATACCGATCGATAAAGATGATGGGGATCTCACAGATCCGGAATCCTTTTCGCCACGTGAGAAAATTGGTTTCAATCTGGAAAGCGTATCCATTGGATTTCAATGAATCGATGTCAATGCTTTCGAGGACTTTTCTTTTGTAGCATTTGAACCCACCGGTTGCATCTTTCACCGGCATCCCGGTAATGATTCGAGTGTAGATATTCGCCGAATAACTCAGAATGAGGCGTCTCATGGGCCAATTGACCACATTGACTCCCGATATGTAGCGCGATCCAATCACAAGGTCGTAGTCCTTCATTTTTCGAAGAAGGAGTGTCAGCGCTTTCGGATCGTGAGAGAAATCAGCATCCATCTCGATGACGTAGTCGAAGTCGGACTTGAGAGCGAATTTAAACCCTGTGACGTACGCCGTGCCGAGTCCCAGTTTACTAGGACGTTCGATCATATGGATGCGCTTTTCATCCTTCTGCATTGCACGAACCAAATCCGCAGTTCCATCGGGGGAATTGTCATCAACAACAAGGACCTCAAATATCGAATCTTGTTCGAGGACCGCGGGGATTAGCTTTTGAATATTTTCCGACTCGTTATATGTCGGAATGATGACGAGTGCTCTCTCCATACTCAAATGTTTCCAGTCTTCATGGTGTCACGTGTGTCCTTTACCCAGGATCATGACGTACAATGTGTTAAATAGAATCTTGAGGTCAAGTCTCCAGGAAATGTTTTCGATATAAAACAGATCGTACTTGAGCTTTGTTCGAACATCATCGATACTTTCATCATACTTGTGTTTCACTTGTGCCCATCCGGTGATCCCTGGTCGCACTTTCAGACGGCGTTTGTAGAGAGGTATGTCTTTTGCCAATTTTTGAACAAAATATGACCGTTCGGGGCGCGGTCCGACGAGGCTCATATCGCCAAGGAGAACATTAAGAAATTGCGGCACCTCATCCAGATGCGCACGTCTGAGATATTTTCCGACCGGCGTCACGCGGGGATCATCTTTTCTTGCCCAGACTGGACCGGATTTGTGTTCAGCATCGTGTGTCATCGAACGAAATTTGTACAATTTAAAGACTATTCCATTCTTCCCGAGGCGATCTTGCTTGTAGAACACGGGCCCCTTTGAACTCCATTTGATAGCGAGCACAACGATGAGCCACAAAGGAATGCCTATGATGAGAATAATCGATGAGACGAGCAAGTCCAGTCCCCGCTTGAGTGCAGCCTCCCAGGGCTTCATGATTTGTGGCATCACTTCCATCAACGGGAAGCCGTAGATCGAGCTTATTCTTGCCTGGCCGCTCACAATGTCGTACAGATCCGGCATAATTTTCATGCTCACTTCGTGACCATTACATTCATTGATGACGTTGACAAGCTGATCGTGTTCCGTAGAGTCCAGACCAATGAGGATATCGTGGACTTCATGTCTTTTCATGAGCGATGGAATATCGGGAATAGTGCCAATGACGCTAACACCGTTGTGGCTAAGCCCTTTCGAAGGCAGCTCCCTGCTCCCTTTCACACTTGGTCGCACAAAACCCACTATTTTGTATCCAAGCGTTGGGTACTTCACAATCATATCCGACAATTGAAAAGCTTTCGTCGACCAGCCAACAATGATCGTATTTCTTGACCCGATGCCAGCTTGCAGCAACTTCCGCTGAATGAAGCGGATACTGAGCCGTCCCCCCGCGACGAGTCCAAACATGAATACTCCGTATCCAAATATCAAAAACCTGGAATTCGCGTGCGACTCAGTGACCTCGTCATCGATGAATATCGCAAAGAACAAGACCAGGAGACCTACGACGATTGACCGAAAGAGCGTCATCAACTCATCGATCCTAGACTGAGATGGGCCCAGGCTGTACAGTCCGAACAGAGCAAACCATATGATCCAGTATGCACTAAGGACGAGCATAGGCAGCACGAGTTCAGGCTCTATCGAGTAGGCGATCCATCCGGTCTTGATGCGCAGCCAATAGTATAATACGAATGCGACGTTAGCGGCGACAAAATCGGCCAGGACCGTGTAGTGCCATTCCCTCTTCTGTCTCACGCTTTCCATCCTTCTTCGAGCAAACGTTCCAAAATTCTCATCGCAGCATGTCCATCTCCGTACGGATTTACAAATGGGGCACGAGGAGATTCTTGACGTATCCTCCTCGAAAAAGCATCAACAATTCCATCAGGATCGGTGCCGACAAGTTCTGACAATCCAAGTTCGACGCTTTCGTTTCGTTCTGTCACCTCTCGCAACACAATACAGAATTTGCCAAACGACGGCGCCTCTTCCTGAATTCCACCTGAATCAGATAATATGAGAGCGCAATGTTTCATTAACGTCAGAAGTTCCAGATAAGAAACGGGAGGCATCAGGAGTACATTATTCACACCTTCCAGCCGCTCTCGCACCGGCCCGTTGATATTTGGATTCGGGTGAACTGGATAGAGGAATTGAATGTCCGGATGGCTTCGTGCACAGATTTTCAGCGCCTCGCAAATATTCCTGATACCCATTCCAAAACTTTCTCTTCTATGTGCTGAGACCAGGACAAATGGTTCCCTGATAGACTGGTGAATTGAAGATATGGCGTCAAGATCGTGTTCCTCCTGGATAATTCTCAAGGCGTCCACGACCGTATTGCCGGTAACCGTGATCGTACTTTCGGGAACAGACTCGCGTAGAAGGTTCCGCTTCGCGGAGTCGGTCGGGGCAAAATTGTATCGGGCAGCGCACGAAATCGTCCTTCGATTCATTTCTTCGGGGAATGGAGCACTAAGATCGTAACTTCGAAGACCGGCCTCGACGTGCGCTACGTGAACCTTGGCGTTGAATGCGCATAGCGCTGCTGCGGCAGCTGAAGTCGTATCCCCTTGAACTACGACAACATCGGGATGGCTTTTTTCAAGAACTGGCGGCAGCCGATCAAACACCGCTTTCACCACATCATTTGGCGTTTGATTCGGCATCATGATGCGCAAATTGTAACTCTCCTTCAAGCCGAATATCGACAATGATTCGTTCGCGAGTGCCTCGTGCTGTCCTGTAAGGCACAGTTCGAGACGAATCTGTGATGTTCCCTCTTTGCCGGCAGCAATCATAATTGGTGCCAGTTTGATCACTTCCGGGCGAGTGCCTGCGACGAGAAACAACCCAAGTGGCTTCAAGTCCGTTCTCTTTTCCGATTGTGGAGAATGCCTTTACTGGCTAACAGTTCCTTATACACTGCATCAATGCCGCTGACCATGGCTTCTTTTGTCCATTCTCTCTGTACCATTAATCTACCATTCGCCCCGAACAACTTAGCTTTCCGTTTGTCCGTCAACAAATCGATAATCGCATCCGCAAGCATTCTCCGATCACGGGGAGGCACGAGGTGTCCCGTGATTCCCTCCTTGACAACTTCGTGGGCTCCGTCAATGTCAAAGGAAACCACAGGCTTTTTCCCCGCGAGCGCTTGCGGCAGTACCCTTGCCAGGCCTTCGAGGAGAGAAGCGTGAACAACGACATCCATGATTGCGATGAGCGACGCTATTTGCTCTTGCGACACAAGTCCCGCAAAAATCACGCGATTCTGCATCCCAGATTCTTCGACCCTTTTTTTGAAATGTGATTCGAGTTCTCCACTTCCCACGAACAGAAATTTCGCGTTCGGTACCCGCAAAATCACATCAGGAATCACATCGAGGACGTATTGATGGCCTTTGAGCTCAGAAAATCGTGCAATTTTACCGACAACCAGATCAGTAGCCCTGAGGCCGAGCTCCCTTCGCAATTTACCCGCATCGTTATGGCGGCGAACGAACTGATCCATTTCAAATCCGCTCCTCACCGTTACGAACTGTTCAGGTTCACCCACGCCTGCTGCCAACGCTTTCTCAGAAATCGTGTGAGTCACAGTGATAATTTTATCCGATACCATC
>JADGQA010000079.1 GCA_017882185.1 Bacteroidota bacterium
CAGGCAGTCGGACTCGCCCTTGCCGCGAAAAAAGAAGCGAGTGATGAAGTGGTCTATGTTTCGTCCGGAGAAGGTGCAACCAGCGAAGGTGAATTCTTCGAGGCAGTCAATTGGGCGGCGCGGGAATCATTGCCCGTAATTTTCTTCATTCAAGACAACAAGTATGCTATTTCCGTTCCGGTGACCCAGCAGACTGCCGGAGGGTCGGTGTACGAAGTAACCAAGGGATTTGCGGGATTGAATCGGCAAAATGTCGATGGTACGAATTTCCTCGAAACATATGAGGCGGTCAAGAATGCTGTCGATCGCGCGCGGCGAAGGGAAGGGCCATCGCTTATCGTTGCACACACGGTCAGACTCCTCGCTCACTCTTCATCGGACGATCAAACAAAATATCGCTCGAAGGAAGATCTTGAAAAGGACAAAAAGATGGACCCCTTGCCAAAAATGGCAAGCTATCTTATTGAGCAAGGATTCTTGACTGATCGGGATGTCACAGAGTTGCAGGAAGAAGTCCGGCGGACCATCGATACGGCCGCTGATTGGGCAGAGTCGAGGACAGTGCCGGATGCAAGCACGGTGAGTCTGCATGTTTACGGCGATGCACATTCAAACCCTCCGCGAGATTTTGCCGAACCCGCACATACCGGCAACAAGATTGTTCTCGTTGATGCAATCAATCACGCGTTGGCGGAGGAAATGCAGCGGTATCCGAAAGTCATTGTATTCGGTGAAGACGTTGCCGGAAAGAAAGGCGGGGTGTTCACAGCGACCAAGGAGTTGACGGCGAAGTTTGGTGAAGAACGATGCTTCAATTCCCCACTCGCCGAGGCAAGCATAGTGGGAGTTGCCATTGGAATGGCGCTGAAGGGGTGGAAACCAGTTCCTGAAATCCAGTTTGCTGATTATATCTGGCCGGCGATGATGCAGATCAGGGACGAATTGGCAATGATGAGATACCGGTCGAACGGTTTGTGGACCAGCCCGATCGTGATCAGGGTTCCGGTGGGGGGTTTCATTCACGGCGGACATTATCACAGCCAAAGCATCGACGGCTTCATGGCACACCTTCCCGGTATTCGTATTGCTATTCCCTCCAACGCAGCAGATGCGAAAGGACTCTTGAAGGCAGCCATCCGGGGTGATGATCCGGTTATTTTCATGGAACACAAAGGACTGTACCGGCAAGGGTATGCGTCCTCTCTCGAACCCGATGCAGACTATGTGCTTCCGTTCGGAATCGCGTCTGTGAAACGTGAAGGAACCGACGTTACGATCGTTACGTATGGCGCGCTGGTCCAACAATCGATGGAGGCGGCCAGAGCAATGGAATCCAAAGGAGTGAGTGTAGAAGTGATAGACTTGCGCACTTTGAACCCGCTCGATGAAGATGCGATTTTCCGCTCGGTCAAGAAGACGAACAAGGTGATCGTTGCTCACGAAGACACGCTCACTGGTGGCTTTGGAGGAGAAATCGTTGCCCGCATCGTCAAGAACTGTTTTGAATACCTGGATGCACCGGTGCTTCGCGTTGCGGCACTGGATTTGCCCGTCCCGTATGCACCAGCCCTGGAAGAGGCTATGCTTCCGAGCAAGGAAAAGATTCTCTCAGCGATAGAACAATTAATCGCCTATTAGAGGAGCTGTTGATGCAAGTTGAAGTAGTAATGCCCAAAATGGGGGAAAGCATTCAGGAAGGAAAAATCCTCCGTTGGATCAAGAAAGTGGGCGACAAAATTCAGAGGGATGAAACGATTCTTGAAATCAGCACGGACAAAGTGGATTCAGAGATTCCTTCCCCGATTGCCGGTGTTCTTGCGAAAATCATTGTGCAGGAACAGGACACGGTGCCGGTTGGAACAGTGATAGCCTATGTTGAGACCGACGTCACCGCCAGGATCGATTCGGCGTCTCCGGTTCAGGCTTCTTCTCATCACGTTGCGGTCAATCCGGAACCTGTTCAGACAGTCACGATACAGCCGAATGCCCACACGGTTCCGAGCGTCCCGAAAGGGAACAACGGAAGCAGATTCTACTCACCGCTTGTTCGCACAATCGCAAAGAACGAAGGACTGTCGATCGACGATCTCGCAGTCATTTCCGGTTCCGGTACTGCTGGGCGTGTGACGAAGTCAGATGTCCTGTCATACCTGAAAGGTCGATCTGCACAACCGTTGTCTGTGCCAGCGCCCCGTGGCGGGAGTGCGATTCAAAAGGCTGATTTGGGTGAGCTGCAGAAAAGATATCCGGCCACAGGCTATCGGATTCAACAGATGGACAATGTTCAGCAGAAAATGGCTGAGCACATGCTTCGCAGCGTGGCGACTTCACCCCACGTTGCCGCTGTCGATGAAGTTGATATGACCTCGCTCGTGAATTTCAGGTCGCGTACTTCGGAGAGTTTTGAGAAGCGTGAAGGTTTCAAATTGACATACACCCCTTTCTTTGCCTCTGCCGTTGTGCAGGCACTCAAGGATTTTCCGATCGTCAACAGTTCGATCGAGGGGGACAAGATCATTTTCAAGCACTCGATAAATTTGGGAATTGCAGTAGCATCACCAACCGGGCTAATCGTGCCGAATATCCAACGTGCGGACGAGAAGAACTTTATCGGACTTGCCAGGGCAATCAGTGATTTGTCAAACCGAACAAGAAATAAGAAACTCTTGCCGGACGAGATTCAAGGCGGGACCTTCACGATATCCAACTATGGGGTCTTCGGAACAATCATAGGCACGCCAATTATCAATCAACCGCAAGTCGCCATCCTGGGCATCGGTGCCATTAAGAAACGTCCGGTAGTCCTCACAGACCAGGATGGAAATGATTCCATTGGAATACGGTCCATAATGTATTTGACCCTTTCGTTCGACCATCGTATCATCGACGGGGCTGTCGGCGGACAGTTCCTGGCGCGGCTGAAGTGGATACTCGAGAATTTCGAATTCAATAAGGTTCTCTAGATGGAAGTGGAAAACCACAATTCTGCCCTAACAATTGAGCCGGCCCGAATCCGGAGACCGGAGTGGCTGAAGGCAAAAATCCCGGGTGGTGAAAACTATACGGGCCTTCTTGAGATTATGCGCAAGGAGAGGCTTCACACCGTGTGTGAAGAAGCCCGGTGCCCCAATATTGGCGAGTGCTGGAACGCCCGGACAGCAACCTTCATGATCCTTGGCGATATTTGCACTCGATCCTGCGGATTCTGTGCTGTCAAAACTGCCCGACCTGATTATGGACTCGATTGGGATGAACCGCGACGTGTCGCTGAAGCAGCTGAGAAAATGGGGTTGCGTCACGCTGTCGTCACTTCAGTCAACCGGGATGAACGGGACGACGGAGGTGCCCCGATATTTGCGGAAACCATACGCCTATTGCACGAGGCGGTTTCAGGCATCCGCGTCGAAGTGCTGATTCCCGATTTCAAGGGAAGCGAAGCGGCTCTGAATACTGTCTTGGAGGCAAAGCCGGACGTTCTTGATCATAACGTTGAGACCGTGCCAAGATTGTACCGGACGGTGCGTCCACAGGCAAATTACGCTCAGTCACTGGAAGTCCTTGATCGGGCAAAAAAGAAAGGATTCACAACGAAGACCGGAGTGATGGTTGGGATCGGTGAGCGGAATGAAGAAGTCCTGGAAGTGATGAGGGATCTTCGGAAGATTGACTGCGATATTTTTACGATAGGTCAGTATCTTCAGCCGACCAAGCAACATCTTCCAGTCGATCGCTATGTTCATCCTGATGAATTCAAACTGTTCAAGGAGGAGGGTCTGAGGATGGGATTCAGACACGTTGAGTCGGGACCTCTTGTCCGCAGTTCCTACCACGCCGCGTCTCAACTTTGAGACAAACAACTCTGAAAGGCTTCCAAGAAATCATAGACTCCCGGATATGTGGTGTCCCGTTTCGTTGACTTTTCCGCCAATTTTTGGTACACTGTTCGGGGAAGAGAATAGACTATTTACAGTTGAGCGCTTTTACGACATCCAGACATGCAGCTGGTGAACTTAAAGAAGGGACGGCAGAATGCCGTCCCTTCTTTTTTGCGCAAATCTCAGTATATTGATATGGTTCTTTTGGAATTCAAAGGTCTATGATCTCCAAGTACGGCTATGACGTATTCTTTACGATTGCCACCCTTTGCACGGTACTCATTGTCGTCGCGACGATCTTTGTTGAACCCAAAATACTGCGTTATTGCCTCATCTTCGCAAGTGCAGTGTTTTTTGGCTTGACGGTTAATTTCTTTCGGGATCCTGAGCGAACCACTCCTACGGGCGACCGACTTATCATTGCTCCCGCAGATGGCAAGATTGTGGCTCTCAAGCAGGTCGAAGAGTCTGAGTATCTTCATACTCGTGCGCAACAGATAAGCATTTTTATGTCGCCGCTCAATGTGCACGTGAATCGAAACCCCGTCTCAGGCGTGATTCGACATGTGCGGTACGTCCCGGGAGAGTTTTTTGCGGCGTTTGAGGACAAGGCTTCCGAGAAAAACGAGCAAACGATCATAGGGGTCGAGAATTCGCACGGGAAGGTTCTATTCAAGCAAATTGCGGGTTTTATGGCGCGTAGGATTGTGTGTTCTTTGAAGGTGGGAGACAGCGTCAGAGTTGGCGAGCGATTTGGGATGATCAAATTCGGATCCCGTGTGGATGTCTTCGTTCCAGAAAATGCAGCAATCAAAGTGAAAGTGGGCGAGAACGCTGTGGCCGGCGAAACAGTTTTGGCTGATTTCCACGAATGATCTCTGGAGACTCCAGGATATGAAAATTACGAGGGCAGTCGTTCCGAGCCTGTTCACCACGCTGAATATTTTCTGTGGCCTACTCTCAATCATCAATGCGCACCAGGGAAAGATTGAGATGGCTGCCTGGTTTATTATCCTTGCGGCCGTTTTTGATTCTCTTGACGGCGTTATGGCGCGTATTACCCGCTCGTCGAGCCAATTCGGCGTTGAACTCGATTCCCTGGCTGATGTCGTTTCGTTTGGAGCAGCACCATCCTTCCTGGTTTATCAGATTCATTTGAATACTCTCGAGAGCTGGGGGATTCTTATCAGCTCGATGCCACTCATTTTTGGCGCTATACGCTTGGCGCGCTTTAACGTGCAGCTCGTGGGCTTCGACAAGTCTCATTTCACGGGACTGCCGATTCCTGCGCAGGCCATCACGGTTTGTGCATTCGTTCTCCAGAACTATACCATCGGGTTTGGTCTCAGTGGATGGCCGCGGGAAATGCTGGCTCCCCTCGTGATAGCTCTCTCATTGCTCATGGTGAGCAGAGTGAAGTATGATACGATGCCGAAATTTACGAGGAAGGACCTTCGCGCACATCCTTGGAAAGCCGTTGGATTGATTCTGGGTAGCCTCATCGTCATTTTTTCGAAAGGCGAGTACCTGTTTGCAGTCCTTGGGGCATTCATTGTATGGGGAGTGCTACGTTCAGTTTATAAGTGGTTCAAGGGATACTCCGAAAGCACGGCGAAGGAATCAGAAGAAGAAACCGAAATATCCCGGATAGATATTTGATTCACGGAGGACGTATTGTATCTGTCTAAAATTACGGTCACGCTCCGAAAGTCAATCCTCGATCCCCAGGGGAAAGCAGTTGAACACGGCATTCATTCTCTGGGATTTGAGTCTGTTGAGGATGTGCGGATCGGCAAGTTTATTGAACTCTCAGTGAATGCCTCCAGCAAGAATGAAGCTGAACTGGTAACACGAGATGTCTGTCAGAAACTGCTGGCAAACCCCGTCATGGAAGATTTCTCATTCGTAGTGGAGGAGGTTAAGGAGGACTGATGGGAAAAGTGAAATTTGGCATAGTCGTATTCCCGGGTTCGAATTGCGATCACGATGCTCAATATGTCGCTGGCGATATGATGGGGCAGGATGCGAGGTTCATATGGCACAAAGAATCCTCGCTTGGAGATATCGACGTTGTGATTCTTCCCGGTGGCTTCGCTTATGGAGATTACTTGCGATGTGGGGCAATAGCGAGGTTTTCACCAATCATGAAGGATGTGGTCACGTTTGCCAGGAAGGGTGGCACAGTTCTCGGTATTTGCAACGGCTTTCAGGTGCTCACCGAAGCTGGGTTGCTTCCAGGTGCTCTTTTGCGAAACAGTTCTCTCAGGTTTGTTTGCAAGTATGTGAATATCAGGGTTGAGAACTGCACGACGCGCTTCACGTCAGCATGCAGCAAGGGAGAGGTGCTCGAAATCCCCGTTGCACACGGCGATGGCAACTATTTCGCAGACAACGACACGGTGCGAAGGCTTGTCGACAACAATCAAGTGATCTTCAAGTACTGCACTCGAGAAGGAGATGTAACAGAATCGTCGAACCCCAATGGTTCGCTGATGAACATCGCCGGAATTATGAACGAATCGGGTAATGTTCTGGGGCTTATGCCGCACCCCGAACGTGCTGCCGACCCGTTGCTGGGACACACCGACGGTCGAAAAATTTTTGACTCAATAGTTCAAGGATTCACTGGAATTGAACGGACAACGGAAACAATATCAATGGAGAGGAGATAGCCCATGTTCGGAAACCTTGGTGGTGGAGAGATCCTTCTTATTTTGCTTTTTATACTGATTTTCTTCGGGGCGAAAAAAATACCGGAACTTGCGCAAGGACTGGGGAAAGGAATCCGTGAATTTCGCAAAGCCACCCGCGATATTCAGGATGATGTGGAAAAAGAAATCAAACAAATAGACAAACCGACAGACGACAAAAGTCCCAAGCAGTGATGTGCCTCCGATCCTGAGTAACAGGATGCAAAGGCGTCGACAGCAAACCTTGGCGAATTAATTCTGATGCAGGAATTCAGAACGTTCGATCACAGGATCAAAGACTGTCCAGCCTGCAAAATTGTCGGAGCAGACTGTGACTGTTGTCTACGACTTCAGCGTTGAAATCAATCCATATGCATTCGATTGGTGATCTCTGAACAATTACCTTTCATGGAAATCGACTCATGAGCATTCTCGTCAATAAGAAAACGCGTCTTGTGGTCCAAGGAATTACCGGGAGTGAAGGCACCTTCCACACGAAGCAGATGATTGAGTATGGCACCAACGTCGTTGCCGGAGTTACACCGGGTAAAGGTGGATCGCAGTACAACGGAAATGACAAAGATCAATTTACACGGCCGATTCCCGTTTTCAATACAGTCGCAGAAGCTGTCGAGAAAACAAAGGCCGATACGTCCGTCATTTTTGTCCCTGCAGCGTACGCCGCTGAAGCAATTATGGAGGCTGCGGACTCCGGCATCAAACTCGTCATCACAATTACCGAAGGCATCCCCGTCAGTGATATGGTGAAGGTGTACGCTTATATTCAGAAACGTGGCGTGCGAATGATCGGTCCCAATTGTCCCGGGATCATCACTCCGGGAGAATGTAAAATCGGGATCATGCCTGGGTTCATTCATTTGCCTGGACGGGTTGGCTTGATCTCGCGCAGCGGCACGTTGACGTACGAAGCTGTCCAACAGCTTACCGATCGTGGCATCGGTCAATCGACGTGTGTCGGAATAGGAGGAGATCCTATCATTGGAACCAGGTTCCTCGATGCCGTGAAATTGTTCAACAAGGACAAGAATACCGACGCAATCATCATGATCGGCGAGATCGGAGGATCGGCTGAGGAAGAGGCTGCCGAATACATCAAACAATCGGTGAAAAAACCGGTCGTGGGATTCATTGCCGGACAGACTGCGCCACCCGGAAGAAGGATGGGACATGCAGGGGCGATCATTTCAGGAGGCAAAGGGACCGCCGCTGAAAAAATGCAAGCCATGAAAGACGCAGGAATTTATGTCGTCGAAAGCCCGGCACTTCTTGGTGAGACAATGGAGCGGGTCCTGAAGTCGCGTAAGGCTTCCAAAGGGAAGCGAAAGCGTGTTGCTGCCAAACGAAAGCCTTCTGCTGCAAGGAAGAAGCCATCCCGACGCAAGAAGTCAAGAAAATAGTTCTCATCATATTGAACTAGAACGACCACATGTGGGAAGAAAAGAAAATTGGAATCATACGCGAGGTCACGAGCTCATCGGTGATCGTCATAGTTGATTCTGAAATTACCAATCTCCAAAAAAAGATCGGAGAAAAAGTCTATCTCATCGGTCAAATCGGAACGTATGTTCTTATCCCGATGGGTAAAGTATACCTGCTCGGTCTCGTTTCGGAATTTAAGAAGGGAGACATGCACGAAGGCGACAAGGTGCTACAACGATATTTGATGACCGTGATCCTTATTGGTACGCTGAAAAAGGGAAAATTCGAGAGTGGCGTTTCCATCCTTCCTACTGTCGACATGCCTGTCTTCTTGCTCGAAGATAAGGATTTGAAAGTCGCTTTCTCCACGTTCCAGAAATTCAACTTTTCGATTGGGCAACTGTCCCTCTTCGAGAATGAGCGTGCCTATCTCGATCCAAATCGATTCTTCGGGAAACACCTGGCTGTCTTGGGATCCAGCGGGGCCGGAAAATCCTGCACCGTGTCATCCATTCTGCAGAAGGTTGCGTCGTTCCCGGACACGAACGTTGTCATCCTTGATATCCATAACGAGTACACGAAAGCCTTTCCCGAAGGTTCACAACATTTTGATATTGCAGCTCTGGAGCTCCCTTACTGGCTCATGAATTTTGACGAAATGATCGAAATGTTTATCGACCAGCGCGACGAGAATGCTTCTACGCAGATATCTGCCTTGCAGGATCTCATCTATGCCTCGAAGAAGGCAAAAAATCAGCGGCTTGCAGATTCGATCACGATTGACTCGCCCGTCTTTTTCGACATCAATGAAGTCCGTGCACGGCTGCAGTTCCTCGACACAGAACGGGTGACAAGCGGAGCGATTTCGAAAGAAGGACCATATTTTGGTAAGTTCGCGCGCTTCCTCGTTCGCCTGAATAGTAAGATGAATGATCCTCGATACGCGTTCATTTTCAAGCCGAAAGTGTGTATTGATTCAGAGTCTGCCAAGGGACTGTTGACGATGATCTTCGGGCTCGACGGAAAATCGAAGATTACTATCATGGATCTGAGCGGGATCCCGTTCGACATCGTGAATACGGTCGTGGCATTAATTGCGAGGATCGCATTTGATTTCAATTTCTGGAATCCCAATAGGCGTGAGCTTCCAATCCTGTTGGTATTCGAAGAGGCTCACAACTACCTTTCAAGCACGAGAGAAGGATCAACTGCCGCGCGTTTGACTGTCGAACGGATTGCCAAGGAAGGACGCAAATACGGTGTGAGCTGTATGATCGTGAGCCAGAGGCCATCAGAAATATCGGAGACTATTCTGTCCCAATGTAATAACTTCGTAATCCTGAGGCTCTTTAACCCCGTTGATCAATCGTATATCAAGCGACTTGTGCCGGAAACCTTCAGCGGATTGGAATCCGCAATCTCAACCCTACGACAAGGAGAGGCGATCGTATTGGGTGATTCGACGCCAATGCCAATGCGCGTGCAAATCGACCTCCCGAATCCCGAACCGGATAGCTCTGACATTAGCTTCTTCGACAAATGGCGGCAAAAAGGAGCAGCGACGGAGGCCGGAGATGTGATGGAACGATGGTGGAGGCAACACAGATCGTAGGTTACGCACTCCCTCCTGGATTCGCGATGTAATTTCTTACGACTCAACAAATCTGAATAACAAGGAACGGAACCTATGGCAGTTGAACGAACACTCGCTATTCTAAAACCCGATTGCGTCAAGAAAAATCTTCAAGGTGAAGTGCTGGCGAAGATTCAAAAGGCAGGATTTAGGGTTTTGTCGATGAAACAGACTCGCCTGACCAAAGAAATGGCTGGCGGATTCTATGCCGTTCATAAAGGTCGTCCGTTTTACGATGGCCTGGTCGAATTCATGTCCAGTGGTCCCTGTCTGCCCATTGCATTGGAGAAGACAAATGCTGTCGCCGATTTTCGTACTCTCATCGGTGCTACAGATCCTGCACAGGCATCGCCCGGGACAATCAGAAAACAATTTGCCGACAACAAAGGCGAGAATATCGTCCACGGTTCTGATTCACCGGAGAATGGACGGATCGAAATCTCGTTCTTCTTCTCTGAATCTGAACTAATCTAAATCCAGGAATTCAACAATCATCGTTTTCGAGAATCGAAAGGGTTGGTATTGATGCCAGCCCTTTCGCATTTAAAGGAGTCCGTTGTTATGCTGCGTCGCTGGAAAACTCTTACATCAAAGACAGTCAGCAAAAACCCGTGGTGGACCTACAAGGTCAACACGTTTGAGATTCCAAATGGCTTAAAGGGCGAGTACCATTTTGTGCTAACCGAAGGCTCAAGCATGATTGTGCCCATGACAAAAGATGGCAAACTCATCCTCGTGAAGCAGTACCGTTATCTGTGCGACCGTGAAAGCATTGAATTTCCGTGCGGTGGCGTTAAGACAGGCAAATCGTACGAAGAGATGGCGAAACTCGAGCTGGAGGAGGAAACAGGGTACCGTTCGGATGATATTGAGCGGGCTGGGGAGTTCAACCCTTATAACGGTGTGACAAATGAGATCTGTGTAGTCTTCATTGCGCGCAATCTAAGGCCGTCACAATCCAGACCCGACGCGACTGAGGAATTTGAAATTGTTCAATGCACTCCTTCGGAACTTGACGGGTTGATTCGTGCACACCACATCTGGGATGGAATGACCTTGGCAGGCTGGATGCTGGTGAGAGACAGATTTGGCGAGTAATCTAGGGAGGTTTTGAGATTCCTCCGCGCCAGATTTCCGAAATCTCGTTCTGTAGAATCCTAAGGGGAGAATCCTACAGTGCTTGTTTCAGGTCTGCGATAATATCTTCCACGTCCTCTATTCCGACAGAAATCCTTACGAGACCATCCGTCACACCGGTCTTCTTCCTTTGATCAGGAGGTACGGATGCGTGGGTCATGGTGGCAGGATGAGAAATCAACGTTTCCACTCCGCCAAGACTTTCGGCCAGGGCGCAAAGTCTTACTCGTTTCAAGAACATTTTCGCCTTTTCTGCGCTCCCTAAATCGAATGATATCATTCCCCCAAACCCTCGCATTTGCTTCTTCGCGAGTCTGTACTGAGGATGCGAGGTGAGTCCGGGGTAGTTGACTGATTTCACTTGTTTCTGTTTCACGAGAAACTTTGCCACTTCCATTGCATTCGAGCAATGACGGTCCATCCGTAGAGGCAGGGTTTTGATGCCCCTCAGACACATCCAGGCCTCAAAAGGACTCAGGATGGCGCCGACCGATTTCTGGATGAAGCGCAACTGTTCATTCAAGTCCGGCCTGTTGACTACAATCAGGCCTCCGAGCATATCGCTGTGACCATTCAGATATTTTGTGGCACTGTGGAGAACTATGTCAATTCCAAGCTCAATTGGTGTCTGCAAGTAAGGTGTTGCAAAAGTGTTGTCGACAATAGAAATCACGCCATGTTTTCTACAAATGTTTGCTACCCCCTCCAGGTCGGTAATCTCCATGGTTGGGTTTGTCGGCGTCTCGATAAATACCATCTTGGTGGCAGGCTTGATTGCCGCTGAGATATTCTTGAGATTTGTCGTGTCCACGAAATCGAAGTCGAGTCCATAGTTGTTCAGGACGAGCTTACCGATGCGATACGTCCCACCGTAGACATTTCGTGAGACAACCACGTGGTCTCCAGTCTTCAGCAAGTGAAAGAGCGCACTGATTGCCGCCATCCCCGAACCAAACGCCAAACCTTCCTTTCCGCCTTCGAGCGCCGCAATATTTTTTTCGAGGGCGGTACGTGTCGGGTTGGAGACTCTTGCATATTCATAGCCCTTGTTGACGCCGAGTTCTTCCTGGTAGTAGGTTGAAGTAAGATGAACCGGAGTCATCAGTGAACCCGTGGTCGGATCAGGCTCTATTCCGGCGTGCACCGCTTTTGTTGAAAAACCCATTGGATTTCTTTCGTAGTAATTGATTGTTACTTAACGTGCCATGTATTCGATGACGTCGTACCTCGTCAGAATTCCAACAATCTTTCCATCGTCTTCCACAAGGACCGCTGGATGTTTCTTTGATAGCAGCTGGATAGCCTGACTGATAAGCTCATCGAGATGGACTCTTGGAAATGACGATTTCATGAGAGAATTCACCGGGGCGTCGAACAATGCCGGATTCTCGAGCGCTGCGCTCATCAAATCACTTTCCTCAACGCTGCCGACGGACGTACCTTTGTCGATCACCGGCAACTGTGAAATATTGTTCTGATTGATGAGATCAAGGGCTTTGCGAACTGTTGCTACCGGGTCGATAGAGATCAGGCGCGGAAGTGTCTTCTTGCTTTCGTGCACGAACCGGACAGTGATCCGTTCCGGGATCAAGAAACGGTTCTCTCGCATCCAGTCGTCATCATACATTTTACTCAGGTATCGTTCTCCCGAGTCCGCGAGGAGGACCACCATGACATCCTTCTCCGTGAGCTGCTCGGCAACCTTCAATGCAGCGGCGAGGGCGGTGCCGGATGAACCTCCCACAAAAATCCCCTCTTCTCTCGTCAGTCTCCGTGCCAGGACAAATGATTCCTTGTCCGATATCTCAAGAATTTCATCAATGAATTGAAAGTGAAGAACCCCCGGAATAAAATCCTGGCCAATTCCTTCAACCTTGTAGACTTTGAAGGATGGAGTAACCTTCTTCGAATAGAAGTAATCCCTTAGGATCGACCCTTTCGGATCTCCTGCAATGATCTTGACGTTCGGATTCTTTTCCTTCAAGTATCGTCCCACACCGCTGATAGTGCCCCCTGTGCCGATGCCGGCGACGAAGTAGTCAATTTGGCCCCCCGTTTGGTCCCAGATTTCGGGCCCCGTTGTTTTATAGTGGGCCTCGGGGTTTTTCTGATTGTAGTATTGGTTGGCAAGGATCGAATTTGGTGTCTCCCGGACGATTCGCTTGGCAACTTCCGTATAACTCTCAGGCGATTCGTGGGGGACTGCAGTAGGCGTGACCACAACTTCAGCTCCATAAGCCCGGAGGATCCGGATTTTCTCAATGCTCATCTTGTCCGGCATTGTGCATATGCAATGATATCCTTTCACTGCGCCAGCAATGGCCAGACCAAGGCCCGTATTCCCGGATGTTGCCTCAACGATAGTACCTCCCGGCTTCAATCGCCCTTCGCGTTCTGCGTCTTCGATGATATCGACACCTATCCGATCCTTGTTGGATCCTCCGGGGTTTACCGACTCGAGCTTCGCGAATATCTGAGGTTTCAGGCCGCGAGTGACCTTGTTCAATTTGACCAAAGGGGTTTTCCCAATTGTGGAAAGGATACTCTCGTGGTACTGGATATTCTTGATGTCTTTCAGCATCGGCAACAACTCCTTTTCGATGTTCACTTGAAAATTTCACAAATATAGCTTTAATCACAGCAATTAGAAAGACGAATTCTTCATCAGGAATTTTGAAGTAACCTTTGCCGATTTCATCGACGAATGCATTGTTTTCGGAGCGAACTGATCTCGGAGGTTATTTTTGGGTCAGTTTGGGTAGACACTCGCTCAGTATGCGATCGAACCAAGGTGCTCGGAGGGCAGGTGTGGCTCGTGATTGATTCGACCAAGCCAAGGATCAAGTCCAGAAGGGAGCAAATTCTTCAACCAGGCAGATGATTGACTTTCAAACCAATAATGAGTATACTTTTGCACAAAAATTGGCAAAAACCATCAAGAATCAATCAAAAAGAGAGTGATTTTGGGTATTTTATGGCAACTACTTCGGATTTCAGAAACGGGATGGTCATTCGGTTCAACGGGGAACTTCACAGAATTGAGGAATACATACATCGGACCCCCGGGAATTTGAGAGCATTTGTGCAGGCAAAGCTTCGCAATATGAAGAACGGTCGAATAACTGAGACAAGATTCCGTTCTGGAGAAGTAGTGGAAGAGGTTAGAGTTGAACAAAAAGAATTCCAATATCTGTTCCACGACGGTACAAGCTTCCAGTTCATGGATAAGAAAAGCTATGAACAGATGCCTGTGGATGAGAAGGCATTG
>JADGQA010000283.1 GCA_017882185.1 Bacteroidota bacterium
TCTTTGACAGTCTGGAGCGATACCAAGCCGCCGGTATGGTCGTGTTTTGTTATAACCACCTCGCCATTCGGATATGCTTCCGCAATTGGAAATCCGATGTGAGCCAGATCCGGAACTGACCTCCAATCAGCCGAGAAATTTCCTCCGCTCGATTGACCGCCGCATTCCAGGATGTGACCGGCAACAGTCCCTGCCGCAAGTTTGTCCCAGTCCGTTAACGACCAGCCAAATTCATAAATCATCGGCGCCAGGGTAAGGCCTGTGTCGGTGGTCCTTCCCGTGATAACTATTTGAGCGCCCTGCTTGAGTGCTTCGACGATCGGAGCAGCACCAAAATAGACATTGGCGGACTGAAGCCGACCCCGCACAGATTGAAGGCTCTCACGTGTTTCCATGTTCCGGAGTTCGATTCCCCGCTTTGCAAAGTCATCGATTCGATCGAGAATATCATCCCCCAGCACAACTCCTATCTTTAGTGATTTCAGACCAAGCTTTCTCGCTGTCGCCAAAATTGCTTCGCTGCACGCAATTGGGTTTACTCCCCCGCCGTTCGTGATGATTTTGATGTTCTTCTTCAGACACACAGGCAGGATTTGTTCCATGAGTTCGATCAAATCCTTTGCATACCCCAGCTTTGGGTCTTTTCTCTTCTGCTTCTGAAGAATGGACATCGTGACTTCGGCCAGATAGTCCATCATCATGTAATCGATTGGACCCTTGGTAACCTGGTCGACCGGAGCAGTCAGAAGGTCTCCCCAGAAGCCCTGACCCGATGCTATTCTGATTTTTTCTTTCATCGCGATCAGAATGAGAGACCGAAGCCAATCGAGTACACTTCCGCCATTCTTGTTTCAGTCCTGAAAAGAGACGTTGGCGGAGGGCCAATGATCAAACCGCCACCATTGTATTGATACTGATTTTGAACAAACTTGAGCTGACCAGCAGCAATCGTGAAAAATATCCCGGACTTTGTTGGACTGACAGGAACATGAATTCCGGCTTTCCATCCATACTGGTAATTTGGTTTGAACTGAGCCGGGCCATCAGCAGCGGGTACATCTTCATATGATCCGGTTCCAACAACTCCCTGAACGAATACTATCCAGTATGGTGAGAAAGTAATCCCTAGTCCTACACCAGGTTTGTCAAGACTGAGGAGCGCGTCGGTGCTCAAAACTGGGAGCCACTGCCGTCTGTATTCCAACCCAACACCCAGCGCATTGATCCCAACTTCCACATGATTCTTCATTCGACCGTAATTGAATCGAACAGAATCTCCTGCAGGAATGTCTTGTCCCAGGAGTCTCGTCTGATCAAGGAGACTAAACAGTGCTGCCAGAATCCAGATTCGGGCGACATCCGCTTTGAGCAACAACATCTGAATAACCTCGGTATCTGTTCAAACAATGCGAATGTGCAGCTCTTCCAGCTGCTTCAGATCCACAGAGGACGGTGAATCGTCCATTAAGGACATCGCACTTGTCGTCTTCGGAAACGCAATGACATCGCGAATCGATTTGCTCCCCGTCATGTACATGACGATACGGTCAAAACCAAAAGCAATACCACCGTGCGGAGGAGCCCCATATTTAAACGCCTCCAGCAGGAAGCCAAATTTCATTTTTGCTTCGGCCTCGTTGATACCGAGCAAACCAAACATTTTGGTCTGCAGTGCCGAATCGTGAATACGAATACTGCCGCCGGCAATCTCAGTTCCGTTCAGGACGAGGTCGTATGCGCGAGCGCGCGCCTTTGCCGGATCCTTGTCGAGCAATGGGATATCTTCCAGCTTTGGCGATGTGAATGGATGATGAACGGCGACAAATCGCTTGTCCTCCTCGCTGAACTCAAGGAGCGGAAAATCCGTTACCCAGAGAAAATTCCATTTGTTATGCGGAATAAGATTTAAACGATTCGCCATCTCCAACCGCAAGCTGCCCAGGATGGTAAGCGCCTTTTGCCAGGGACCAGTGATAATCAGGACCAAGTCGCCGCTCTTTGCCTTCAACGCCTCCGCAATTTTCTTTGTCTCTTCAGCGGTTACGAATTTCGAAGCGGAACACTCAATCGAATCACCCTGCAATTTCAAGTACACAAGTCCACCGGCACCGAGAGTTTTTGCCAGATCGGTTAAACCGTCGAGTTGACTCCGCGAATACGTCGCAGCGCCGGGGGCGCAAATTCCTGCAACAATTCCACCATTCTTGACGGCCTCACTGAACACTCTGAAACCGCTTTCGGCGACAACTTCGGAAAAAATCCCGACCTTCATTTCGAATCGAGTGTCGGGCTTGTCACTCCCGAATTGTTCCATTGCCTCCTTGTGCGTCATTCGGGGAAATGGAATAGGTGTATCGACACCGATCACCGATCCGAACATTTCCTTGATTGCACCTTCCGTAATGGCGAGCACATCATTTTCATCGACAAACGACATTTCGACGTCGATCTGCGTAAACTCCGGCTGGCGATCTGCCCGAAGATCTTCGTCCCGAAAGCACTTGACAATCTGGAAATAACGATCGAATCCCGCCACCATCAGAATTTGCTTGTACGTTTGGGGAGACTGCGGCAGGGCGTAGAACTTGCCGTGATGGATCCGGCTTGGCACAAGGTAATCTCTCGCGCCTTCTGGGGTACTTTTCATCAGGATGGGTGTTTCGATCTCGATGAATCCATTCCGGTCAAAATAGGAACGGGCGACTTGGTACGCCCTGTGTCGCACGAGAAGATTCTTCTGAACGATAGGTCGGCGAAGGTCGAGGTAGCGATATTTCAGGCGCAGATCTTCTGTGACGTCAATCGAGTCTTCAATCGGGAACGGGGGCGTCTCTGCTTTATTCAAGATTGCGAGTTCTGTGGCTTCAACATCGATTTCACCGGTGGGCATGCTTTTGTTCGCCTGGCCTTCTGGGCGTGACACCACGCTTCCACTCACCGAGATCACAAATTCTGAACGCAAAGATTTTGCAAGTTCATAGCAAGCACCGCTTCGATCCGGCTCGAAGGCGATTTGAGTTATTCCGTGCCGGTCCCTGAGATCTACGAAAATGAGACCGCCGAGATTTCGACGCTTGTCAACCCATCCGGTGAGTGTCACCTGTTTGCGGATATCGGATGCGCGCAGTTGACCACACGTGTGTGTTCGCTTCTTGTATTGCTGCAAGTGAGTATTCCTTTACTGGGCCAGCGACCGCTGGAAAACAAAAATGCGAGAAGCCCCAACACCCGCAGGCATTCTCGCATTGTCTATCTGAGTCGTCAATTCAGGTGTTTTGCAACTTTTTCGGCTAACATTTTCTTCGGGACAGCACCGATGAGTTGATCCACAACTTTGCCTCCTTTGAAAATCAGCAATGTCGGAATACTTCGGATGCCGTACTGCATGGAGGTCTGTTGGTTTGAATCTACGTCCAGTTTGCCAACTTTCAGCTTTCCATCGTATTCGTTCGCAAGTTCCTCTACCATCGGGGCGATCATTTTGCACGGACCGCACCACGCAGCCCAGAAATCAATCAACACCGGTTTGTCCGATTGCAATACTTCATTCTGAAAGTTCGAATCGGTCAATTCTACAGGCTTCATACACGCTCCTTTGATTCCTTCATCCCTGAAGTCTCACTGCACGCTCTCCCAACAGATTCTTGACGGCCGAGATGAACTGGTTATTTGGATCTATAACATACTTCCGTGTAAAATATATGGAATTCTTCGATAATCCGCCACCGTTCACATTGAAGTAGCATACACAGCTTCCTCTGTGCTTCTCCAATAACTTGCCAAGCTCGAAGATAGTTCCTTCATTCATCGAATCGAGATTAACGTCGAAGACGATACTTTTCGCAAATCGCTCCTTCACTTTATCGATCGGGATGACTTCGTTCACGATTACCTTGATTGCCTCGTCATTCCCGTCATTCCTGCCGATGACCATGATAATGGAGCCCGATCCGAGAATACTTCCATATTTCTTGAAAGGGTCAGAGAAGACAATGCATTCGGCTTTACCCGTGAAATCTTCTATCGAAATGAATGCCATCTGATTTCCGCGTTTGTCGATCATCTTCTTCACGTTGGTGATGATCCCGCAAACGCGGATCGTCGAATTCGGCTTCACGCTTTGTGGATCGCCGAGCTTGGCCGAAGCGAATGCTTCAATCTCGTCAGTATATTTCATTAATGGATGACCGGAAACATAGAAGCCAAGCAAGGCCTTTTCCCGCGTGAGTTTTTCCGTCTCGCCCCAATCGGAAACAGCCGGAAGTGCAGGACGTGCGAAGACTTTCGCGGACGATGAGTCAAAGAGGGTCGACTGCCCTCGACCGGAGGATTCCTGAATGCCCTGACCGTAGCTCACCACGCGGTCGACAGAGTTGAACACCTGTGCACGATTGTCGTG
>JADGQA010000080.1 GCA_017882185.1 Bacteroidota bacterium
GCGTTCAAAGTCGATAGTCTCCGCGTTATCACCATGTTATCGACGCTCGGCATCGTCCTGACAGCGGCATATATGCTGTGGACGTTGCAGCGCGTGTTCCTCGGAGCGCCAAATGAAAAGTGGGCTTCGTTGCCGGACATTAATGGACGCGAGCTCTTCACGCTTGTTCCATTGGCGGTCATCGTCCTGACCCTCGGTATCTATCCTTCGTTTATGCTTGATTTGATGACGTCGTCGATGAACCACCTTGTGACCGTGATGTCACAGGCAAATTCTATCTCGCTCATTCCTTAATTGCGGTTTTGTACCCTATGGTAGAACAAATACTGGTAAGCGTTTCGCGGTTTCTTCCTGAGGTAACCCTTACGGTCACATTTTGTGTGGCTATCCTGGGTGGATTGATTTTTCATAAACATCCGAAGACCGTTGGGTATCTCGCATTCATCGGAATTCTCGTATCGATCTTTTGTGCCGTTCAACAGCTCGGGGTTTCAGAATCCGTATTCTCGGGAATGATCTCGGTTGATCCGTTCGCCGTCTTCTTCAAGATCCTCATAGGCTCCGTAGCACTCATTATTATTGCTTTTTCCTTTTTCTCTGCGGAAGTATTGACAACAGTGCGGCGCATGGGAGAGTACTTTTCGCTTCTCGTAGCCATGACTCTTGGGATGTTCCTCATGGCCGGTGCGTCGAATCTTCTGATGATGGTGCTGGCTCTTGAGCTTACAAGTCTCTCTTCGTACATCCTTGCGGGATATACAAAAGAAGCAGCCGATTCGAGCGAGGCATCCCTGAAGTATATACTCTATGGTGCACTCTCGTCCGGGGTCATGCTGTACGGTGTTTCGATTCTTTATGGTTTGACCGGCGCGACAGATTTCATCGGAGTCAACAAGGCTCTTGCATTGGGGACGACGAGTCATGTCAGCCTGCTCGTTGCCACGATTTTCATCATTGTCGGCTTTGGATACAAAATCTCTGCGGTACCATTTCACTTTTGGACGCCAGATGTCTATGAAGGGGCACCGATCACCATCACGGCATTTCTCTCGGTAGCTTCGAAGGCCGCGGGATTTGCGATGATGATCCGCTTCTTCAAGGTTACATTCATCGACACGCACATGGTCGGTCTCCCCTCAGGAATGTGGGCCTCCGTATCCGGATTCGAATGGAACAAACTGCTTGCTATTCTGTCCGTTCTCACCATGACACTGGGTAACCTTGTCGCGGTGTGGCAAAACAATCTCAAGCGACTCTTGGCGTATTCGAGCATAGCGCACGCAGGCTATATGTTGATGGGAGTGGTGATCCTGAGCGATAAGGGCCTCGCAGCCGTGCTCATCTATTTCATCGTCTATTTGTTCATGAATCTTGGAGCGTTCCTCGTGGTGATGATGGTTGCAAACAAAACGGGGAGCGAGGATATCGATACGTACAAAGGGTTGGGGTACCGATCTCCTCTGGTGGGCGTCGCAATGGTTATCTTCTTTATTTCGCTTACCGGTCTTCCACCCACCGCAGGATTCATCGGAAAACTGTATTTGTTCTCTGCCCTCCTGGATGCAAAGTGGATCTGGCTGGCAGTCGTCGGTGCTATCAACAGTGTGGTCTCACTCTACTACTATGTGCGCGTCCTGCGCAATATGTTCCTCCGCGATCCTGAAGGAAACGCGGGACCCCTTGTTTTCCCGACGCCCCAGCTTACTCTCCTCGTTGTGTTAATGATTCCAACGATTCTCTTTGGCCTTTACTTCACCCCCATCGTGAATTTTGCCAACGCATCACTGTTGATGTTCGGAATTCAATAAGCCAGCCGTTTCATCTGGCATCCAATCGGTCTACTTCTCGCCCAACGCGGGGGGAACGAGTGTACTGGTCAACCAGACGCGCGAACATCGTATCTTGGAACTCGTTCCTTAATTGTTTAGATTGACTTTCGCTTCACCCCAATTGTCCGCCAACGCTCAACAAGAATCAATCTTGAATGACGAAGGGTGACATTCTTTTGGCGCAATCCAATCTGAGAATACTGCTGATTGACGACGACGATGATTTCGCCGGTACCGTTGCATCGCAACTCAAGGCAGAATTCAAATTCGACGCAGTTGTGGTACGCAGCGCCAAGCAAGCCACCGAAGAACTTGCAACGATGAACATGGGTATCGATGTGATCGTCGTGGATTACGAGATGACGGGAATGAATGGCATTGAGTTCCTGCAATGGATGAAGAAGACCAATAATGCGACTCCAGTTGTGATGCTCACAGCTGCCGGATCGGACCTGGTGGCAGTTGAAGCAATGAAACTGGGAGCGTATGACTGTGTGCGGAAGGAAGGACTCGACCTGATTCACCTGGGACACGTGCTCCAGGCCACAAGCGAACGTCATCAGTTTCGGATCACAAAGGAATTCGATGAAGAACAACTTCGGGAAATTGGCCTGAATAGACAGGCGACCGACAAGGCACGCGATGTCCTAAACACTATTACTCCCCCGCTCAATACCGCCCTTGCCAACATCGACTATGAGATTGAGGTGAAAGGGGAAGAAGTGCTTCAGGAACTGGATCCAAAGTCACGTCAGAAAGTGAAAGTCCTCTTCGAAGAAGTCCTGAAAGAAATCAGGGTCCTTGAAATGAGTGTTCGCGGGATTCTTACTCTTTACAGGATTCTTTACGCACACCATAAAGAGGAAGAAGAAATCGATGAAATCCGCAAGGATGTGGAGGAGACTCTTAAGCTGAAACAGCGATAATGAACCGAAGTCTTTTGATGAGTGCTGGACAGTCTGCCACCGTTCGAGGAACTACTTGACCCCTTTGACTTTCTCGTATATAAGCCGAACCCCTTCGAGAACCAGTGATGGCTCCCAGCGGATAGATAGTTTTGAATGATCGCAGATAAATTTTGAGAATCCCCCCGTTGCAATTAACTTGCCCTCCGTTTTCTCTCGCTTCTTAAGCTCTCCCTGAAGTCTGTTGACCATTCCTTCCATAGAATCGAGCGCGCCGTAGAGGATCCCGGATTGCATGCTGCTCGTGGTATCTGTTCCGATGATAATGGATGGGAAATGGAGCTCTACTTTTGGTAGTTTTGCTGCCCGCAGGTGCAGATCCACAGCCGAAGTTTCGATACCGGGGGCAATAACCCCGCCGAGATAATCTCCGTTCTTTGCTACCACATCGTACGTCGTAGCTGTTCCGAAATCGATCACAATGAGAGGTCCACCGTACTTTGCAAAGCCGGCGACCGCGTTGCAGAGACGGTCTGCACCGACCACCTTCGGATCGTCATAATAGATTTTGATTCCCAGATCGATGTCCGAATTGACAATTACAGGCTCAGTCTTAAAGTACTTGAGTGCCATCGCAGCAAAGATATCGGTCAGATCAGGAACAACAGACGAAATGCCAATCCCAGTTATTCGTTTCGGTTCAATGCCGGCATCCTTGAGATACAGGCGAAAATAGGTACCGACCTCATCTTCTGTGTGTTGAAGGGAGCTCGTCACGCGCCAGTCAAAAAGGAGTTTCGAATGTTCGAATACCCCCATTACCGTGTGAGTATTTCCAATATCGATGGCAAGAATCATAGGAAGTTACGTCCGTTTCGTTGTTCTATTGAACAATGGTTACGTCGCCGGCGTAAAATGTCGATGGTCCTGACGGCGTATTGATAACAAGTCCCCCTTCGGCGTCGAGACGAAGAGCAGTCCCTGAGACACAGTTGTCACCGTGTGTAATCGTCACAGGTTTTCCAAACATCAAACAACGCGAGTTCCATTCATCCATGATCGTAGGCACGTCTCCTTTTTTGATACTCGGGAGGAGTACATCCGCCTCGCGAAGCAACTCCTGAAGAAGTCTTGTACGATCGAACGTATGCCCCAATTCCTTCAAGAGCGACGTCGCCCGATTCCCAAGATCATCTGGAAACGACGTCTGGTTCACATTGATTCCAATGCCAATAATCGAAAAATCGAATCGGTCCTGCAGAAATGAATTTTCAAGCAGAATGCCACAGCACTTCTTGCCGTTCAACAGCAGGTCGTTCGGCCATTTACATTCGATACCGTGTCCCGAAATACGTTCGAGCGCTCGCGCGATAAAGACTGCCGAATAGAATGTGAGAATCGCCGCCGATTCTTTCTTCAATATGGGTCGGAGAACGACGGAAAAAAGAAGATTCGTCCCGGGTTCCGATATCCACGAGCGCCCAAGACGTCCTCGTCCGGCCGACTGGTAATCAGAGACAACGATCGTACCTTCGGGTGTTCCGGTCTCCGCTAGTGTTTTCGCACACGCATTGGTCGAATCAATTGATTCGAATACAAACAACTTCTTCCCCACGACCTTCGTCTTGAGACCTTTGAGAACACTCTCTTTCGAGATCATTGTTGGTATTCCGACGATTTTACGTTCTTTGTGAACATACGATCGAAATTTGCTGTCTTCCAGCCGGCGTAATAGACCACATGCCCAATTTTGACAATACGATCAAACAAAATTTTGTCAACAGTGTCCGTCGGTCTATGGTAGTCGGCATGGACGCCAGTGAAAAAGAAGGCTATTGGGACACCTCGTTTTGCAAAATTATAGTGATCGCTCCGTGTATAAAAATGATTAGGATCGTTCGGACTGTCGTATGTGTAATCCAGCTGAATGTTTTCCGTCTCGTTGTTCGCAACCTGAAGCACACTGTCGAGCTCTGTGCTGATTTTGTCGGAACCGATCAAGTAGGTATAGGCCACATTGTTAGTTCGTTCGTGAGCGGTATCCATACGCCCGATCATGTCTGTGTTGAAGTCGGCAATTGTCTCATCGAGAGGAACGATTGGATGCGAAGTGTAGAACGATGATCCGAGCAACCCTTTTTCTTCTCCAGAGACGGCAAGGAACAGAAGACTCCGCTTTGGTCGCACCGGATTCTTGCTGAATGCAAGCGCAAGATCCATAACCATAGACGTGCCGGACCCATCGTCGTCAGCACCGTGATAAATCGCGCCATTTTCACTCACTCCAAGGTGATCAAAGTGCGCTGAAAATACAACGACCTGCTTTTTCAATACGGGGTCGCTGCCCTCAAGGAGTCCTACGACATTTTCTGCGTGGCGCTCTTCGTTGACAACACTGGTATTGATTGAGATAACGGCGTCATCGATTGTCAAGGGGGCGAAGACTGAATCTTTGAACGCCATCTGTCGAACGCCTTCGAGGGATTTCCCTTGCGGTTTGAGGATTGCCTCTGCAATTGATGGTGACGCGTAAAACATCAGGGGCGTCGCGCGTATTGGACGGGAGGTCTCTTCGCCCTTCAGTCGCATGCGTCCTTTGAGAATCCCAAAGGCGGCAAGTTGCGCAGAGAGGCGGGCGTAAGATGCCGGGCCATCATTGTCCATGATGATAATCGTTGCGGCTGCTGTGGGATCAGGTCGAAACTGTGGAATACGTCTGAACAACTGTATTGAAACTGTATCGTTCGGGGCTCTCCTCTGGCCCGAAAAAACCATGACTACTTTTCCAGCAAGTTTTGATTTCATAGAGTCGTCAAGCGCATTGTCCATGTAACCTGCGAATACTACGCTCCCATGCACGCTTGTGTCCCGGCCGCCAAACGTATAGAAGTCTTTCAACCAGGAGAATGAATCTGATGTCCCCGGCGTTTTCACTGTAATTTTTGATTTGTCACTCACGCGCGTTAGCTCAACATCATAATGCTGCAAGTACGTGCCGTTGTCTCCTATTGGCTTGAGGCCCAGCGACTTGAAATGTTCCGCAATATAGTTCGCAGCGAGCTTCTGGCCTGGATACGACGTTTCTCTTCCCTGAAGCTCATCGGACGAAAGGTAGGTGTCGAATCTTCTAAGGTCGTCCGCTTTGATTGATTCAAAGCCTACACGCGCGTCGCTTTCAATCGTCGGCGACTGGGCAAACAGATAGAATACAGGGATGAAAAACAGCGACACAATTTTCATGTCTCTTCTCAAATGGTGTGTGATAGTTTGGCAGATGCTTTGGAAAAATGCTCAGAAGGTTAGCAAATTTGCACAGTAAAATCAAGAAATTCAGCGAAACTGCACTCCTGAAGATATTTCCGATCTGACTGACGAATTGGTGGCAGTTTCCTGACATAGTAGGCCGAGTATGACAACTTGTCGTTGATTGGATCTCCGTGAAACAATGAGGCACCTTCAAGGTTTCCAAATCACTCGAATTTCAATGAAGCAAGAGATGGCACACTGATTGCAGATTAAAGAGGCAAATCAAGAAACCTAAATCGAAGGGAGAATGAACCATGTTCGTCAGAGTTAATTTTGATCAGCCTGTGAGTGAACTTGTGAGAGAATTTTTGACGGAAGACAGCAACCAGGGAGTTTCTTCAGAACCTGCTATCGATGTCTCCGAGAATGAAAACGAGTCGGTGATTGTTGTCGAATTGCCGGGATTGAAGAAAGAGGACATCAAGATTTCGGTCGAGAATGGATGGC
The DNA here is from genome assembly GCA_017882185.1 of Bacteroidota bacterium. Classification (GTDB taxonomy): domain Bacteria; phylum Bacteroidota; class Ignavibacteria; order UBA10030; family UBA10030; genus JADGQA01. The sequence continues at coordinate 6,488 of JADGQA010000080.1, forward strand.
TGACCCTAAGCGGTGAGCGCAAATCGTTCGAGGCGCCGGAGATAACACGTGTGTTGCACCGTGAAATAGAATCCAAGCCGTTCGCTCGGTCCATCAAGCTTCCCCATCGCGTAGAGACGGACAAGATTTCCGCACAACTGGAAAACGGATTGCTGAAGATTTCATTGCCCAAGGCAGAAGAAGTCCGGCCGCGAACGATTGAAATCAAGTAGGGCGGACTGAAGGAGGACACGAACGATGACAAAGAATGGACAGGTTGCACTGGTACGAAGAGAAAATGACGCTCTCGCGAAAAGGATGGAGCCACTCGAGGAATTTGTAATGCCGGCTGTCGACATTTTTGAAACCGCCGAGGCATTTATCCTCATGTCAGACATGCCGGGAGTGTTAAAGAAATCCATTAGCGTCCAAGCAGAGGCCGGCATGCTCCAGATCACAGGAACCATTGTGCAGGTTCAAAACGAAAACGTGAACTTGCTCTACAGTGAGATATGCAAAGCAAATTACTTTCGCAAATTCACCATCGGCAACGGAATCGACGTTGACAATATACAGGCTAAATTTGACGATGGAGTGTTGACGGTGGTGTTGCCGAAAAACGAGACGATGCGTGTGCGAGAAATCCCAATCAAGTAACTTGAATCAACAACACAAATCAAACCAACAAGGAGGATACTACTATGTCACTCATTCGATGGAACCCGACGCGTGATCTAGCAACGTTTCCTTCTGACATTTTCAACATGCAGAGGGAAATGAACAAGATGTTCGACAGCTTCTCCCGTGGCGTCGACGAGCCGACTCTTCTCAACGGCAACTGGATGCCTGCAGTTGACGTTGCCGAGGAAGACAACGAATACGTTGTCAAGATTGAGCTTCCAGGTGTCAACAAAGATGACGTTAAAATCACCCTGGAATCAAACATATTAACCATTCGGGGAGAGAAGAAAGCCGAAAAGGAAACCAAAGAAAAGAACTATCACCGTATGGAGCGTTCGTACGGTTCCTTCCAGCGATCCTTCACTTTGCCGACAACGGTCAAAAATGACAAGATCGACGCAGAATATAGAGATGGTATCCTGAGCATCACCCTGCCGAAAGCTGAGGAAGCCAAACCGAAGCACATTGAAGTGAAGGTAAAATAACACGGTGATCTGGCCATTCGTCCAATCACCGCAAAAGCAGCCGGTCGGGTCTCTGGTGGGAGGTCCGACCGTGCACGTTATGAGTAAGGTCTGTGAAGCCACCCAAGACAGCGCTTACACGAAGAACGAACCTGAGCAACATCATGGCGCGAAACTAGCCCAAAGTCTGTAGGAAAGAACAACGCAGCGTCAATGCTGCATCACAATTAGGAGGAGTAAATTACAATGGCAACGAAAACTGGAAAGATCGTCGGAATCGACCTCGGCACGACAAACTCTGTCGTCGCCGTGATGGAGGGAAATGAACCCGTGGTGATTGCCAATGCTGAGGGCGCGCGCACAACACCGTCCGTCGTGGGATTCGCAAAATCGGGTGAACGACTCGTGGGAGCTGCCGCGAAGCGTCAGGCAGTGACTAACTCACAGAACACAGTCTTTTCGATCAAGCGGTTCATGGGTCGATTTTTCAATGAGACAACTGAAGAAATGAAGCTTGTACCGTACAAAGTTATTAGTGGTGACAACAACACTGCCCGTGTGCAGATCGGCGACAGGGTATATTCACCGCCGGAAATTTCTGCCATGATCCTTCAAAAAATGAAACAGACCGCCGAAGACTATCTCGGCACGAAAATTACCGAAGCCGTGATCACGGTTCCTGCTTACTTCAATGACGCACAACGGCAGGCAACGAAGGAAGCCGGAGAGATTGCCGGATTCAATGTCCGTCGTATCATCAATGAGCCGACGGCTGCCGCCCTGGCCTATGGATTGGACAAGAAACACAAGGATATGAAAGTGGCAGTGTTCGACCTAGGTGGAGGAACCTTTGATATTTCCGTGCTCGAGCTCGGAGACGGAGTATTCGAGGTAAAATCCACCAATGGTGACACTCATCTCGGCGGTGACAACTTCGACATGCGATTGATCGAATACATCGCAGACGAATTCAAGAAACAGGAAAGTATCGATTTGCGCAAAGATCCCATGGCTCTGCAACGGCTCCGGGAAGCGGCTGAAAAGGCGAAAATGGAACTTTCTCAATTGATGCAAACGGAGGTCAATCTTCCGTTCATCACAGCGACCGCGGAAGGCCCGAAACACCTGAATTTGACCCTCACGCGCGCGAAGTTTGAACAGCTTGTTGAAGATCTCGTACAACGCTGTGTGCCTCCTGTGGAAAAGGCTCTCAAAGATTCCGGTCTCAACCCAAACCAGATCGATGAGGTCATCCTCGTCGGTGGTATGACGCGGGTACCGCGGGTGCAGAAGCTTGTCAAGGACATATTCGGCAAGGAGGGACACAAAGGAGTCAACCCGGACGAAGTAGTCGCTGTGGGAGCCGCAATTCAGGGTGGTGTTCTAGCGGGCGACGTGACCGATGTACTGTTGCTCGACGTTACACCTCTTTCTCTCGGTATCGAGACATTGGGCGGCGTCCTAACACAAATGATTGCCGCGAACACGACGATTCCTACGAAGAAGAGCGAAGTCTTTTCGACAGCATCAGACAGTCAGCCCTCGGTGGAAATTCATATTCTCCAGGGTGAACGACCGATGGCAGTGGACAACAGAACGCTCGGGCGCTTCCATCTGGACGGAATTCCACCTGCACCACGCGGCGTCCCCCAAGTCGAAGTTACATTTGACATCGATGCAAACGGAATGCTGCACGTTTCTGCGAAGGACAAAGCGACGAATAAGGAACAAAGCATTCGAATCACTTCGTCCAGCGGTCTGTCGAAGGAGGAAGTCGAAAAAATGAAAACCGACGCACAAACACATTCCCAGGAAGACAAGAAGCGGAAGGACGAGATCGAGACGAAGAACCAGGCGGATAATCTCGTTTTTCAGACGAGGAAACAGATGAAGGATCTTGGGGACAAGATACCGGCAGACATCAAATCCAAGGTTGAAAGCGCAGCGAATGCACTTGAAGAATCGATCAAGACCAACAACATGAGCGAGATCAAGGCAAATACCGAAGCACTCAACAATGCCTGGAACGAAGCCTCAACGAAGATGTACGAATCGGCCAAGTCAGCCGGTGGACCTCAACCCGGAGGGCCTCAGCCGGGAGCCGATCAACAGCAACAACAGCAAGGCGGCGCCGAAGGAGGCAAGAAGGTCGAGAACGCAGACTTCGAGGTTGTGGATGATAAGTAACCTCAACCCGAAGTTGGCACTACGCAGAAGTCAATTTCTGCGTCGATGATCTGACAAAAGGCGAGGTGACCCCTCGCCTTTTGTGTAATGGGTTGCTTTTACCATTGCACGGAGTGGAAAGGAAAAACAAAATGAACTTCAACAAATTTACAATTAAGTCGCAGGAAGCGGTGCAGAACGCTCAGGAGATTGCGGGCAATTACAGCAATCAATCCATTGAGCCGGAGCATGTGTTTGCAGCGCTCGTACAGGACAGCGAAGGCATTGTCGTGCCATTGCTGCAAAAGCTCGGCGCGAATCTCAGCTATGTCAAAATCAAAATCAACGAGGCGATTGAGAAGCTGCCGAAAATCCAGGGGGCAGGGTTGGGGAGCCAACACTTGTCTCCGGCACTCGGACAGGTTCTCGAAAGCGCCCAGAAGGAAGCTCAGCAGCTCAAAGATGAATACGTCAGCACAGAACATCTGCTACTCGGTCTTCTGGATGAGCCTGTTCAGGGCGGAGGGTCTTCCGCTGCGCACCTCCTTCGTGATCAAGGGGTAACGAAGGATGGTGTCTACAAGGCGCTCAAAGATGTCCGTGGCACGCAGCGTGTGACCGATCAGAACCCGGAAGACAAATACCAGGCACTCCAGCGGTTTGGCCGTGATCTGAACGACCTCGCACGGAAAGGTAAACTCGATCCGGTCATTGGACGTGAAGATGAAATACGGCGTGTGCTCCAGGTACTGTCGCGCCGCACAAAAAACAACCCGGTTCTCATCGGAGATCCCGGTGTGGGTAAGACCGCTATTGCGGAAGGGATTGCCCATCGCATTGTGCAAGGCGACGTCCCGGAGAGTCTTAAGACAAAGCGCATCATCGCACTCGATATGGGAACTCTGGTCGCAGGGACAAGCTTCCGAGGACAGTTCGAAGAGAGATTGAAAGCCGTCTTGAAGGAGGTGACCGATTCGAACGGTGAGATCATATTGTTTATCGATGAACTCCATACACTTGTCGGTGCCGGAGCTGCGCAAGGTGCCGTCGATGCAGCCAACATGCTCAAGCCCGCACTCGCGCGTGGCGACCTGCGCGCAATCGGTGCGACCACAATCGATGAATATCGAAAGCACATTGAAAAGGATCCTGCTTTCGAGCGCCGGTTCCAACCGGTTCTTGTTGATGAACCGAGCGTTGAGGATACGATATCGATCCTCAGAGGACTCAAGGAACGGTATGAAGTCCACCACGGCGTTCGCATCACCGATGGTGCAATCGTCGCGGCAGCGCAATTGAGCAGCCGCTATATCACCGACCGTTTTCTTCCCGACAAAGCAATCGACCTTGTCGACGAGGCCGCATCAAAACTCCGCATCGAGATTGATTCAATGCCGGAAGAGCTCGACAGCGTGGAGCGGAGAATCAAGCAGCTTGAGATTGAGCGGGAGGCAGTGAAGCGTGAAAAAGACGAAGAATCACAATCGAGGCTTGAATCGATAAAACAAGAACTAGCAGAACTCAATGGAAAGAGGTCGGAGCTAAGAGCTCATTGGCAGGTGGAGAAAGAACTGATTCAATCGATCCGGACCATGAAAGGCGAAATCGACAAAGCCAAAACTGAAGCTGACAAGAAAGAGCGTCAGGGAGACCTCGGAAGAGTCGCTGAACTTCGCTATGGCATCATCACCGGGCTGGAAAAACAAATCAAGGAGGCGTCGTCAAAACTCGCATCGGTGCAGAAAGATCACAAGATGTTGAAAGAGGAGGTCGATGCTGAGGACATCGCGGAAATTGTTGCGAAGTGGACAGGGATACCCGTTACGCGCATGCTAGAAAGCGAGCGGTCAAAACTGCTCCAGCTCGAAAAGAGAATCCACGAGAGACTCGTTGATCAGGAAGATGCCGTGAAGGCAGTGGCAGACGCGATACGGCGCAGCCGGGCTGGCTTGCAGGATGCAAAACGACCCATCGGATCGTTTATTTTCCTGGGGAGCACCGGTGTTGGAAAGACCGAGCTCGCCCGTGCCCTTGCGGAATACCTGTTCAACGACGAAAACGCCATGGTGCGGATCGACATGAGTGAGTACATGGAGAAATTCTCCGTGTCAAGGCTGATTGGCGCACCACCGGGATATGTCGGATACGAAGAAGGCGGGCAACTGACCGAAGCAGTCAGGAGGAAGCCATATTCGGTCGTACTGCTCGATGAAATCGAGAAGGCGCATCCTGAAGTGTTCAACGTGCTACTGCAGCTTCTTGACGAGGGTCGTCTTACCGATAGCAAAGGCCGGACCATGAACTTCAAGAACACGATCGTCATCATGACTTCGAATCTCGGTTCGCACCTGATCCAGGAGCAACTTCAGGATTTTACCGAAGAAACCAGGGATGAAATCATGGGTGATTTGCGTATCAAGTTGTTCGATATGCTAAGGCAGACGATACGTCCGGAGTTTCTGAACCGCATCGATGAAATCATTGTGTTCAAACCGCTTACGCTCGCGGAAATCAAACAAATCGTTGACTTACAACTCAAATCGGTGAAGAAAATGCTTGCGGATAAGAACATCAACCTCGAAGTCACTGATGAGGCAAGAGAGCGTCTCGCGACGATTGGATATGATCCAACCTTCGGTGCACGACCTTTGAAGCGGGTCATCCAGAAGTACATCATCAATGGTCTATCCGAGAAACTGCTCGAAGGTTCCATCATGGATGGAGACACCGTTCATGTGCGCATCGATGCGCGTGGTATGGTGGAGTTCGTGACGAAGATGAAAGCAGAAGTCGCAAACTAGCTTAGTACCTGCTGGGCGGGAGTCTGGATCCCGTCCAGTCGTTTGTTCACCCGCCAAATTCTCCTTACCTTAACCTCTGTATGCAACTCTCGTCACTTCTAGGCCATGTCCAGGAACTCCTCGGCAACATTCGCGCATCCAGCAAGCCTGCCGATAGCCTCATGGATTCCTTTTTTCGTTCCCACAAATACCTTGGGTCCCACGATCGTCGTTTCATTGCGGAAACGACGTACGGCACATTAAGACACCTGCGACGATGTGAATTTGTTCTTCAATGCGCTATTGGTGACGAGTCCCCAAGTGTAACGAGAGAGGACGGCTTCCTGCTGCTTGCCGTCGCGTACCTTGTGGCCGTTGAGCGAAAAAGTCTGACAGCCGCCGATATTTCTCCCCGACTATCTTCGCCGGCCCTGAAAGAAGGGATGGTCACGTTCCTCAAGTCTCTCTCGAATGGTTTTCCCATTCCCCAGAATGACCTCGTTGAAAACATCGGCATCGAGTATTCTTATCCGAACTGGATGTTGCGCAGACTGCTCGACGAATATGGCCGGGAGGAGACAGAAAAGATTTGTCAGAGTCTCAACGAACCAGCACCGTTGACGCTTCGGGTGAATCTTCTGAAAACCACTGTCGAACAGTGTCAAGAAGAACTCAGCAAACTAGGCGTCGAAAGTACCAGGACAATCACCTCACCCAATGGTCTGCAGATCACGAAACGCATCAATGTATTTTCGTTCAAATCATTTCAGGATGGATATTTTGAAGTACAGGATGAAGGCAGCCAAATCCTCCCGTTGTTAATAGACCCAAAACCTACTGCGAAAATTCTCGATGCTTGCGCAGGAGCAGGGGGCAAAACCCTCGGGTTCGCTGCACTCATGAAGAATCGCGGAGAGATCTTTGCGACAGACACAAATGGCTACCGTCTTCGGGAGCTCAAGAAGCGATCCCGACGCGCCGGCGCTTTCAATATTCGTCCTCTCGAAGTCTCAAGTCTCGAAGCCTTACCGGACAAACTCCGCGATTACTTCGATGTGGTATTCGTGGACGCACCCTGTAGCGGGTTGGGTACCATCCGTCGAAATCCCGGGTTGAAATGGACAGTGACAGAAGAGACCGTCCAGGAGGTTTCGGCAAAGCAGGCAGAAATTCTTCGGCAATGTGCTCCATTCGTGAAACCAGAGGGCATGCTTGTTTATGCCACGTGCACGTTATTGCGGCAGGAAAACGAAGATATCGTGAATCAGTTTGTCGGGTCGAATCCGAATTTTGGTTTCGCCAACCCCGATCCGATGCTGGCAAAACTCGGGCTCAAACAAGCAAACTCGGGGAACTTCATAAAGCTTGTTCCGCACA
>JADGQA010000284.1 GCA_017882185.1 Bacteroidota bacterium
CTCTGATGGATTGGATCGAAGAACGTCGCGGGCGTGACGCATTGACCGCGGTGGGGCATCGCGTGGTGCATGGGGGGCCGAAGTATAGCGAGCCGCAACGAATCACGACAGAAATGGTCGAGGAGCTGCACCAGCTCAGTCCGTTCGATCCTGAGCATCTACCGGAGGAGATCCTGTTGACCGAGGCATTTCATCGACGCTTTCCTGACCTGCCCCAAGTGGCGTGTTTCGACACGGCTTTTCACCATGACCTGCCCCGCGTGGCGCGGCTGTTGCCGATCCCGCGCCGGTACGAAGCGCAGGGGGTACGACGGTACGGGTTTCACGGGTTGTCGTATGAGTTTCTCATGGGAGAGCTGGCTCGACTGTCCGGAACGGACTCGGCACAAGGGCGGGTCATTCTCGCTCACCTCGGCAATGGTGCGAGCCTGACGGCGGTGCATCACGGCAAATCCATGGATACAAGCATGAGTTTCACTCCGAACGCCGGTGTACCAATGAGTACCCGCTCGGGTGACCTCGACCCCGGACTAGTTTGGTATCTGGCGCGCACTGAAAAATTGAGCGCAAAGCAATTCAATGAGATGGTCAATTTCAAGTCCGGGCTCCTTGGCGTGTCGGAGACCAGTTCCGACATGCGTGAATTGCTCACGAGTCAGGCAAGCGATGCCCGGGCCGCTGAGGCGGTCGCCCTATTTTGCTACCAAGTCAAGAAATGGATCGGCGCGCTCGCAGCAGCACTCGGAGGGGTGGAAACATTAGTATTCACTGGTGGAATTGGTGAGAATGCTCCAGAAGTTCGCGCTCGGATATGCGATGGGCTGGGATTCCTTGGAATCGAACTCGAAGAAAAGCGAAACGCGGCGAATGAGGGCGTGATTTCCGCGGCGACTGGACGAGTGGCAGTCCGCGTCATTCGCACGGACGAAGAACTAGTGATAGCCAAATCAGTTTGCGGCGTTCTAGGCCTTGGCATGACCGGGAGAGATGAGCATCGACACCTGTGAAGATTGCTGTGAAACTGATCTATCAAACACGCTGTAAACTTGGCGAGACCAGCGAAGAAAAACGAAACTCAAAAAACGAAAGGACTCATGGTATGCTCTACAAAGCAAAAACGCTCAAGGGTTACAAATTGTCCAGCTTGGACGGGGAAATAGGAACGATCAAAGAATTCTACTTTGATGATCGGCACTGGGCGGTTCGCTATCTGGTCGCAGATACAGGAAACTGGCTAATGGACAGGCAGGTGTTGATCTCCCCGCATGCGCTGAACACCGTGAACAATGGAGGACAATATATCTCCGTCGATTTGACAAAAAAGCAGATCGAGGAGAGCCCATCGCTGGACAGTCACAAACCCGTCTCGCGACAATTTGAGGTGTCCTACTACGGGCATTATGGATGGCCGATGTATTGGGCCGGCTCATCCATGTGGGGACCGTATCCCTACATTGTGCATGAACGTGACAAATCTAGAAAACCCACCAAAGATGAGAAAGCGTGGGATCCCCATTTGCGCAGCACTCACGAGGTGAGTGACTATTACATCCAAGCCGCGGATGGAGAGATAGGCCACGTAGAGGATTTTGTCATCGATGACGAGACGTGGGCGATTCGTTATCTCATCATCGATACACGGAATTGGTGGCCGGGGAAAAAGGTCTTGGTTTCTCCACAATGGATCGAACGCGTTAGTTGGGACGAGTCGAAGATCTTCGTCAACCTCAACCGAGAGAAGATCAAGCTGTCACCGGAATACACAGAAGACTCTTTGCTGACGCGGGATTATGAGACCGGACTGCATCGGCATTACAATCGCCAAGGATACTGGGTCGATGAACCTGTTGCCAAGAAGCATTCTCATTAAAGCAAACACGAGAGGGGTCTCTCTAGTGACTCCATTGTTTCCGCCATGGTCTGGATTGTCCAGAGATGGTCGCAACGCAGCGAAAGGAGCCGCATCATGAATCAAATGAATGGATGGATGGGCGAAGGAGTGTGGATTTGGCCGGTGATCGGTGTTCTGGTGGTGATCCTGCTGGTCGTCGTGATTGTCAAGATGTCCAATAGAAGATCGGGAGATCAAGAACCGCCCGCGAAGTGAACTGTTAACAATGAAAGAAAACTTATGCTAATGAAATTATCCACCGAGAAAACCGTAAGTGAAACTGCGGTTGCTTTGGAGGTTGCTGTCCAGGCCAATCACTTTGGCGTGATGCAGGTTCACCACCTGAAAGAGACCATTGCGAAGAAGGGCGTAGAGTTTGCCCGCGAATGTCTGGTCTTCGAAGTCTGTCAGCCGCAACAAACGAAGAAGGTTCTTGACCAAAACTTGAACTTCTCTACCGCACCGCCATGCAGGATCTCCATTTACGAGGAACGTGGCAAAACCATTCTGGCTGCATTGAAGCCAACGACTCTTCTGAGAATGTTCAATGTCCCGAATTTGGAGGATGTGGCGCAGGAAGCTGAAGACACAATTGTTAAGATCATTAAGGAAGCGGCATCAGGCTGAAGTTACCGTCAACGGTTGCTCAAGGCATCGCAGAGCGCAGTCGCTCAATGTTGATTGAGGAACCAAAAACAACCGGGTACCCTTATGAAGGAACACGAACACGCAAGCAATAATAAACCCGAAAGCAAGCCAGGGCAAGGCGAAGTGGCCAAGAAGGCGTACGACATCTATGTAAAAGAAGGTCGTCCGCAAGGACACGCCAAGCAGAATTGGTCGGAGGCAGAAGCTCAATTACAGCACGCCGGGTCCGGCCATCCTGACCACCATGACCATCATGCTCACATGGCTGCGGATTTCCGGAAACGGTTCTGGATCTCACTGATCTTGACGCTGCCGATTCTTTTCCTCTCGCCAATGCTCCAATCTCTGGTGGGATTGCGAGAAGCCTTCCGTTTCCCGGGCGACATCTATGTCTTGTTCGTTCTCTCTTCCGCGGTGTTTTGGTACGGCGGCTGGCCGTTTCTTAAAGGATTTTTCGGTGAACTCAAATCCCGCCGACCCGGGATGATGACACTCATCTCTGTCGCGATCGCCACGGCATACATTTACAGCAGCGCCGTTGTATTCGGCCTGACCGGCAAGATGTTCTTCTGGGAGCTGGCTTCACTCATCGACATCATGTTGCTCGGGCATTGGATTGAGATGAAGTCGGTGATGGGCGCATCAAAGGCCTTGGAGGAACTGGCCAAACTCATGCCCTCCGACGCGCACAAACTCATGCCCGACGGCAGCGTGAAAGACGTGCCTCTCGGCGAACTGGCTGTGAGTGACAAAGTCCTGATCAAACCGGGAGAGAAGATTCCTGCGGATGGCGTCATCGTTGCGGGCGATAGCTCGGTCAATGAAGCAATGCTGACCGGTGAATCAACTCCAGCACCCAAAAAGACGGGAGGAAAAGTCATCGGCGGGTCGATCAACGGAGAAGGTTCGTTGACCGTTGAGGTCAAGGGCACTGGCAAAGATTCGTTTCTGTCGCAGGTTATCAATCTCGTCAAACAGGCCCAGGAAAGTAAATCAAAGACCCAGGATCTGGCGAACAGGGCCGCAATGTGGCTCACTATTATTGCCCTGGGAGGTGGTTTGATCACCCTCTTTGTTTGGCTGGTTTTCATGGGCCAGGATTTCGCGTTCGCCATCGAACGCACTGTGACCGTTATGGTCATCGCCTGCCCGCATGCGCTTGGTCTTGCCGTGCCACTGGTGGTGGCTGTTTCCACGGCACTGGCCGCAAGAAATGGTCTGCTCATTCGTAACCGCGTTTCATTCGAAGGCGCCCGAAAATTACAGGCCATCATTTTTGATAAGACTGGCACACTCACCGAAGGCCGCTTCGGTGTGACAGACACCTTGATACTTTCGTCGGACATCAACGAAGAAACGCTTCGCGTCTACGCAGCCTCCGTGGATGCGAAATCAGAACACCCTATCGCAAAGGCTATCGCCGCTTCTTCGGAAAAGAAACTGGCCGTCGACGGCTTCAAAAGCATCACAGGTAAGGGGGCTGAAGGGCGCGTCGAAGGCAAAGATATCAAGGTGGTTAGTCCCGGCTACCTGCGCGATCAGAACATCGCGCTCACTGACAAGCGGGTGGAACCTCTGCAAGCCCAAGGCAAGACGGTTGTGTTTGTTCTGGTAGACGGAAAAGTGAAAGGAGCGATTGCCCTTGCCGACATCGTCCGGCCCGAGGCGAAGCAGGCCATCGATGCCCTTAAAGCACTCAACATCCGTTGCTTGATGCTCACCGGAGACAACAATGCGACAGCCAAATGGGTCTCGGACCAAATCGGACTGGATGAATACTTCGCCGAAGTTCT
>JADGQA010000081.1 GCA_017882185.1 Bacteroidota bacterium
ATGATTCGCCAATGACTGCAATTGCCGTATCCCGTCTGATAATCTGCCGGGTAAATGCTTCCAGCTGATATGATTTGAGATTCTCTATCCATTTTTTCTTTTTCTCAATCACTTTTCTCATGATTGCTATGGCAGGGTCTTCACCCGTTACCACGACCTCAGCTAACCGAACGGGCGAGGGCTCAAGATTGACATCTTTCTTCAGATTCCCAAGAAGTTGAAGATGGATCGTGTCGGTTCGGTAGCCAACATAGCTGAAGAGCAGCGTATACTCACCCTCGGACAATGCAAGTCGATAGTCACCCTGTGCGTTGGAAATCGTTCCCCTTGCAGATCCTGCCACCCGGATTGTGGCCGCGATGAGAGTTGTCCCGGTCTCAGAATCGCGAATCGTGCCCGAGATGGTATGTGTCTGCCCGTGTACCTGCGAAACGAGGAGCAAAATGAAGCAAATCAGAATAAGATGCCTTCTTTCAAACGCATTTTTCATTGATTGGTCGGTCAAATACAATTCCTTGAACGGAAATCCCTGCAACTTGTTACATTTCAACATAAATGAGGTTAATAAAAAACCGCCGAAAGCAAAACGGCGGTCTTGTGGAACAACAAATCATACCGGCAGTGAACTAGCCATGACTTTAGCTTGTTTTCCTGACGGCCTCGAATCTCTGAACAACCCGCGCCATTCCAGCCCGCAATTCCATCACGACAGCAACATCGCCATTGAATTGCACGAGTTTCTCTTGTGCAGCCTTTAATGCCTCGTCCTCTGTATCATACAGGGCATTGAGAATGTTCTTCGGAACGTCCAGAGTTTTCGTAATCAGTATTCTATATTTCATCGTTACTCCTTGCTGGTATTAGATTGAAGACTTCGTTCTACGGCTGAGCAGACTCGAAGAGTATCTCAGAGACGTCCTTCACTTGCACGTTTTCAGACATTTCTTTCGCTTTCACTCCATCAGTCATCATTGTCATGCAAAACGGGCACGCAGTTGAAATTACAGTGGCATTCGTGGCAAGCGCCTGCTCCGTTCGCTCGATATTCACTCGCTTACCTTCCTTTTCCTCCATCCACATCCTTCCACCCCCCGCACCGCAACACATCCCCTTGCTTCTTGACTTCTCCATTTCCACGAGATTGGTTCCTTGCACCGACTCCAGCAACTCCCTTGGAGCATCATAGACATCGTTATATCGTCCCAAATAACATGAATCGTGGTAGGTGAGGTTCACGTTCAATTCCCGAACAGGCTTTATCCTTCCCTCGTGGAGCAATTGGGCCAGAAAATCCGTGTGGTGCATTACTTCATAATTCCCGCCAAACTCTGGATATTCTTTCTTCAGTGTGTGGAAACAGTGTGGGCAGGACGTCACGATTTTTTTCACCTTGTACTTGTTCAGCGTCGCGACGTTCTCCTTTATGAGCGTTTGTGCAAGATATTCATTTCCGATTCGACGCGCCGAATCTCCGCTACATTTCTCTTCGGTTCCAAGAATGGCAAATTTCACGTCTGCCTGCTGCATCAGTTTCGTGAACGCCACGGAAACCTTCTTGTACCGGTTGTCAAACGAACCGGCACACCCAACCCAGAACAACACATCCGTCTGCGGAGCGTTCGCCAAAAGAGGGACATTCAAACCCTCGGCCCAATCAGCCCGGCTCGATGAAGAGAAAGCCCATGGGTTGAAATTACTTTCCAGATTCCTAAAGAGCGATTGAACCTCCGGCGGAAAATTCGATTCCATCAGCACCAGGTGTCTACGCATGTCAACGATGGCATCAACGTGCTCAATGTTTACCGGACATTCTTGCACGCATGCCATACACGTCGTGCATGCAAAGAGTTCTTCGGGCGTGATGTAGTCGTGAACGAGTGATTTCTGGTTCGACGATTTTTCCGTTCCTGTTGAATTGGAATCATGGGTCACACCCTCGATCATCGACGGACCCTTTTCACTAAGTCGCTTTCGAATGTCGACAATGATTTTTCGCGGAGAAAGCAGCTTGCCGGTCAGATTTGCTGGACAGGACTCGGTGCATCTGCCACACTCCGTGCACGTGTAGCCATCGAGCAGTTGCTTCCAAGTCAGGTCGTCAACGTCTGAAACGCCGAACTTTTCCACGCCTTCTTCCTCGAGATTGATCGTCCTCAACGCTCCTTTTGGCCTGGTCGAAGAAAAATAGACATTCGGAATTGATGTAAGGACGTGGAGGTGCTTGGAGTACGGGAGATAATTTAAGAAGCCGAATACAAGGACAATATGTGCCCACCAACAAATCTCGTACACGACGTTCGCTGTTTCTGAGGTTCCCCCAACAAATAGCGGTATGAAGAGGGCGCTGAGAAACCGCGACTCAACATTCCCCGTGAGATCCATCCTTGCAGCGTTCTGGCCAAGCATGCTGACCATGATCAGAAGAATGGCAACAAGGATCAACGTCGCATCAATCTGCCCGCGTCGATCGACTATTAGTCTTTTTGGCCGGATTACATATCGTCTGTACAATGCGAAAAGAACCGATAGGATCACACAGCCGACGAAGAACTCTTGCACAACGATTAAAGGCCTGTAGAATGGACCCAAGATACTTAGTGAGAATCCGGGAATCACACCTTGTCCGATGGCTTCGATGACCGCAAGAAGGAGAACTACGAATCCCCAAAAAATTAGTGCGTGCATTATCCCGGGAATGAATTCCCGGAACAATTTCGACTGACCAAACGCAACAATGATCATCTTTTTGAATCGCAACCAGGGGGCGTCAAATCGGTCATCTTCTTTGCCAATCCTGAGCAAGAGGACAAGTTTTCGTACGCTGTATCCAAAAAAGGAGAAGGAGGCGACAAGAACCAGCAGGAATGCGAGAGTCTTTGTTGGCATTGGGTCCCGAAGTATCTCTTAGAAACTGACGATGGAATTCATGACGGTAACCGCTTCCCCGGCAATGCTCACGCCCCGAACCTTGCCACCGTCTGCATTGACGCGGATTTTCACGTGCCCCGGTCGATTCATCACGAAGCCTTGTTCGCCGATGAATTCGGTCCGACCGTCAGACAGTTGCCGGGATGCGACAACAATTCCTTTTGGCAGAACATATTGGCACAAGAAAACTCCGAGGGGCCCATTCGCTGATCCTGTTACCGGGTCTTCATTGATGCCGACTGCTGGGGCAAAGAATCTTGAATGGACAGCCGATGTCGTTTCGACTGTCTCAAGTGTAAAAAGACACACACCAAGTATCTTCTCATTGGCAGATGCCTTTTTCAGCGCAGCAAAGTCAGGGTCGACATCCTTTAATCTCTTGAGCTTCTTTATCGGAATGTACAGATCTCTTTCTATCACAACTGGAAGTCTTCTATCAAGATCTGTCGCTGAAATCCCAAGTGCCTTCATGAATTTGGGGGATACTGTCTTTTTGATGTGGAATTCGGGCAATGGGAGCTCAAATTCGATCGTCGTGCCCTGAAAATTCTTCTCAACACGAATCGACAAGATGCCACTCTTGGTCTGCAGCTTGAAATAGTGCTGGCCTTGAGTGCTCATCCCCTCCATGCCTTCTTCAGCCAATGCGTGAAAACTGGCAATCGTTGCGTGACCGCACAATGCCACTTCCGCGACAGGCGTAAACCATCGTATTTGCAGATCGGCTCCTTTTGTCGTCGCAGGAAGAACAAATGCAGTCTCGGGAAGATTCTTTTCACGTGCCAGCATCTGCATATCCGAATCACTCAGACCTTTTGCATCAACAACAACACCTGCCGGATTCCCGGCAAAGGGATGCGTTGTGAAGGCATCCACGTGTTTAACGCGATAGTTTTTCATTGTCGTTTTTTAATGGTAAGAACCGAACGCACTGTCCATCAATCATTGAGAAAGGCGGATTGCTGTCAGCGTCTTTTGATCTTTGATGTAGTAGACCATACCGTTACGGACAAAAAAGGAATCTGGTACCGCTGCACGAGCATTGTGAAATATGGTGTCGCTGAACAACACTCTTTTATTGTCGATGTCCAAGATCTTGAAATGGTTGTCGAGCGAGGGCCCTTCATCATCTGATTCCCGCGAAGGGACATAGTAGTTCACAAGAACGACATTATTGATGAGTGCATACTCAATGTTTCCTTGTATTTCGGCGGTCGGGAGATCTCTCTTCATAATTCCACTGATCCTCGGATCAACATCCTCGAACTCCGCCATTTCGGGGAATTGTAGTCCATTCTGATTTGCTCGGGCAGCCTCTTCCCGCCTATGAAATAGGCTGGATTCAAAATCTTCGCCGAATTCTCTGATCGACTGTCCAGTTTGCAGATCCAGTTCCGATGCGACTCTCTTATCAAACATCATCCTATGGGCGAAAACTGAATTTTCGTGGGCAAACCAATATGTCAGTTCATTGTTCGACCAGAGTACTTTTCCCGTTCGGAGCTCGATTGCTATAATCCCCTGATGTTGAGGCATGTCAGGAGAGGCAAACTTGTGAAGCAGGAGGACTCCTCCCGAGACATCTTCAATTCCAATCCACCACGGTTCATCGAGAACAAGGTCTTGCCAACACGGGATTCCTGTGTCACCGTCGAGCGCAAAGAACGCCGTTCGTTTCGCATCCTGATCCCTCGCCTCGATGATTAGCTCTCCCGAGGTTGCGGCAAAGAGTCTCCAAATAGTGCCTCGCGGAGTGAAAGCCCATGACGGCTTCAAAGAAGGACGACTGAACAGCGAAAAAATCTTCAAACCATTTCCTCTTTTTAGAAAATAGCATGTATTTGAGGGATATTCAAGGAATGATCTTTGCCGCTCTCAGAATGCCCCAAGGCCAAACGATCTACGTCACCGTAGTCGCGAACCACACACTTGCTTTAAGAATCTGGGTTCGATGTGAGAACTTATATGCAGATTCTCACTGGCCAAATCCCATGGCCGAACGATGAAGATTCATCAGACTACATTGGGTTGCTTTGAGCAGGGAACGATGAAGCCCGACCCATTTCCAGGAGCCGGGCCTTCAACATTCAGTCTTAAGGGACGAGAAGCTCCTCTATCTTTTTCGTCAAAGCTGTGTCGGTGGGTTTCACTTTCGATGGGAAATAGTCGACGACTTTCCCCGTTCGGTCCACGAGAAACTTGTTGAAATTCCATGTGATATCGTGGGGAACTTCGCATTCCGTTGTCAAGTACTTGTAGAGAGGGGCTTGATCATTCCCTTTGACTTCGATTTTTGAGAACAAATCAAAAGTGACGTTGTATTTTGTCTCGCAGAATTTCTTAATCTGAGGATCCGTTCCGGGCTCCTGTTGACCGAAATCATTCGAAGGAAATCCGAGAATGACAAACCCCTTATCTTTATACTTCTGATAGATATCCTGGAGGTCCTTGTATTGGGGCGTGTATCCGCATTCTGAAGCAACGTTGACAATCAGAACGACCTTTCCTTCATATTCAGAGAGCGAGCGTTCTTTGCCATCGATTGTTTTTACAGTAAAACCGAAGAGTTTTGATGCCATGTCACCAGCCTTGCTATTCGGCTGTGAAGCCAGCGAAGTCATCAAAGACAGAGGCAAAGCAAATAGCAACGCAACCATCGTTCGCAGGTTCTTGGTCATCATACGGGGTCCCTTCCCTCCTGGTGGTTATCAACATTCTTGTATTCATTGTCTGACCCTCTAACAGCGATTCGGCCCCAAGAGTTTCCACCGAGCTCACTCTTTAGCTTTTGGCACTATCCACCACGCGACAAGGTAACCGACAAAGAACGGCACGAATCCGGTGGCAATACCGAGAATAACCACCGCAAGTCTGATTATTGTGGGATCGACGTCCATAAGCTCGCCCAAACCACCGCAAATGCCTGCGATTTTCATATTGTTCGGAGAACGATAGAGTTTCTTCATTTCTTTCCTCCATTATGTGAATCATTCATAGACCCTCTACTGATGGTAGATCAATACTGCGATGGGGTTCGATTTCCTTCCCTTCATCGAATCGGATATCCGCGATCTCAAACAACCGTTTCTTATAAGTTCCGACGCTGCTGTTCACCGAAATCACCAGGGATGCCTCAATGAGGAGGCTCAGGATTGGAAACGGCGTATCGATGCGGCGTTCGTCTTCGCGAAGAGAGTCGATTTGAAGTACAATTTTATCGAAGAAACTTCTCAGCATATGCAAATACGGGTCTCGCGCGATGATGCCAAAGTATGCGATGATATCTTTGAAGAGGGTGTCACCCAACGACTTTTTGTCATCAGATTGACCGATTTCCCCAATCTGGACTCGCAGGTGTAGTTCTCGTTGGGCGGGGATGATGAGAAGCGATTTCGTTGCGGCAAAATAGGGATGCCTTTTACACAATGTTGCGTCGAGCCGCCACACATCGAGCACTGGAGCTTTCTCGCCTCGCTGCAACGTTTCGATCTCATTCCTGAGCATTTCTTTGCGCGCCACGAGGCGATGAGCCTGAATTTCCTGTTTCGTTCCATCGATCACTTTTCTGTCCACGAAGTATCGAGGATCTGTCAGCGAATTCTTGACCATCAGCAGAACAATCATCGTCATGCTGAGCCACGTTATGACAAATATCGTCACCGCAATATCACTGTGGTAGGTCATTAGCCATAACACCATCGGAAGGCCAATCAGCAGCAATGCGACAGCGATGGCGCTCAACCAAGGATTGGTCCATTCAGAGAGGCGCCTCTTATGTGGAGCGTGTTTACGTTCCACGATGGTTTCTACTCAGGATCTATTTTGCGCGACTGTTTTTTTTCGCTCTGCCGACGTTTTGCCAACAATCGTTTCGCTTTTGCCAACCTCGTCGGCTTCGTTTCTATACGTGCTTTTCTTGGCTTCAGGGCATTGCGTAAGAGTTCTACGAAGCGTTCAACTGCGAATTCCTTGTTCTGAAACTGACTCCGCGACCGCTGCGCCGTGACCCGCAAAATACCGGCGGAGTCGATTCTCCCCTTCAACCGCTCGAGAATGATGGATCGCTGAATATCCGTGAGGCTCGGTGAATTGTTGGCATCGAACAGAATCTCGACTTTCGTTTCCACCTTATTGACATTTTGACCACCCGGTCCACCGCTCCTCGATGTGCGAAACGAAATCTCTGAGAACGAGATAGACAAATGAGAAGTGATGGTGAGGGAATGTCCATCCATCTCGTAGAGCCGTTTAGTAGAAGTAGTAATGGATTGATGCTTGAGGCAGAGGAATAATGGTTCCATCCGAAAAGAACACGAACATTCCCTCTACAGAAAAATGGAGTGCATCCCTGACGTTGAACTCACCCCCAAGTCCAATGCCGTACCTGGTAGGGGCTTTGAATGAATTGACGTCCGACCCGTTATAGAAGTAGCCAAAGGCAGGACCGAAGTAGAATCGGGTCGTGCTACCCCGCACCAAATCATACTGCAATTCTGCACCCGTACTAACGAAGGTGTTGACGTTATCTTTGAGGATGCCGAATACGAGTTGAACGGAGAGGCGCGAAGGGAAGTGATCTCTGAAGCTGACGCCCACGCCCGATGCAGGTCCACCTGCAAATCCCAACCCGTAGACAGATTTATCAAAATTCTCGGCCCTGTTATCGCCTGTGACACTCACTTGTGAAAGTAGCATCGCGGGTAAGAAGATAAAGAGCAGGAATCCAATTGTAAGTCGTTTCATAAAACCCCCTCAGGATTGGTCGTAGAACTATGAGTCGGAAGAACTATTTTTTCTCCACCCCGCCCGTTCTTGCCACGTTGAGAAACGCATCCCTCACAAATTCTGCAGCGTTCGTGAGAAATGTCTCAGGCACTCCCCGCTTCAGTTCCTCAAACATGAACGGCGGTCCGCCTGCCGAAATCGATGTGTTCGGGTTAATAAGAATGTAACGCGATGCCCCTCCACATTTGAGAGCCACGCTCGCTTTGACCGTCGGAAATGTTTCTTCAACGACGGGATCAACGCTTATTTTGACACCGAGTACTTTGAGGTCTTCGGAATTGTCACACTCGACATCGATTTGCTTCGATTTGAATACAGCGAGATCATCTTTGATAATGGTACGGGTGACCATCGCGACATCGTTGGCTATTTTCCGCATCTTGTCGCGTTCTGTCGCAAACTTTGACCATTCTGTAATCGTCGAAAGCAATATCTCTTTTGCTGCTTGTGCCATAGTCTTGACTCCTCATTTTCATGGAATGAACATCAGGGCTTTTATCCATTATGCAATATGATCAATGTACTCTATACCTTCACAATTGGCAAATAAGGGTTCGCTATCTCCTCTTCCCTTACCAAATACAGGAACGTGCGACGAAATAGATCAGTAATATTTTCCAGGAGGACCAGACCCAATCTTTATTCTCCAAAGATACCGGCGCAATCTCGTGCCGCAAAGGCCATTCTTGTCCGATATTGCGCCTATGATTTGCCGGAGGCAGTTATCGTTTCCAGGCCGTGGGCATGCGGCCCCATTTCGCTCCGTCTCAACACAAATGCAAACGTGAATCCGACAATACCGAGAATCGAAAAAATCCACATGCCCAGAGTATAACCAGAAGGATTTGTGGCACTTGCAAGCGAGTAATCATTTGCCCAACCGATGAGGAAATTGAATCCAGCCAGTCCGATATTCTGAATGAGAGTCATTAATCCATATGCGGTACCCAGTTTCGATTGGTCAACGAGATAGCTGACCGATGGCCACATAATCCCGGGAATCAGTGAAAAGGCTATTCCCATCATCGCCATGGGGACATAGAGAGAAATGTGAGAGTAAGCCATCATGAGATAGACAGGCGTTAGAAGGAGTGATCCGCACATCATGAGCAAGGAGCGTTTTCCGATTTTATCTGCCAGCAATCCAAAGAGCGGTGTTGCGATCATTGCAAAGAGCGTCAGCATGCTGGACAGAAAGCCTCCCATTTCCCGCGATGTTCCGTGAGCTTCCATGAAAAACTTGACCGCAAATGTTTGGAATGGGAATATGCCCGAATAGAACGTTATACAAAGGGCAACAACGTACCAGTAGGATGTTCCAAACCTAAAGATATCCGAAAGCACGACCTTGTCTGTAGCTCCCGCCATACCGACCTGATAAGTCTTTTCTGCGTTCCCCTCGAGAAACCAGTATATCACGGCACCGGCGACGCAAATGACGCCCGCCGCAACCGTTATGAGGAGTGGTGCCTGCCAATGCTCATAATATTTTGAGGCCCAGGAAGGAGAATTCAGCGCCGCAAACGACCCGAGTCGCGCTATAGTCAGGTTAATGCCGAATGCAAAGCTGAGCTCTTTTCCGCGAAACCATTTCGCAATTGCGGTCGTAACCGCTACAATGAGTGATTCTGCTCCCAATCCAAAGACCAGCCTTCCCGTTGCCATGAAGAAAAGGCTTGAGCTGAAGGCAGTGATGACCGCGCCAATCAAACAGAGAACTGCAAAAATGAAAGTGGATTTCTTGGTCCCCAGCCGATCGATGATGAACCCGCCGATAAGAACCATGAAGATATTGGGAACGCTGTAAATCCCCTGCAGCAACCCGATGTCTGAATCGGTGAATCCTAGTTGTTTCGAAAGCACGTCCGCAAGCGGGCTGATCGCGTCGTAAACATAGTAATTGCCGAACATCGCCAGACTGATGAACACAAGCACGATCCACCGAAGAAATCGGGGTGGTTCGGGTTTTTCGTGAATAGTCTCGTTCACTTTGATCTCCTGCTACTGGATGATCTCATTGGAACAATGGAGCACAAAAAGAAAGCGTTGCGCGACGAAGTCCTCCGTGCAACGCTCATTAATCTTACAGCTTACCATTCACGCACACTCCTTCTTGGTCGATGAGGAATCAGCGTTGGTCCGGTCCCTACTAATTCACATTTTTCAATATTTCAAGCAAGAATCTCCAGAATTTCTCTACGGTGTCGATATGAATCTTCTCATCGGGAGAATGAACTCCTTCCAGCGTAGGACCAAAAGACACCATGTCCATCCCGGGATATTTCTCGCCAATAATGCCGCATTCGAGTCCGGCATGGATAGCTTTTACTTCTGGATCCTTGCCGTAGAGTGCTTTGTATGAGGACTTAGCGATCTTCAGGATCTTCGAATCGAGGTTTGGTTTCCAGCCCGGGTACCCTTCCGCAAAAACTGGTTTTGCTCCCCCAAGCGTGAATACAGCTCCGACCGACTGGACGATTTCGTCGATCTCGGTCGCGACAGAACTTCTCTGGCTTGTTGTCAATTCGATCTTTCCTTTTTCTGTCCTGATAATCGCAACATTCGTCGATGTCTCAACGAGTCCCGCTATGTCAGCACTCATCTTGGTAACACCGTGAGGCAAAGCTGAGATTGTCTGACAAATCATCGACTGCAGGTTTCTCTTAAGCACTTTCCCCTTCTTCACTCCGGGCACTTCCTCCAAAGTGATTGTGAGATCAGGCTCAACGGTTGCCAGCTCTGCTTTGATCGTGCCGTTCCACGTTTCTACGATCGATTTCGCTTTCTTTACGTTGTTCTTCGGAATGAACACTAAAGCCTCCGCCTCACGCGGAATCGCATTGCTCTTGTTACCTCCTTCGATGGTTGATATCCGGGTATCGACTTTTGTCAGTGCCTGAAGCACCCTATTGATAATCTTGATCGAATTGCCTCGCCCTTTGTCGATTTCCAGTCCAGAGTGACCGCCTTTGAGCCCCTTTACCCGGATGACCAATGCCGATGACTTTGGGGATGCATTTTCAAAGGCCGCTTTCCAGACTCCAATAGTATTGCGACCTCCCGAACAGCCCACATACAACGCTCCCTCTTCTTCAGAATCCAAATTCATAAGGGCTTTGCTCTGCAGGAAGCCGGGCTTGAGACTATTTGCACCAGTCAAGCCAGTTTCCTCATCGACAGTGAAAAGGAACTCCAGCGGTCCGTGAACAAGCGACTTGTCCTCCATGATTGCCAGGTTCGTGGCAACGGCAACGCCGTTATCGGCACCAAGTGTTGTGCCATTTGCCATCAATATGTCCCCTTTCCGGACGAGCTCGATCGGGTCTTTTTCAAAATTGTGAATCGTTTCTTTGTTCTTCTCGCACACCATATCCAAATGACCCTGAAGACAGATGCTCGGCATACTTTCCTTGCCCGCAGAAGCAGGTTTCCGTACGACAACATTCAACGACTTATCCTGCTTCGCTTCCAGACCAAGTTTCTTTGCCGTCTCGAAAACGTACGTCGAAATCTGTTTCTCGTTCTTTGAACCACGTGGAATCTTGCTTATCTCTGCAAAGTACTTCCAGAGAAGAGCCGGTTTTAAACCGTCAATTGCGTTTGCCATGATCTAATTCTCCTGCATATTCAGTGATTAGAATGCCTTGACAATTGAACGGAGCAACCATAAATCTTGTTGCCCCGCTCCGCCTTTATTCAGGTGCGTCAAGACTACATAATTGCCGTCGGAGGCGCCGGTTCATCGGCACGTCCGGCTTTCCTCAGCGGCACCAATATCAGATATGCCGCAAGTACCACAAAGAACAGAATCGCCAGCCATGGAGCAATATCCGATAAACCCGGAAGGACCGGGAACTCCGGCGGTTTGCCCATCTGATCGTTGACAAAGACGACTGCAGCGATGATCAAACCCATCAAGGCTTCGCCTGCAATCAGTCCGGATGCCGCCAGCACTCCTGCGTTCTCCACACGCGCTTTTTGAGCGTCGTTGTGACCTCGTTTCTTGGTCAACCGGTCAACGATCCCGCGAATCATACCTCCGCAAAAAATAGCGAACGTCGTCCCTAACGGCAGATACATACCGACCGCGAAGAGCATTGGGCTTTTCACCTTGACCATGATGAGTGATATGCCCATCGCAATTCCAACGATCACCAGTGGCCAAGCCATTTCTCCACCGACGATTCCCTGAGACAAAGCAGCCATGAGGCCCGCCTGGGGAGCGGGCAGATTCTTGCTGCCAAAACCGCCCGTCAATGGGTTCTGCGCAAGATCGGAATTATGCAGGACGTACAACGGAAAGAACATTACCAAGCCGGCCAGAACGACTCCAATGATATCGCCGATCTGCATTTTCCACGGCGTGCCGCCAAGAATATGTCCGACCTTCAGGTCTTGCAGCATTTCACCCGCAACTGCAGAGGAAACGCATACTACTGCAGCAACTCCAAGGACAGCGGTGATTCCCCGTGTTCCTGAGACTCCTACGATCACCATTGTCAAGGCCGCGACGACCACTGTTGCCAGCGTTAGTCCGGATATCGGGTTGTTGGAAGAACCAATCATTCCAACAAGATTGCCCGAGACGGCTGCGAAAAAGAAGCCAGTAATGAGCATGACGATTGCCGCGAGGATTGCTCCTCCAATGACCTGAGTAAAATAGAAATAGAGTGCAATCATCAGAATAAATACAACGCCGACACCGAACAAGACTGTACGGAATGAAAGATCTCGCTCGGTCCTAAGCGTGGTCTCGTGCGCAGACGCAGCTTTGCGAACATCTGCAATACCGCGTTTGATGCCCAGAAGAAGGTTTTTCCGCATTCGCCATAGCGTATAACAAGCTCCGACGAGCATGCCGCCGACGGCGATCGGTCGAACAATGAATTTGTAGATGTGTCCCGTGAGTGATGCCCAGTTTTGAACGCCATCTGCCGATGTGTACTTGTCAATCATCGTAGGTCCCAGGAAGAATACCAGAAGAGGTACCAGGAGACCCCAGGCTAACAGACCGCCGGCAAAGTTCAGTGCGCCGAGCTCCGGTCCGATAATATAGCCGACACCTATGTAGGCGGGCGTTACATCAGGGGCGGAAAACGTTGTGATCCCACCGGCCGGAATAATGTTTGCGTCTTTCGTCAGACCTAACCGGACCAGACTTTCTTTGAGCCT
Source organism: Bacteroidota bacterium (assembly GCA_017882185.1). Classification (GTDB taxonomy): domain Bacteria; phylum Bacteroidota; class Ignavibacteria; order UBA10030; family UBA10030; genus JADGQA01. The sequence continues at coordinate 12,886 of JADGQA010000081.1, forward strand.
GCCAACAGGTATTTGGAAACTATTCTGATAGAAGAAAGCGCCGAGTCCATCCTTCGTTGATATGTCCGCTCTTGAGAGTAACTTTACCAGCGCACCAACACCCATCGCCTTGAAAAGTGATACTGCAGCATCCGCTCCACGCAGGCCCGCTTTGTGGATCGAGCTTGCGGCGACTGATTCGGGAAATGGAAGCGATTCATCCTCGACCATCACCCTGCGCAACATGGTAACGAACATAATGCCGAGGACGCCACCCAGAATCATCAGGGAAGTGGCAGTCAAATACTCCTTCAGCATATTTGTCGTGTCGAATTTCCACAACTGAAGGACAACGAATGCGGGAATCGTAAAAACGGCTCCTGCAGCCACTGATTCACCAATGGAACCGACCGTTCTGGCAAAATTCTCTTCGAGAATTGAGCCTTTGTAGAGTCTCAAGACTGCCATGCCGATGACGGCCGCTGGATAGGTCGCCGCGATCGTCATTCCCGCTTTCAAACCCAAATAGGCATTTGCCGCACCAAGAATCACGCACATCACCAAGCCAATCAGTAGTGCGCGGACAGTAAATTCCCTCATTTCGGTTTGAGCAGGAACCAGTGGGGTGAATTTGCTGCCGCCTGAACTTGCTTCAGCCATAAGAGTCTCCTTCTGTTAAGAGTGGACTTTTCCGGTATTAGCGAACGAAAATAGCTTTCGTAATATACCACGCCATCAGCGGATTCTCCTTTAAACGGCGTGTAGAGTAAGCATACCATTGCTCACCATATGGGACGTAAACGCGTAATCGATGACCATCCTTCACGATTTGATCCCTCCTGCGTTCACGAACGCCCAAGAGCATTTGGAATTCATATTTTTCCTGTTTCAATCCGAGTTTCTGTACCATGGACACCGCTCCGTCCAGAAGGAAGTCATCGTGCGTCGCGATCCCAACATAAGATCCCCCCTCGAGGATGATC
>JADGQA010000082.1 GCA_017882185.1 Bacteroidota bacterium
GCCCGCTAGACTGCAAATTCTGCGCTACCGGAACCATGGGGTTCACGCGAAATCTCACGACAGGAGAGATTGTCGATCAAGTGCTACAGGTACAGAGGCTGTCTCCCCGCCGGATCACAAATCTTGTCTATATGGGCATGGGCGAGCCAATGTTGAACTACGAAAGCGTGATGAAGTCGACCGAAATCATCACGGATGACAGCGCACTCAATATTGGCACCCGGCACATAACCATTTCGACCGCAGGATACGCAGACAAGATCCGGCAAATGGCAGATGAAAATCGAAAAGTGAAGCTGGCACTGTCGCTCCATTCGCTCGATAATGAAAAACGAATGAAGCTTATGCCAATCACGAAGAAGTTCTCTGTGACTGATCTCATCGAGGCGCTTGAGTATTACTACAGAAAGACCCGACATCGCCCCACGTTCGAGTACATTCTGTTTGAAGGGTTCAATGACACCGAAGCAGACGTGAAGCGATTCGTCCAATTGTCAAAGCGAATTCCGTGCAAAGTAAACATCATACCATTTCACTCAATCGAGTTCACGCATCCATCGGGTTTCGCGGCTTCACTCAAACCCACACCACGTGTGCGTGCGGAAGCGTTTGCAGACAGACTCCGCAAGGCGGATATCACTGTGATGATCAGGAGTAGCTCTGGGGAAGACATCAAAGCTGCTTGTGGGCAGCTCGCAATCCAAGCCATCGACCAAGGCAATCGAAGTAGCGGTCGAACGTCCGATCTGTCGCTTCAACATTCGTCAAACTCCACTCTGTAGCAAGAATCAAGCGGAGTGTAACATTCCTAATCTGAGAAAATGTGACTATGCGTATCATTCTATTTGGTCCTCCTGGTGTCGGCAAGGGCACGCAGGCAAAATTGCTCGTTGAAGAATTTCATTCCGCGCACATCTCAACAGGCGATTTGCTCAGGGAGGCTATGAAGAAACAGACACCGCTCGGCCTAAAGGCTCAGCAGTATATGGAATCGGGCAACCTGGTTCCCGACGATGTGGTGATTGGCTTGATCGGGGAAGCTTTGAAGCCTGAGGAGGCACAACAAAACTTCATTCTTGATGGATTCCCGCGCACACTTCCGCAGGCGAAGGCGCTTGATGCTCTCCTTGAAAAGCTCAATATCCGTTTGGACGGGGTCGTCAGTCTGCACGTCGACAATGAAGAGATTGTCAGGCGTCTTGATCAACGCCGGCTTTGTAGCACGTGTGGCCGAATCTACACTCTCGGTTGCATTGGCGCTGAGGCTACAACTTGTGCGAACTGCGGTGGCCAGCTCTATCAGCGCGAGGACGACAAACCGGGTCCTGTCCGGCGTCGGCTTGAAGTCTATCAACAGCAGACAAAGCCACTCATCGACTATTACCGTGAGACGGAACGTCTTGTCTCGATAGATGGAACGCACGAAATTGGATATGTCCACAAACAATTGCTGGACTATCTTTACAGAGACAAAGTTCACGTCTGATCTTCATGAGACCATTTCTTCCCAAGCCCATGGCGGGTGCCCCTCCTTATGTCATCGCCCATCGCGGAATATCGGCGAAGGCACCGGAAAATACACTCGCATCATTTGCACTTGCCGCGAGTGCCCCGGGAATAGACATGGTCGAGCTTGATGTTCGGCTCACAAAGGACGAGGAAGTCATAGTCCTCCACGACAGGACGCTCCAGCGGACATCGACTGGCAACGGCGTCGCCCATAAGTGTAATCTGGAAGAGTTGAGAACTTATGACGCCGGCTCCTGGTTTGATCCCTCGTTCAGAGGTGAGCGTATTCCTACGCTTTCAGAGGTCCTGCGGCTTGTTGGCCCAACGAGATGGGTTGACATCGAAATAAAATCGGACCCATTTCAAGCGGACCGCCGTGGACTTATCGAGGAAAAGGTCATCGCGGTGGTCGAACAATCCAACATGAAAGGCCGCGTCTTCTATTCGTCGTTTGACCACCATCTTGTCGCCAATCTTAAACGGATGGTACCAGACGCCGTGACCGGCGTGCTCTACAATTTGTTCCGAGACTTCGGTCGATTGCCTTCGAAACTCGCGCGCAGGGCAGAGGCATCAATTTTCATTTGTGCGAAGACAGAATTACAGCGTTCGATGATCGATGATGCACGCCGTTATGGGATTGCCGTGTATGTTTATACCCTCAATTCCATCAAGGATGCCCAGAAAATGATTCAGCTTGGCGTTGATGGCATCATTTCCGACAACGCAGACGATATTGTGTCTCTCGTCAAACAAAAGCAGTGACAGATTGATTCTTACCATCGAATTGCAGATATTTCCCCCACGCACACGTTACCGTTGAAAGGAGATCAAACGCATGAATATCATTCGGACAACAATCCTCATTATTGGAATTTCGTTGGCAATCACATCCGTCGGCCTCGCTCAAAACGACCTCAGCGGCCAGCTTTCCAAAATCATTGGAGCAAACGCCAATAACTACCTTGAACCACTCGCCTCCGGATTAGGTGCGGGATTGAATAGCGGCATCTATCATTCTGCTGATCTTCACAGCGTGCTCGGATTCGATATTGGTGTCAAGGTGGGACTTGCGATGATTGCGAGCGAGCATAAAACACTCGATTTTGTCCTACCAAATCAGATCAAGTTCGGCCCGAATACATTCGTTGCCGGAACTGACTACGATCAGATCATTCATAATTCTCCTACCTTTGCGGGTGGAACTAAAGGCGTAGATGTGGTGGTAAAACCTGGGCAGTTTGGGGCCGGAACAACAATTTTCACGACTCCCGCAGGCTTTGACTATTCACGCCTTCCCTTGTTTGCTCCGCAGGCAGCGATTGGCCTTCCCTTTGGAATTGAAGTGATCGGTCGGTTCCTGCCCTCGACCAACATCGGTGATGCCGGTAAGGTGAGTTTCATCGGCTTTGGCCTGAGGTATGATATTGATCAGTTCATTCCATTTTGTCCCGTTGATATCGCTGCTCATTTTATGACTCAGAAAGTCACTATCGATGATAAAGGGGGCAACAAGATAATGTCCTTGAGTGGAACAGCGTTTGGCGCGGAAGTGAGCAAGAGCCTGATTTTCCTCACGCTCTATACTGGTGTTCAATTCGAGAGTTCAAACCTTTCCGTTGATCCGTACAACTACAAAGATCCTTTGACCAGTGTCCCCGCACAGATCAATGGTTTTTCCATCACTGGGGCGGATAAGACCCGGTTTCTCGTCGGGGTTCGGATGCTCCTCGCAGTGATCAACATCCACGCAGACTATTCATTATCGAAATATCCGGTACTGACGGCGGGAGTCGGGATCACGTTTCGTTGATCTGCGTTGTTGTAGTGCCGAGAATTGTTTCTTATATTTTCCCGTCCCGTTGATCCGGGACGGGATTTTTTTATCAAGCCGAATTCTCCATGAAATTCCACGGTTGGTTCCTCATACTCTGCACTTGCTTTCTTGCTGCCTGCGATATGCAGCAAGGCAATCCCCTTTCGAGTCCGTCGGAGTACTATGATCAGGGTGTCCGATACTTTGATGAGGGTGCCTACCGTCAGGCGGAAGCGAGTTTTGCCCGATCGATCTCCCTACTTCCAAAAGGTACCGAGTTCATCAATATCTCGGAATTGTACGGCTTCTTGGGCCGGACAAATCTTGCACTGGGAGAATACCGCGCTGCGCTCGACAATCTCGAGAATGCAATACAACGAAGTGCTCAATTGAACGATTATCGGCTTGAGGCACAGCTCTGTTCGTGGAAAGGTGATGTGTTTGTTGAGATGAGGGAGTATGCAGATGCGATCAACGAGTTCAGGAAATCCATGCGCCTGTCCTCAGCTTTGGATGATGTATTAACGAGGGCACGAACAGGTCTCCGCATGGCTTCCGCGATGACGGCGGCAGGCATGCTGGACCAGGCTTCGGGTTTCTACGGAGAAGCGTTGACTGTACTACAAAATGCAGGAAAGAATGCAGATATCGCGCAAGCCCTTGGCGGCATGGGCGACATCTATCGACGACAGGGAAGGTATCCGGAGGCGCTCAACTCGGTTTCACAGGCCCTGGAAAGCGTGGGCGTGAGCGAAAATCCGCTTCACCAGGCAAAACTCAAAATGACGTTGGCACTTATCCACCGCGCGCAATCCGACGCCAATGGGGCGATTGCAGAATTTCGCGATGGAGTAAACATACTCAGGAAAAAGCAAATCGGTAAAGACTACGAGGCACTGTTTCTTTTCTATCTCGGAACGATTTACGAAGAAAACGGACGCCTCAGTGATGCAAGAAAATACTATTCGGATGCACTTGAAATAAATCGTGCGCTCGGAGACAAGATAGCAGAAGATTATCTCTATCTGTTTGTTATTCGGTGCAATCTTGACCTGATGACAGATGAACAGAGGAATCAGGTGCTCGACAAACTTCTGCAATCGTACCAACAGATTGCTGCGAAATTTTACGAGTGCGGACACAGAACCGGAGAGGCGTATGTCTATACCCTGATAGGCTCAATTTTTGAGTTGGAAAACAATCCTGGAGGGGCCCGCACGATGTATCAAAAGGCGGTCGATCTGGATCTCGAGATGAGGGGGGAGTATTTTGATGTTGATCTTCATCTGCCGTTCCTCAACGAATTGGGCATTGCATACAATCGCGGACCCTGGTACGACAAACTTGCCTCCGTGCTTCTGCAGATGAATCTTAAGTACGATGCGATGGCAGTGATGGATCTATCTCAACTTAAGTCATCGACGAATACGTTCGAGCACCTTGATATCGCTTTGAGACATCCCCAACTGAAAGACTTGGTGAAGGACTGCAGGACAAAGTTGAACACCATTGAGGCGTTGGAATTGGAGTTGACGAATACTCTTTCGGGGAAACAGAAGTCTGTTGACAGTCGGCGAGTGACGGCAATTCAGTCTCAACTTGCAGATCTCAGGGGGAAAGTCCGTGACGAAACCAATCGAATTACCACTGTACAGCCCAATTATGAAGCACTGCTAAGCCCTGTGTTGAGAAAACTCCAGGACCTTCAAAGACTGATTCCGGAAGGCACGGTGGTTCTTCAATTCCTGCTCACCGAACGTGAGCTTGACCTGTTTGCCATGACAAGAGACGGGCTCAATGTGCAAAAGGTCGCAATAGGAAGGGACAGCCTGATCGCGCGCGTCCGTGAGTATGAACAATTGCTCCAGGACCCGAGCGTTTATGCAGGAGCGGGCGGTGTTGCCAGCCTGGGATCGATGACAAGGTTCGAGAAGCTATCCACCCAACTTTACGATTATTTCATCCGCCCGATCGACTCTCGCCTTGATCGCAGCCTCGTCATTGTTGTTCGGAACGAGTTCGGGGGGTTTCCTTTTCAGGCTCTCGAACGGCAGGACAGCAAAGGAAATGTAAAGTATCTCATCGAGCTTACGAGTGTAGATTATCTTCCTTCTCTGTCGTCGTTACGATACGGAACAGTCAACCCGACAGATATCCAGACCGTTGTCGCGTGTGGAAATCCGGGTGGTCAGAACTGGTCAGTCGACTATGAGCTTCGCGATATTCGGAGCTTTTTCAAAACCGCAACAATCATGCTTGGGGCAGATGCAACATGGAAGAATATGTTGGAGTCGAAAGGTGACGTCCTGCAACTCTCCACAGATTTCGTTAACACAACGGATCGCTATGATCTCGGCGCATTTGTCTGCTCCAATGGCAAGACTCTGGGCGAAACAGAGAACATACCCTTCGAACAGCTGGCCGCTCACGAGCCGTATCCAGTCATTGAGCTCTCGAATCAACAAGTCAAGGGAGACGGCCTGACGCCGCTCCACGCACTATTGTTGAGAATGAACGGGACATCCGATATATTCCTCAATGCCTGGCTTGCAGACCGCAAGGCCGCGAAGTTTTTCAGCGAGTACCTCTATACAAATCTCGCAGCAGGTTTGGCTCCAGGCGATGCCTATCGACAGGCGCTCTTGAATTTGATAGGGACTCGTGAAGTGAGTCATCCTCGGTCTTGGGGCCAGTTCTTTCATTTTGGAGTGGGTTAAGGAGAGAAGACTCCTTCTAGAACAACAAACCCGACTTGCACCGGTCGGGTTTTTCACAACTGCGAAGATCCACTGCTTAGAATTGCATCGTGCCTGCTATTTTCGTCTCACCTTCACACTGCCGAGCCCGGACTCAATTTGTATGGTCAGCCTGTTCTCGCTATTCTTGTAGTCGTCTGTCTCATACACGCCACTCTTTGTTTTTGAAAAATCGTCATCGAGATCGAAGCTTGAAAAGAAACTCGCGTCGTACAGGAGCCTCGCCGCAAGCTGTTTAGGCATTGATACATTTACAGAACCTAGGCCAACTTCGATCTTCGCACTGGCATCGTGGTGAAGATCACCGCCGAAATCGAGTCTGTATGATCCGACGCCGCCGCTAAATTTGAATTTCCTAAAATTCGTATTGCACAGATTCGTCGCGGTGAATTTGCTAACCCCCGATTCGATGCCGATATTTTCTGCAGTAATCTCGTTCGGTTTGTCGCATCGCACATCAACACTGCTTGCCCCGGTGGAAATTTTGAGGTCTCGTACCTGCAAATCGGAAAGGTCGATGTCGCCACGGCCTGCACCGAGCTCAATATCCAGTGAAATCGGCATTTGATCCGACAACCGCACGGTCAACTTCCGCCTGTGGTCATCGTCCGAGCCGTCGTCGCCCCACACTCGGGAGGATTTTTTCAGACGAATCCGTAACACGCCTTCATCACCCCTGATGTCGTAGCCGACCTGCAATCTATCGCTGTCTTCAGAATCGTCTTCATAGTCGAGAACAACTATCTTGTTCTTCGCGCCGTGCTGGAGATTTATGTTGCCGAATGAGACATCGATGATGGCAGTCAGAGCTTTCTCTTTTGTTCGATCGATCTCACGATGGAGGATTTGAAATCCAAAAGCGTCGGTGAGGCACATGCCCGAGAGTGCCGCAATAAGATAGAAACTGTATGCCGAGTGTTTTGTCATGATTGAGAAAGGTGGCTCTCTCCTCTATTTTCTACGGAGGCGTTCTGAGAGAGTTGCGCCTTGCGCTAGTAATTCCTCATCTTGTCACGCAATTTCTTGTAGAGCAGCTCCCGAGCCCTAAAAATGTGAGCTTTTACGGTTCCCAGGGGCAGCTTCAGCAATTCAGCGATCTCCTGGTATTCTTTCTCTTCGACGTGCCGCAGGATTATCACCTGGCGATAACGTGGGGGGAGTGATGAGATGGCGTCGTCCAGGAATTTTTTCCTCTGATTCGAAATCAAATCAGTGTCGGCTTCGTACGTGCTATCAGGAATTTCAAATGTATAGTCACTGTCCTTCGATTCAATCGGTTTGTCAATGGAGAACGTCTGCAGTTTCTTGCGGCGAATGTAATCAATGGAATTATTCGTCGCAATCTTGAACAGCCACGTCGAAAATGCATATTCCTCGTTGAAGCTGGCGAGTGAAGTGAACGCCTTGATGAATGCTTCCTGAGTCAAGTCGGCAACCTCTTCCTTGTCACGAATCATCCGGTAGATGGCGCTGTAAATTGCATCATAGTACTTCAGACGAAGCCTCTTGAATGCCTTTTGATCTCCTTTGAGCGCGCGCCTGATGAGAGCAGCATCTTCTTCTCTCGATTCTATGCGCTTGAGGTCAACACCATCGGATGTCTTTTTTTCGGATGCAGGCGGGGAAAGGGTATGTTTCTTGTTTGCTTTTGACATCCTTTGATTGCGATGAGGGAAAGTAACGCGATGAAGAAAAATACCAAAAATATGCGCAAGCTGCAATGTTGGTGAGTCTCTGCAACAGTACTGGCGGTGCTCATTCATTCCCACCCCCTTAGTCTCAGAGCCGCCGACGAAAGTCATGATATTTCTCATGATGAGAATCCCGCCGCCACGATTGTCGAAGGAAATTCGGCCACCTTCGGACGTCTCTGTTGTTTGCATAAGAGAGCGTTTTTTTTTACTTTGGGACCAGTAAGAACTTGATGCCCTACGCCTGATGTTTATCACATTTGAAGGCCTCGACTTCTCGGGAAAATCTACCCAAGTAAAGTTGTTGTCGGAAACCCTCACCCACGAGCATTATCACATCCTGGTGCTGCGAGAACCTGGCGGAACCGAGATTGGGGAAAAAATCCGTACGATTCTTCTCGACAAGAAGATTACCGGCATGACGAATGTGGCTGAGCTCTTCCTTTTTTCGGCCAGCAGATCTCAGCTTGTTGAAGAAGTTATCAAGCCCGCCATCGAGGGAGGAATGATTGTTCTGTGCGATCGATTCTACGACTCGCTCACTGCGTATCAAGGCTGGGGAAAAGGAATTTCCGCCGAGACCGTTCGTGTCGTCAATCAATGTGCTTCTGCGGGCCTCGTCCCCGACTTAACCTTCTATATTGATATTCCTGTCAAGGAGGTAGAGCGTCGGATGAGCCGATCCCATACATCAAGGGATAGAATGGAATCGAATGGGATTGCCTTTTATGAGCGTGCGAGGAATGGGTATCTCGAGATTGCGAAAAAGGAAAGCCGCTTTCGAGTGGTCGACGGGCTCCTGCCGATCGAAACCATCGAAGAAACAATTTGGACGACGGTAAGCGCGTCCCTTGCCAAGAAGTAAGCTCTACCATCTGCGGAACCCAAACATTGTTTCACCTGTTAGTACTAGACAGATAGTTCTGCTCAATAAAAAATACGAGGATTGTATGGTTCGCTTTGGCCGCCGGAAATACATTGTTTCACTGGGCATTGTCTTGTTCGCCAGCGTCATTTCTCTCGGTATGTGGCGCATGTTCGACTCAGATGCGATGTTGAGGATCTATAGGGGTGTTGATACCTTCAGCAAGGTGTACAAAGAAATTGCCCTCAACTATGTCGATGAGGTGGACCCTCAACGGTTCATGAGGGCTGGCATCGATGGGATGTTGAAGACCCTCGACCCGTACACCGTCTTCATAGGCGAAAATGAAGGTGATGAACTTGACCTCGTTACGACAGGGAAGTATGCTGGTGTTGGAATTACGATCGGACTTCGCGACGGAGCGGTGACGGTGCTCAATCTCGTTGAAGGATATTCTGCTGCCAAACAAGGAATACAAATTGGCGATCGAATCCTTGAGGTTAACGGAAAAAGCATGGCGGGTGCGAAGCCTGAAGATGTACGCATGATGGTCAGGGGTGTTGCGGGTTCAGAGGTGAGGATGAAAATCGCCCGCGAGGGGGAACCACAACCCATTGAGTTTGTCCTTCTCCGTGAGGAGATTCCAGTTCGGAATGTGACATATACAGGCTATGTAGAACCCGGGATAGGATATATCCGTCTTGAGCGTTTCTCGCGCACCGCTGCCGACGATGTCCGGAATTCCATTAAGGAATTGCTGGAACAAGGTGAACTGAAGAGTGTCGTCCTCGACCTGCGAGATAATCCCGGAGGATTGCTTGACATTGCGGTGAGTATCGTGTCGGATTTCGTTCCGGAGAATAGTCTCGTAGTCTCTACGCGGGGTCGTCGGAGCGATTCGGATCGCAAGTATCTATCTTCGCAGTCACCTATGATTCCAAACGTTCCGTTGGCTATTCTTGTCGATCAGGGAAGTGCGAGTGCCAGTGAAATCGTCGCCGGGGCAATTCAGGATCTCGACAGGGGAATTATCGTCGGAGAGCGAACGTTCGGCAAGGGCCTCGTTCAAACCATCACCCGGATATCTGAAACATCATCAGTCAAGATCACGACGGCGCGGTATTATACGCCAAGCGGTCGCTGCATTCAGGAAATCGACTACACGCATCGGACGAAGGATGGCGTGTTTGCAACGATTCCGGACAGCTTGAAGCACGCGTTTAGGACTTCGCACAACCGACGGGTGCTTGAAGCAGGGGGAGTTGAACCTGATTCGGTTGTTGAAGAGGAGGATGAAGGGAAAGCTATTGCAGAGCTTGTGAGAAAGGCGATGTTCTTCAAATTCGCGAATACCTATGCAGTGACACACAAGACATTACCGGAGAAATTTGAAGTCACGGACGGGTTGCTGGCTGAGTTCGAGAATTTCCTCAAAGAACAGAAATTTGATTATCGGGAGGATTCGGAAGTCAAGTTGAAGGAACTGAAGGACATTGCAATGAAGGAGCGCTACAATAAGGCGTTTCTTGATGATGTGGACCTTCTCGATAGAATGATCGCGTCGGAGAAAGAACGGAAGATCCAGCGGTACCAAAAAGAGATGAAGAGTTATCTCAAAGCGGAAATCGAAGGACGCATCAACGGCGAGAAGGCCGAGATAGCGTCGACATTTCCCGGTGACCGACAGTTAAATGTAGCGGTAAGCTTGCTAAAAAATGCGAGAGCGTACAACAATCTGCTTGCGGGCAGGCCGAAAAGCGGTTCGGAACAAGAGTGATGAAGATTACTGCTCGAATAATTGGTATTGAGGGAGTGCGTTCTTGACAAGTGAAATGACGTATTGCAGATCTTCTTTCTTGTTCACAAAATCGAGGTTGTCGCTGGGGATGACCAGCAATGGTCCAAGCTTGTAATTGTCGATCCAATCTGTATAAAGCCTGTTCAATTGGTCGAGATAATCTCTCTGGATACCCTGCTCAAATGATCGCCCGCGTCGCGTAATCTGTCGCATTAACGTATCGACGGATGCTTTGAGGTAGATCATCAAATCAGGTGGCTGCAGGTATTCCATCATCACGTGGAATAACGACACATAGTTCTCGTAATCCCGATTTTCCATCCTTCCTATATCGTGGAGATTGTGTGCAAAGATCTCTGCGTCTTCGTAAATCGACCTGTCCTGGATGACCGATTCTGAGGATTCCACAATCATCTTGTGGCATTTGAACCGGTTAGCCAGAAAATAGATCTGCAGATGGAATGACCAACGATGCATATCCGCGTAGAAATCGGAGAGGTAAGGATTGTCATCAACGGACTCGTAGTATGGCTTCCAATGAAATCGTTCACCCAGGAGTTTCGTAAGGGAAGACTTGCCTGCACCGATATTGCCGGCCACCGTTACGAAAAGGGTGTTGGAGGCTGTAGACATGGATTTTTGTTGATGCCAGTAATACCGAGAGGAGAGGAACGGGAATTCAAATCGCCTATTTGAAGGCGGCGACGGCTTCGTTGACTGTCTTGTGTATGTCAAAGACCGTCGTCAACTTTGTCATTTTCAAAAGATCTTCGATCTTCTTGGAAGCACGGGCAAGTTTCAATTCACCCCCACTGTTCCTCAGGGTCGTCAACCCTCCGATGAGCATTCCGAGCCCGGAGCTGTTGATAAATTTCACTTCGTCAAGGTCAACGACTACTTTTTTCTTATTGTCATCGATGAGCTTGTGAAGCTGATCGTTAAGGCTGGTCGCGTCCGGGCCCCCCATCACATTGCCCGTCAGTTCGATAATTGTAACACCTTTTGATTCGCGGCTTTTGAATTTCATGGTCCTCTCCGTTTATTTGGTAGCGGCGGCCGCGACGGCTTTCGCCGTTTTGACTTCTTTGTGGAGCTTCGTATCCAGTACGAAGGCACTCGCCACGTAAATAGAAGAGTATGTTCCCGTAACAATTCCAAATACCATGGTAAACGCGAACGCGCGGTTAACTTCGCCACCGAAAACCAGGAGCACCATCAAGACAAGGAAAATTGTCCCCGAGGTTATAACAGTTCGGCTAAGCGTCTCATTGAGACTCTTGTTCATGAGTTCGGCGAGAGACATGCTTCGATAGATTTTTTCGTTTTCCCGAATCCTGTCGAAGATAACTACCGTATCGTTTACGGACACGCCGACCAGAGTGAGGAAGGCAGCAATGACTTCCTGTGTAATTTCGAGGTTAAGGCCTGGGATGACGCCATTCATGATAATGATGACGCCAAAGGTTGTAAAAACATCATGAATGAGGGCAATGACGGCACCCAGTCCATAAGAGAATTTGAACCGAATGGCCACGTAGGCAAGGATGGCGACAAAAGCCCAGAGGACGGCAAAGATTGCATCTTGTCGAAGCTCCTTTCCGACTTTCGGGCCTATTCTGTCCTCTTTAAGAATTTCGAATTTCCTAGCAGGAAAGCCCTGGCGAAGAGCATCGGTGATTCTGTTCGAAACAGCAGCTCCTGCCTCCTGCTCGGTTGTCCTGATGAGAACGCCGCTACCGGTTCCGTATGATTTGAGCTCACTTTTCTCGAGTCCGACCTTCCCCAACGCATCGCGAATCGCTCCGATTTCGACTTTCTGATCAAACGAAACGACAATCTCGGTTCCACCCTTGAAGTCGACTCCAAATTGTATGCCCTTGACGGCGACACCAATTATCCCGACGAAGATGGTCAGTGTTGAAATAATGTACCACCGATTACGAACGCCGAGGAAATTGATGTTGGTTTTCTTGAATAATCTCATTGAAACCCTTACTCCTTAGTCTGATATAGTCACTAGAGTGATCGAATACATGGATTGCCTAGCCGAAATGAGGGTTCAACCCTTTGTCCGTCATAATGTTGAAGGCGACGTGAGTAATGATGATTGCGCTGAACATACTCGCCGCCAATCCTATCATAAGCGTTAGCGCGAATCCTTGAACAGGACCCGTACCAAATTGGTACAAGACAAGCCCTGTGAGAAATGTCGTGATGTTTGAGTCAAAGATCGCGGCAAAGGCTTTGGAATATCCAGCGTCTATGGCAGCGCGAAGGGTTTTTCCACCTTCGAGTTCTTCGCGAATGCGTTCGTTGATGAGGACGTTTGCATCCACTGCCATGCCGATCGTCAACACAATACCGGCGATACCAGGCAACGTGAGCGTTGCCCTAAATCCTGCCAGAACGCCGAGGATGAAAAGAATGTTGAACAACAAGGCGAAGTCGGCGATAAACCCCGCCGAGCTGTAATAGACGACCATGAAGAGCACCGTGAAAATGAATGCATACAGCGACGCATTCAGTCCTGAGCGGATAGAGTCTTCGCCGAGGGATGCACCGACAGAGCGTTGCTCGATAATTGTGACGGGGGCAGGTAACGCGCCGGCTTTCAGGACAATTTCCAGCAGCCGGGCCTCATTTGCCGACGCCATGCCGGTTATTCGGGACCGTCCCCCGGGAATCTTTCCCTGAACGACAGGGGCGGAGTACACTGCATTATCCAAAGCGATGGCAATTCGCTTATCGATGTTTGCGCCAGTGATTCGCGCCCATTCGCGCGCCCCATCGCTATTCATCTCCATATTCACGATCGGTCGATTGTCTTCCGGATCAACACTTGCCTGAGCGTTCACAACGACGTCGCCGGTCAACTCTGGTGTGCCTTTTACTCCATAGAGACTGTAGAACTCATCACCAGTGCGATTGTCTGTTATGGTCTTATTGGACCAAAGGAATTGGAAATCAGAGGGGAGTAACTTCCGGATGTCAGGCCGGTCGAGGAGGCGAATGACTCTATCGCGATTTTTGGCTTCTACGAATCCTTCCCCATTTTTTTGTTCAGGTCGCACGTAAGCGAAAAACGGGTGTTCCTTGACGAATTTCGCTTCCTGGGTGGTGTCTGCCCCGCCCGTAGCCTGGCCGCCTGTGAGTTCTGAAAGAGCGTCAGTCGGTTTTTGCTTTTCGGTCTTTGACTATGACAACCAGGGCAAGCACTATTTTCCGTGTGCGCCTATCCAGCCAAAGCGCTACCAAGATGCCGGCTATTCCCCCGAGCCAAACTGACCGGGTCATCGTGAAGAAGAGCCCGGCAGCGCACAGAAACGCGACGCCTCGGCTTGCCCAGCGGGAGAGCCCGGCCACCTGACCAGCGGCGGCGAGCACCTTGTCGC
>JADGQA010000083.1 GCA_017882185.1 Bacteroidota bacterium
CAAAAGCGCTCGGTGCAGTAATCAAGGATAAGACTGTGGTTCTTACCGGAGCGATGGTGCCGTACAAGTTCGGCAGCTCAGACGGATTGTTCAATCTCGGCAGCGCACTGGCTTTTGTTCAGACTTTGGCACCCGGCGTTTACGTGGCAATGAACGGCAGGTACTTCACGTGGGATAATGTGAAGAAGAATAAGAAAACAGGGGAATTTGAAGAAATTCGATAACCGAACACATCGTTCCAAGCTTCAATAATCTACAAATCCAATCACCAGTTCAAGGGAGGTAAGCATGAAACGCTCTTTGGTCAAAATAATCTCAGGCTTGTTGATTGCTGTACTACTGACAACCGCCTTCGGGTGTTACGGATCTTTTCAGTTAATTAACAAAGTCTACAAGTTCAACGGCACGTTGGGAAGCAAGTGGGTCAATGAGCTTGGTTTTCTCGTGATGGTCATTGTCCCTGTCTATGGCGTAGCTGGCTTTGTCGATGCAGTCGTTTTGAACACAATCGAATTCTGGACGGGCACAAATCCGATGGCCGCCAATGATGGGCCTCAGACCATTGCTGTCCCACAAGGCAGCCTCGTCTTCAACGGTCCTGACAAGTCCTACACGTTCAAGCAGACAATCGATGGTAAGGAAAAGCTTGTACAAGTGGTCACAAAGAATGGCGTGACAACCGCAACGGACGAGTCCGGAACGGTCCTTGCCCGTTCTGCGAAAAATGCCGACGGAGGGGTGACGATATACGATGGGAGTGGAAATGTCGTCAGCACGTTGACACAGGCTCAGATCGAATCGATGGTTGCCATGAACTAGGCGTTGTCATCGTGGCAGCGTCAGACGAAAAAACCCGCGCAGGCGGGTTTTTTCATTCTACCCGGGGAGAAGTCATGGTATAAACGAGAAATGCTCCTGTGCGGGCGCTAACTTTCTCTTCACACAATTTTTGTTTATACTTCGCTGGCATTTTATTGATGATCAGAAGAATGAACCGATCCAAGCATAGCGCTCCATCGAAAAATTTTTCCATTGGACTTATCCAAATGGCATGCTCTCAGCATCCGGATGAAAACCTCGAGAAAGCCGAACGCTTCATTGCGAAGGCCACGAAACAAGGGGCAAAGATTATCTGTTTGCCGGAATTGTTTCGCTCGCAGTACTTTTGCCAGCGTGAAGACGCCTCACTCTTTGATCTCGCAGAACCCATTCCCGGTCCGACCACAAAGGCCATTGGGAAGATGGCAAAGAAGCTCAAAGTGGCGATCATTACGCCGATTTTTGAGAGACGAGATGCAGGCGTTTACCATAACAGCGCCGCTGTAATTGATTCGGACGGTTCGATGGTCGGACTTTACAGGAAGATGCATATTC
This sequence comes from Bacteroidota bacterium, assembly GCA_017882185.1. Taxonomy (GTDB): domain Bacteria; phylum Bacteroidota; class Ignavibacteria; order UBA10030; family UBA10030; genus JADGQA01. Next base: position 1,375 of record JADGQA010000083.1, read on the forward strand.
CTGATGATCCGGGATATTTCGAAAAGTACTATTTCACTCCGGGTGATCTTGGGTTCCAATCGTTCGATACAAAGTATGGGCGTATTGCTCCGCTTATCTGTTGGGATCAATGGTACCCGGAAAGTGCACGGCTTGCTTCATTGCTCGGTGCAACCGTTCTCTTCTACCCTACTGCTATTGGCTGGCATCCTGACGAAAAAGAGCGACACGGAGGTGCACAGCGGGATGCGTGGAAAACCATTCAGCGCGGGCATGCCATTGCCAACGGGGTTTACGTTGCTGCCGTGAATCGAATCGGTCTTGAAAAACCGACGCCGCTATCAAAAGGAATACAATTCTGGGGCTCATCGTTCATTGCAGATCCGCAGGGTGTGATCCTTGCCGAAGCATCCACCGACAAGGAAGAAGTGTTGATCGCAAACGTTGATCTTGCTCATCTCGAAGACATTCGCCGGAACTGGCCGTTCCTGCGTGATCGGCGGATCGACGCTTATTCCGGTATTACCAGCCGCTACCTCGCCAAAGAAACCTGGAAGTTGTAGATCATGCGTCAGACTCAATCTATGCAATTGCTCATGCCGGCTGAATGGGAACGGCACGATGCTACCTGGATTAGCTGGCCGGCAAATTTGACCGACTGGCCCGGGAAAATTGCCCCCGTTTCGTGGGCATTTGGAGAGATGGCAAGGAAAATATCCCAGGGAGAAATGCTCCATATCATCGTGAATTCCGCAAACCACGAGGCAAAAGCACACCGGATTCTCCAACGCGCAGGTGTGGATTTCAAGCACATTCGATTCTTCAGGTTTCCTTCTAATCGGGGATGGACACGCGATTCCGGGCCAATGTTCGTCCAACGGCCGTCCGAGAAAGACGTTGCGATCATCCGTTTCCGTTTCACCGCCTGGGCACGATATCCGGATTGGAAGAAGGATGATGCCACGCCGCCTCGAGCTGCGAAGACATTAAAATTGCCGATCGTCCCGGTTCGATTCAAGGACCGCGAAGTTGTCCTCGAAGGAGGAAGCATCGATGTCAATGGGAAGGGGACTCTCTTGACAACCGAAGAATGCCTGCTTGACGAGTCAGTTCAGGTTCGAAATCCCAGATTCACAAGGAACGACTACAACGAGATGTTCAAGACGTACCTGGGGGCTACCAATGTACTATGGTTGGGGCACGGTATCACCGGCGATGACACTCACGGCCACGTCGACGATCTGTGCAGGTTCGTCAATTCACATACTGTCGTGTTAAGTCAAGAGAAAAATAGTCACGACGAAAACTACAAGGCTTTGAAGGACAACCTGGCGCGATTACAGGGGATGAGATTGGAGAACGGCTCGAAGATTGACATCGTCGCACTTCCGATGCCTTCTCCCTTGTTTTTCAATGGCATGAGACTCCCCGCCAGCTATGCGAACTTCTATATCAATAACAGTTTTGTGATCGTGCCCACCTTCAATGATCCGAACGATCGGATCGCCCTCGGGATTCTTTCCGAGCTGATGAAGGATCGGACCGTTGTGGGGATTCACGCCGTCGACCTCGTCCTCGGATTTGGGACTCTCCATTGTCTCACACAACAGCAGCCAGGATCCCCGAGCTGAAACGTCAACAATCATTCCAAACGAGAACCGCCCATCATCAATTGATGGGCGGTTGCATTTCGTGGACGCTGTAGGGATCGAACCTACGACCTCCGCCTTGTAAGGGCGGCGCTCTGAACCAGCTGAGCTAAGCGTCCATGTTGTTCTTCTCCGGATTCAGCAGATCCTCAATGAACCTTGTACTTTTCATTCGCTTGAGATAGCGTTCTCTTTTCAGGGCTTCTGTTTTCGTCTCACACGTTTCAGAATACACCAGCTTCCAGGGCCCACCAACACTCGTGAATCCCTTGTGTGAAGAATTATGTTGATTGAGTCTATGATCGAGATCCCAAGTACTTCCGATGTAATATCTTTGACGCTTCTCACTATGAAGTATATATACGTAATGCATCGTTTCTTCACGACCTCCGTCCCGACGGAGTCGGGAGCGGCGCTCTGAACCAGCTGAGCTAAGCATCCTCGAAAAATACAAGATTTTAATTAATGTACGAAACAACGAAGTGGCAAACAACCACTTGATCGACTCTGGTTCCAAAATGCGGTGTTATTCTGCGATGGGGTGAACGTCGTGCGACTTGCACAACTTGAGAAACTAATCGTGATGTGATTCAGCTTTGCGGGACTTGGAGCTTCGTTTCGATCCAGCGTTTGATCTGCTCGATCTCGGGCATGCCCGAATAGTGTGCGTAGAGAAGGTCGAAGAGATTGAGGAGTCCCCTGGTAGCAGCTTCGAGTGTTTGAACGTTCCTTTGGATATCACCGAGAATTTTCTTGAAGTCCTCTCGATCCGCTTCTGGGAGTTTGTCCATGAGGGCTTTGGGGTCAAACTCTACACCCACTGCAAGCTGGGCCAATGCGCTATTGAGTTTCGGCGTAATAGCGTTGACGACACGTCGAACGCGCTCCGTCGCATCGTTGTTCATCGCCATCTCTTTCAGTTTCTCCTGCTCCATCTGCTCCGAAACACGATAGAGATGTCGCTCGTGCGTTCCTCTGATCAGGATGTCAAGGTGGGGAATATCGATGAGCTCTTTCCGGACATAGTCGTAAGCGCCGAGTTTCAGTGCCTCCACGGCTACGTGTTCCGAGCCTGCTGCCGTCAACATGATAACCGGCGTCTGATTTTTCTGTTCGAGCATCCATTGGAGGACATTCAGGCCGCTCATCTCCGGCATCATGTAGTCGAGCAGAACGACGTCGAACCCTGTGTGTCCTTCTTCGATCATCCGGATCGCTTCTCTCCCCGAAAACGCCGCGGTCGTTCTGTATCCGTAATGATCTTTCAGATGGAATGCCAGCATCTTGACAAATGTCTCCTCGTCGTCAACAAGCAAGATGCTTAGGTTCTCATGATCCATTTTTCCATTCCCCAAATAGAAACTTGCTAGAAAACTGCGATCAAACCAGCGTGGATTAGATTAGGAAATTTCCGTCGCCCGGAGGGTATCCTCTGCAACAAAGATATATTCCAGTCTTCGGCGTTTTGTGAGGGGAGTTTATTAGCCATCTGAAGATACAAAGGACGGGGGAAATAGGCAAATTGGAAGAACTAAGCTTCCAGCCCAGCAATCGAACAGAAGAAAACGTACCCGATGGGTAAAACGATGGAGAGTGTGCTTGCAGACCCTTCTTTCGATCCGGAAAAGGGGGTAGAAAGCCCACATATTGGGCAGTTTCCGATGTGGTTGGGCCAATATGTTCCAGATTGGATCTCCAATTTCGAGAACATAATCACTGGTTTTGGGTTGTGCGTTTCGCGTCGATGCCCGCACAAAAATATTTTTCTTTCTCTCAAGAACCATCTACGCCCTTTGCACAAAGTTGGAGATTCCTATTTCCTGGGTTTTGCGCGCATGTATTGGATGGGCCATGGAATGTCGACGGACAGTTCCTGTGCTGCGTGAAGCGGCCAATACGGATCTCTTAAGAATGCTCGGGCTAAAACGATAGCATCAGCATCACCACGTTGGAGAATGTCTTCTGCTTGCTGCGGCTCGGTGATCAAACCGACCGCGGCAGTGGCAATGCCTGTCTCCTTCCGTATCGCAGAAGCAAAAGGAACTTGATATCCGGGACCCAGAGGTATCTTCGCGCCTCGAATATTTCCTCCGCTCGAACAGTCGATCAAGTCGATTTCTGTTTCCTTTAGTTGTCGCGCGAACTCGATCGATTGCTGCAAATCCCATCCCCCCTCTGCCCAATCGGTTGACGAAATTCGGACGAACAACGGCAAATCGGAAGGCCACGCATTTCGGACTGCCTCTGCAACCTGGAGCGGAAATTTCATACGACCTTCCAGAGTTCCTCCGTATTCATCTTTCCGCTGATTCGAAAGAGGCGACAAGAACTCATGGAGCAAATATCCGTGTGCCATGTGAATCTCGATCACCTTGAACCCCGCCGCGAGCGCCCTGTGGGCAGCTTCTGCAAATTTCTTGACAAGCTCGCTGATTTCTGACTTCGACAGACCGTGAGGAGTAGAATACCCTTCATCAAACGGAATTGGGCTGGGTGCCACCGTCTGCCAGCCTCCCTGACTCGCTTGCAACACCCTTTGATCAATCCATTGAAGCGGCATTGAGCCTTTCCGCCCGGCGTGAGCGAGCTGAATGCCCGGGACAGCACCTTGGGCGATGATAAACGAAGTGATTCGTTTGAATGCTTTCACCTGTTCATCGTTCCAAATCCCAAGATCTCCCGGAGAAATTCGTCCTTCCGGGGTGACCCCGGTTGCCTCTGCAATTACGAGCGCCGCGCCACCGACTGCCCGACTTCCGAGATGGACGAAGTGCCAGTCATTGGGTACTCCATCTGTCGCAGAATACTGGCACATGGGGGAAACAAATATGCGATTTCGGAATTCAAGACCGCGGATTTTCAGGGTGGAAAAGAGTTTCACAGCCATGATTATGTCCTTAAGAGCATTCGTTGCGTTTCAGATTACTTTCGGTACTTCGATATGAATTCTTCAACTTCGGGGACGCCTCCCTGGAAAATCAGGTACCCGTTGCTCGGCTCGCGCTCGGTGATTTCCCCTGCTATCGGAGTGAGCATGATTTCTTCGACTTTTTCCGGCTCGGTGGTCTGGCCAAGCGTCCAGCCAAGTTTCATGTAGGCAACTTCCGGAAGCAGGTTTGCCGCCGGGACAACGCCGAGCTCCATCATGTCGCGGCCCGTGTCATACACATACATTTGTACATACCCCCACAGCGTTTGCACCGTCATATAGACAGCAATATTCTTTTCTTTTGCGCGTTTCAAGGCAGCATATAATGGTTTATTCACGTGTCCCAGACCCGTGCCGGCGATAATGATCCCCTTATAACCGTTGTCAATCAGCGCATCGATAATATCGGGGCGCATATTCGGATAGTAATAGACGATGCTTACCTTTTCTTCAAAGGAGGTGTTGAGGATGACATTCGTATCTGAGCGACGGCGTTTGTAGTCCTGCCGAAGCGGTTTGATATAATCCCTGCTGACCATTGCAATCGGGATATCACCGATCGTCCGGAACGTCGACCGATAACTCGAATGCATCTTGCGCACGCGTGTGCCACGGTGAAGAAGACCGTATTCATCCGATGTCGGGCCAAACATGCACACCATGACTTCCGCAATATCGCTCTCCGCGGCAGTCTTCACACTATGCATGAGATTCAACGCAGCATCCGAGGAAGGACGATCGCTCGAACGCTGTGATCCCACCATGACAATAGGCACCGGTGAATTCTGAACCATAAAGGAAAGGATCGCGGCAGTATGGTGCATGGTATCTGTCCCGTGGCCGATGACAATTCCTTTCACTCCTTTTTGGATTTCCCGTGCGATTGCCTCTGCAGTTCCTTTCCATTGCTCAGGACCCATGTTCTCGCTAAACACACCGTAGAGTTTCTCCGTTTCGAGGTTGCAAATATCGGCGAGTTCGGGGACAGATCCATACAATTCGCCCGGAGAAAAGGCAGGAATGACGGCGCCGGTCCGATAATCCAGGCGGCTCGCGATTGTTCCGCCGGTCCCAAGGAGCTTCACGTTTGGTTTCCGGGGATCGTACGGAAAATCTTTCTCCGGGATCTTGTAGTGTGCTTCCTTGCGCCCGGTTATCTTGATTTCTCTGATCTTTTTCGCCGCGATTCCTATGTTATATCCGACCCGAAGTTTCAAAACAACATGAAGCGGGTCTGCCGTTTCAGATCGTGGTAGGATGATCCCCGTGTATGTTCCCTGTTCTGTTTTGATCTCGACATCACTCCAGATCCGGGCATCGAACTGTTTCAAAACGTCCAGTGCTTCACCACGATAGCCTTTGAACGAATCGTTAGTGGCCATTACTTCAACTCCTGCGCAATGTATTCCGCAACAACGGTGCTCTCAATTCGCCCCCTCAACTTTCCCAATACCATTCCCATCAGAATTTCCTGCTTCTTCTCTTCGTGATTGATCTTCATGCCGGAAAGCAACGTCATCGATCCGTGGACGACGGCTGCGAGCTCCTCGCGCGAACACGGTTCCGGTAAAGATTCCTCAGAGAACGATCCCTCTTGCACCACTTTTTTCATCGAATAATATATCGCATCTTTCGTAATCTTCCCGTTCTTGTGTGCCAGGAATATCCTTTTCATTAACTCCTCGGTCAACACCCCGACATTCAGTCTCTCTCGTTTCAATCTTTTTTGGAACTGAACCAATACGACCGACGCCAACGTTGGATTGATTTTCCAGTCCTTGACGAGCATACCGAACAGTGGCGCAAACCTGGAGACCGTCAATGATTGAACGAGATCATCGGGCACGCCGGTGGAGCGGTAGTACTGTTCTCGCTTCCAGAAGTCCAACGGAAGCGTTGCGCGTATCTTCTCACGGCGTTCGTCGGTGATGCGCTTTGGCGGAAGGTCTGTGTCGGGGTACATGCGATCGGCTCCGGGAAGAATGCGCTCAAATCCGTTGGTGCCGTCACGCAACGCCTGGCGCGTCTCGGACGGTATGCCGATCGTTGCTTCCTTCGCCCGAATGACAATCTCTTTTGCCCCCATTTCGATATCCTGTTTGCTTCCCCACACCAGAACGAGAGTGTCGTCATCCGATGCACTCATTGCCTTCTTGATTGACTGCCACTCAGCAGTGGCAATTGATTCGCTTGGATTGTCCGAGTGAATCAGATTGGGGAGTGTTGTCAAGCAGGCAATGACACGGACACGATCGGAGATTTCCTTGGAAAAAAAAGTGTCAGTCTGTGTTTTCCAGCGTAGAAGTCCGCGATATCCTCGGAGGGCAACGCAGTTGACAGTCATTCCCTCTTCCAAAGCGTGCTGGATGGGAAGATACCTGGTTTTGCGAAGGAATTTCGTGACGTTATCCGTTGCCGACCTGAACGATTCAGGCGTGATCCCCCGCTTGTGCAACTCATCGCGAAGGCGAAGCAAATTCCATTGCCGCATTGCCTCGTAGTACGTCAGTAACGGAATATGAGGGATTCTCGGTACACCCTTGATCTCAATCCTGGTTCCCCCCGTCACACTGACGTTCACATCTTCACGAGCGGCTCCCATTCCAGTGCGCACGTTCCCGGTGCTTCTCACCATCCCCCGGCATAACTGGGCGACCTCCGCGACCTCCTGCGGCGTCCGCATGTCCGGTCCGGTGACGGTTTCAATGAGGGGCATGCCGAGCCGGTCGGTCAAATAGATTCTTTCATGACCTCGATCGCTCACTTCGCGGCAGGAGTCTTCTTCGATCGAAAGTTGGACAACCTTCACCTCCCTGTTCTTATAGGGAATTGTCCCGTTGAGACAAATAATCGATGTACGTTGAAACCCCGTCGGTATGCTTCCGTCAAGATACTGTTTGCGGGCGATGTGTATTTCGTCGACGACGTCGCACCCATACATCATGCCGATACCGAGGGCGATGTCGAGAGCTTCATCGTTGATCTGAAAGGGAGGTGTGTCATCCATCTCGTAGGTGCAGACCGTATTGCGATGAATCCGATAGATGATGTCCTTCTTCGTCTTGAATTCCATCAATGCGGTGCCGTCATATTCACCCAGTTCTGATAATGTCGGTCTCATATGGCGAAGAATTTCGGCGTCGTACTGATCGCTGTACTGTCCGGCCGGACAGCGGCAAAAGAGCTTTTTCGATGTCAGGAGCTGTTGATGGATCTCGAGGCCCGACTTGAAACCGACCGTTGCATAATCGGCATCTGTCATCTCGTGGAACGGTTTAAACTGGAATTCCTGCATAACGGTCGTTTGTTGCTCTGGCAACGGAGTCAGTCTCTTCGGGGCGTTCTTGGTGAACGAAATTTGAGTCGCGGATACTCTGATGTGGGACTGCTGTTCTGAGTCGGCACGCAATAATACTACCTACTTTTTGCGCAGATTGCAATCCAAGAAAAATGACTGTCACCTGGAGTTGTTGAACCTAAGCGAGGTGACAGTTATTAAGCATGTCTTTGTTAAGACAGGTTGTATTGTGTAATCGGACGAGAAGGAAAGATGACCGTCACCTGTCAATTCGTTCCCCCTGTGAAGTGACGGTCTTTTGAAGCTTGCTATTGCCGGGGTCAAACATTGAGACGTTTTTCATACGGCACTGACTCGCCATGCTCCAGATAGCGTCGCAGGATTCGCAGATAAATCGCCCAGCAATAACTTGAGACTCGATAGTGTTCGTTGGCCTTGGGCCAATTCAGATGGTAGAACCGTACCATTGTCGAACCGTTGCGGTCCTCAAGGTGAAACCCGACACGTGTGCCATTCCAATCTTCATCGGCGCGCACGATCTCCATTTCAAAATCGGAACCTGGCATCCATTTCGTCACCCTTGCGCGCCAGTCATATTCGGGACCAAACCACAGCTCGTACAATCCGCCTTCCTTTTGTTCTCCCGACGAGCGCTTCGTCCACCACTCATCTAACCCCGTTGGATTGCTCACAGCCCAAAAAACTCGGGACAGTGGTGCTTTGATTGGGAAATCGTGATAAATGTCTGCCATTGATGGAGCCTCCTCTCGCCTATTTGAGGATTTTTTCCAGCCGTTCAGGAAATGATTGCGTTCAGTATCAGAACGCCGGCCAGTCCGGTGACTCCGATGCAGGTTTCCATCACGGTCCAGGTTCTGAGTGTGTCTTTGATGCTGAGGCCGAAGTATTCCTTCACCAGCCAGAAACCCCCATCGTTGATGTGAGCGGTCATCAGGCTGCCCGATCCGATGGCAAGCACCATGAGCTCGGGATTCACACCGCTACCGTGAACAAGTGGCAGCACAATACCGGCTGTCGTGATTCCTGCGACCGTTGCTGAGCCCAGGAAAATGCGAAGTATCGTTGCGATAAGCCACCCCAGGATGAGAGGTGAAATTCCCGTGTTGCTCAAAGCTTCCCCGATGTACTTGCTGACACCACTATCCACAAGGACTTGTTTGAGCCCTCCTGCTCCCGCAATGACAAGCATGACCATCGTGAGGCTCGCAACAGAATGAGTCATGGACTGCATAATATCACCGACGTTCCGCCCCCTGGCAATGCCCAAAGTGTAGGTCGCAACCAGCAGGGAGATGAGCATGGCAACCACCGGATTTCCAACATAGCCCGCAATTACCACGGCCGGGGATTGTTGAGACAGAAAGGTCTTGAGGATGGTGGACGATCCAATAAGTATCACCGGAAGTAATGCCGAAAGAATACTTGCCCAAAGACCCGGCATTTCCCCGTCTTCAAGTTTTCTCAGATTCACAAACTCATTCATGGGTTTGGCATCCACCTTTTTCACCAGCTTATAGAATACCGGACCTGAGAGTAGAATGGCGGGAATTGCAATGAGGATTCCGTACACCATGGTTTTTCCCATGTCGGCACCAAAGGTCTGTAGAATGGCTGTGGGGGCCGGATGCGGCGGCAGGAATCCATGTGTTACGGAAAGAGAAGCCAACATGGGCAGACCAACATACAGCAATGGCAACCCTGTTGAAACAGCCACCGTGAATACAAGGGGGATCAATATGACAAATCCCACATCATAGAATAATGGTACACCGATAATAAACCCTGTAACCATAACTGCCAGTTGAACGCGTTTCGGTCCAAAAGCATCGATCATTCTTGTGGTGATTCTCTGGGCAGCTCCGCTTTCGGCTACCAGCTTTCCAAGCATGGCCCCGAACCCGATAATGATGACGAGATAGCCGAGGGTATCTCCGATGCCTGTTTGAATCGACACAATGGCCTTGTCGAGCGGCATTCCTTCAGCGAGCCCAACAGCCAGCGATGAAATCACAAAGGAGAGAAATGCATTCAGCTTAAGAACCAGAATGAGTACGATCAGCAGGATGATGCCTGCGATGACAATCAGAAGTGGCATGTCTGTATTTGTTTTGATGTAAAGATAGTCGTCTTCTCAATGATGTGGGGAGACGTTTTTCTTTTGACGGCGCGCCGAACCGTTTCCGGAGTCAATCAGAGCCCACGTTCGCCGGCCGTTTCGCTCAAGAAGACCTTGGTGCATTCCCAAAAATGGCATAAATGAGGCCCAATTCTGCAGTCGAGAAGACCCCCTTTTCAGAACAATGGTCCATGAATCAATGATATTTGAAATGACGGGTGAATGACGGGTAAAATCCCTTCCAATGTCTTGGACAATCACTCGTTCAATAATTACATTGCCAACGCCAATAGAGGAGTCCAATCTCATGAAACAACCAGAATTAGGAAGAAAAATAACCGAGCTAAGAAAAGCAAAAGGCTTAACGCAGGAAGAACTTGTCGAAAAATGCAATATCAGCGTCAGAACACTTCAACGGATTGAAACCGGAGAAGTGGTCCCAAGAAGCTATACTATAAGGACAATTCTCGCTGCGCTCGATTACGATCTGAGCACGATCGGGGAGAACGACGATACAATCGTTCGCTCAACAATACGATCGCTAAAACAATATCTTCTCCTCGATTTCGACCCGGCCACATCGCCTGACTTCCTTACCAGGCAGCTCAACATCGCCTGGGTTTTAGGGATACTCTACTTCTTGATCGGATTCTTTGAAGGAGCCGCGGAATATTTTCGATATAAAGACAACACATTGATCTTCAACACGACACTCTACGTTATAATAAAAATATCCTCGTTAATCACGTTTATTTTTTTTCAACGTGGATTCATACTCATTGGAGGGCTTTTCAGAAACTATTTACTGAGAATCACGTCGTTCATACTCATATTCGGCAATATGTTGGTCATCGGCTATGACATTGGTTCGGTGTTCTATGATTCAATAGAACGGCAGTTTATTCTTGGATCCGAGGCGGTAGTCTTTGGGTGTATTGGGATACTTTACGGGGTATCATTGTGGAGGTTACGGACGTCAATCGGTTCGGTGGCCAAATATGCCGGTGCTTTTGAAATATTAACGGGATGTTTCTTCCTCACGATTGTTCTATCGTTCATGGGATTCATTATGCAGGTGCCTGCCGAGCTCTTTGAAATCATCATACTCTACAAAAGCGTCGATATCATAAAATCGAAACAGGCAGAAGGCGGCCTGGCGTGACAAAACGAAGTATTGGCCTGATGAGTTGAAGCAGCGTAATGCCTGCAATGACAATCAGAAGTGGCATGTGTGTATATGTTTTGACTCAGAGATAGTCAACACATCAGCGGTGCGGGGAAATGAATTTCTTTTGACGGCGCTTTCCCTCATGCTTTCCCCCCAGACCTTTTGAAAAGTGTTAGATGAAGATGTGTGATTAGAGGCCGTATGACCGCAATAGACTGAGCGGGTGACTACGACGTTTCATTTGCGAGATAGCTTCTCATCTATTTGTCGCAGACATACTCGTATCATGGTCTTCCTAGAGCCTGGATTGGCTAGCTTCAGCGCTCTCCGCATTTCCAGCCGCGCATCCTTCTCTCTTCCGAGTTCCATGAGGGCCACACCCAAGGCATAGTGTGCATTGGGGTGATCATGGTTTCGATCAGCAATACCGCGAAAGTACGTTAGCACCTTTTCACCATGATCACGAATTACCTTGCGCGCTGCTTGTAGGTGTGGGTAGTCTAGACACAATCGAATGGCCTCATCGAGCAACCCACTTTTTCGATAAGAAGCTATTGCGGCTTGGATCGCTACGTCTGGATGGTATTCTTGTAAGAGAAACCATCCAATGAGGCGGTCGGCTGAGCAGCCAGAAAGATCCTTGCTGAACAAAGTCTCGTAGGTCATTGAGTCGGGCTGGACACCTTCATCGCTCATAATCTTCAGCCAACCCTTGGCTTCCTCGTAGTTCTCAGCTTTGGAGATCAGCGTAGTGTAGATCGCGTTGTCGGGCTGGATACCTTCATCGTGCATGACGTGCAGCCAACCTTTGGCCTCCTCATAGTTCTCAGCTTTGGAGATGAGCTTCTTGTAGGTGACGATGTTGGGCTCGATGCGTTCAAGGCGCATGATCTTCAGCCAACGGTTGGCCTCGTGATGACTCTGAGACTTAGAGATGAGCGTATTGTAGGTCACGAGGCTGGGCTCGATGCCTTCATCACGCATAATCTTCAGCCAACTTTCGGCCTCTGCGTAGTTCTCAGCTATGGACATGCGGGTGTTATAAGTAACAACGTTGGGCTCGATGCCCTCATCGCTCATAATCTTCAACCAACCTTCGGCCTCCTCGTTGCTCTTAGCTTTGGAAATGAGCGTATTGTAGGTGACAGTGTCGGGCTGGATGCCTTCATTGCGCATCATCTTCAGCCAACTTTTGGCGTCCCGGAGGTTAGAA
>JADGQA010000084.1 GCA_017882185.1 Bacteroidota bacterium
GAAAACACTCTGAAGCTCTATGACGACATTTTGATTTATCTCGACGCTGCAAATTCTCAGTCTTCACTGATGGAACAGGTTCATCCTGATTCTGCTGTACGAACGACGGCAGAGCAAATGACTCAAGAAATCTCCGCATTCGGCACCGACATCAGCCTCAACCGAGGAGTCTATGATGCCCTTTGTGCTATCGACGGCACAGGTGACGATCTGGTGACTATTCATTATCTCAAAAAGACTTTGCGTGATTTTCGTCTCTCCGGCGTGGACAAAGATGACGCGACACGCAAGAAAGTCAAAGAACTCCGTGACGAACTCGTGACTATAGGTCAGGAATTCTCGCGCAATATCCGCGAAGACAAACGTTCCGTGGTGGCACGTAATGTAGGTGAGCTTGATGGGCTGCCTGCTGATTTCATCGCGCGGCATACACCAAATCCGGATGGTACGATCGCGCTGACGATCGAACATACCGATGTAATCCCGGTTCTCTCTTACGCTAAGAGCGATGACCTGCGCAGGCGGATGTATATGGAGTTCAACAATCGGGCTTATCCGAAGAATCTGGCCGTTCTGGACAAATTGATTGCAAAGCGTTACGAGCTTGCCACACTCCTTGGCTTCAAGAATTGGGCCGATTATGCGACAGCCGACAAGATGGTTGGCAGCGGGAAGAATGCGTCCGACTTCATTGAAAGAATTGCCGAAGCCTCAGCTACGAAGGGATTGCAGGACTACCGGATGCTTGTTCAACGCAAGCAGAAAGATGCACCTCAAACCGATCGGATAAACGCCTGGGAAGCTAGCTACTGGTCAGAGATTGTAAGGAGGTCCGAGTTCAGTTTTGATGCACAATCCGTAAGACCGTATTTTGCTTATAACCGAGTGAAGCAAGGCGTGCTGGATGTTACGAGCAAACTGTTCGACGTCGTGTTCAAGAAATTGGAACGAGCGCCTGTCTGGCATCCATCCGTCGAATGCTACGAAATGTTCAAGGGTGGAAGTCTCACGGGCCGATTCTACCTCGATATGCATCCACGGGCGAACAAATACAATCACGCCGCGCAATTTGCGGTTCGCAGTGGTGTTGCCGGCCTGCAGATACCGGAAGCCGCATTGATCTGTAATTTCCCAGGCGACCTCGATGGCGATCCGGGATTGATGGAGCATAGCGATGTCGTAACGTTGTTCCATGAATTCGGTCATCTTTTACATCATTTGCTTGGCGGTCAGCAACCATGGGTCGGCGTAAGCGGAATCCAGACTGAATGGGATTTCGTCGAAGCACCATCGCAAATGCTCGAAGAATGGGCGTGGGATCCTGCGACACTGGCAACATTCGCGAAACATTATCAGACGGACGAGCCAATTTCTGCCGAACTCGTGAGAAAAATGCGGAAGGCGAGCGAATTTGGCAAAGGGTTGCAGATCCGCACACAAATGTCGTATGCCCGACTTTCACTTTCGTGCCATGACCGCGATCCCCGAGACGTGAACACTGAGGCCATGACAAAATCCATCTACGAGCGATATCGACCATTCAAGTTTGTCGACGGGACACACTTCCAATGCGCCTTCGGCCATCTAACCGATTACTCGGCGGTCTATTACACATACATGTGGTCGCTCGTTATAGCAATGGATTTTTTCGGCCAGTTTGATCGTACTAATCTGCTGGCAACAAATACCGCAAGACGGTATCGAGATTCCATTCTGGTGCCGGGGGGATCCAAACCAGCTTCGCAGCTTGTGAAAGATTTCCTTGGCAGGGACTTCAGCTACGAGGCATGGCAAGCGTGGTTGAATGAAGGGAGTTGAAGGTAGAGTCCATTTCGAAAATGGACCCTTGCTTCAAAGGCCGATTCAGAATCGGCCTCTACCACTGTCAAATGATTTTCTTGTTTTTCCCTTCAATATTTGGTATTTTGTCATTCGTTGAATGAAGAGCCTGTTATCTTACAGTAACAGGCTTTTCGCATCTTTGATGCCACGCTTTTGGACTCAAAACCGCTCTTTGACATGGTGGCCATAGTCCCAAATTGACTTGAGTTAACGAACGAAGTGCAGTTAACTCATCTGTCAATTTGCGGATCCCGATTCTTTGTATCGGGATTCAGCGGACAAGGTCATCTTGTAGTTCAGTTCCTTCACACGGTGGCCATAGTTCAGTTGGTTAGAACGCCAGGTTGTGGCCCTGGAGGTCGTGGGTTCGACCCCCACTGGCCACCCCACTCGAGAAGTAAGATTGAAGAAGTGAGATTGAAGAAGGAATAAGGGAGAAGGGTGAGGGGAGAATTTTCCATTCATAACTGATATCTGGCAATGCGATGCCAAGTCCTGATGATTTGAAAGCCAGGACCAAGAGGTACGCGATTCGCGTGATAGAGTTGGTCAATGGGGTCTCACAGTCTGTAGCAGATCAGGTGATTGTGAAACAACTTATCCGCTCGGCAACATCCGTGGGAGCAAATTACCGTGCCGCTTGCAGGGCTCGTTCGAAAGCTGAATTCATCGCAAAGCTTCAGATATCCCTGGAAGAATCAGATGAGTCTCTCTATTGGTTGGAGCTGATGCAGGAACTTCGATTATCAGATGACATTGAACTTAAAAAAGTTGCCGCAGAAGGAAATGAATTGACCGCAATCTTTGTATCGGCTCTGAAAACAGCGCGCAGTCGTAAGTGACAAATTGTAGAGAATTACTTCTGACTTCTTACTTCTAACTTCATACTTCTAACTTCTACCTTTGTGCGCCCCTATCGTCTAGAGGCCTAGGACACGAGCTTTTCAAGCTTGGAACACGAGTTCGAATCTCGTTGGGGGCACGAAGAAAGTGTGAAGGGAGAAGGGAGAATGCAGAAGGTAGATGGAGAAGGTAGAAGGCAGAATTGAAGGTGAAGCAGATTACATATTGACGAATGTAGAATGCAGAAGTGAAAACGAATTAGATCGCGAACTAAAGACCATCAAATTCAAAGAGCCAGATCAGAAACGGGTTGGCTTTTTTTGTTTTGCGCAGTCGCAAGTAATAGCTTCTACAATTTTACATCTAACTTTTACCTTTCTCAGGGTCGTAAGGGCTGCCCCGACGAAAGAGGTCGGGATCCGCGTTGGAACGTGCTAATAGGGTACCATGAGAAACTCAACATAATATCTCGCAAAGTGGCAAAGAAAGGAACTTGTCGTTTTTTTTCTTTGACCTTTGATATTTTGACTTTTTTTGTGCTTTAGCCGTTGCGACCCATGAGGTCTAAACCGACTAGCACTCGCTCTGTATCAGAAAGATCGCCAATGATGTTCCTCACCGGCAAGGGTAATTGACGTACTAATGTCGGCACCGCGAGAATTTGGTGATCACGAGCAAGCTGTGGACTCTTCAATAGATCAATCACTTTTATTTGGTAGTTGCCCTTCAATTGTTCTTCACAAATTAATTTGAGATTGTTGAAAGCGGTGACGGCTTTTGGAGTCTGCCCGGCAACGTACAAACGTAAGACCCATTTGTCGATTCTTGCTTTGGCCGGCTGTTCTCTTCGCCGGCTGGCCTTCGATTGTTCATGTTTTAGCTTCACTGCACGTTCCTCTGGGTTTTTGTTTTGTCCTTGTTTCCCAGGGCTGTTCTTGGAGTAGCATCACCTTTTCGACTCTTAGCCATTTTTGTCCTGTCCTGTGTGAAACGATGAATCCTTGCTTTTTCAATCCCAATTGTCTTAAGCGCTTCTGATTCTTCAGCCTCAAATTCAGACCGCAACAAAAGAATCTGAGCTTCCATTGCTTCACGTCTGCGCTCCAGTCCAAATTGTTTCCGTCCGATTTCTTGCTGACGCAATAATTGTTCCGCATCATCCTGCGTCTCTTGCGTTAATCGCGCCGAACCAGTCAATACGCCTTCCGGACCCACGTAGACATCAAGCAGTTCGATACCGGCATTTGTCAGTTTAAACTCCCGAATTTGATTGGAGTGGGCCATACCGCGCGATTTGAGCACATACAATCCTCTGTTCCGTTCACCGCCAATTTCGATATCGCGTAGAAGCAACCAGGTGTCTATCAAGGATGAGATATAAATGTCGGTCATCTCCAGATTATCGACGGCCGAAGTGAGACTCGTGAAGAATGCCGTGATCCGCTTCATCTTCAAAAAATCTACAAGCCGCAGTAACATTGTTTTGACTTCGTTTTGGTTTTCTCCAACAACGAATGCATTAATTGGATCGAGAATGACAACGTTCGGATCAAAGTTATTCACCAATTTGATGCTGGTCGTCAGGTGGGTTTCCAAGCCATAAAGAGTCGGGCGTACTGCATGAAACTGAAGCAACCCTTTTTTCACCCACGGTTCTAAATGTATTCCAATGGATTGCATATTGCGCATAAGCTGACTCGGGGATTCTTCGTATGTAAAAAAGAGAACTCGTTCTCCTCTCTTGCATGCCGCTTCAACAAACTGCGCTGCAATGCTCGTTTTGCCTGTACCGGCAGTTCCGGAAACAAGCACGGTACTACCACGAAAGTAACCTTTACCGGAAAGCATCGTGTCAAGACGTGGAATGCCCGTGGATATTCTTTCGTTGGAAGAGGCGTAATTCAATCCCAGAGATGTGACCGGCAAGACAGAAAAACCATCTTCATCAATGAGGAAAGGATACTCGTTCGTACCATGCGTTGAGCCGCGATATTTGACAATACGCAGCCGTCGTATGGATGATTGATCGTTCACGCGATGATCGAGCAAAATGACACAATCGGAAACGTACTCTTCCAAACCTTGACGCGTTAAGGTATTTTCACCTCGTTCTGCAGTTACTATTGTTGTGACACCTTTGTTTTTCAGCCAACGGAATAATCGGCGCAGTTCAGCACGCAGTGTTAGAGGGTTTGGCAATCCTGGAAAGAGTGATTCTATGGTATCCAGCACAACACGCTTAGCGCCGATGCTCTCAATGGCGAAATGGATCCTGATAAACAAACCTTCCAAATCGTAGTCACCGCTATGTGCGATTTCACTCCCTTCAAGATGAATGTGCTCAAGCCAAATCTTTTTGTGTTCTACAAGGCCCTTCAAATCGAATCCCAGCGAAGCCACGTTTGCCGTGAGTTCTTTCTCTGTTTCCTCGAACGATATGAAGACGCCCGGTTCATTGTATTGCATTGCTCCGCGGACGAGAAATTCCATGGCAAAGAGAGTCTTTCCACAACCCGCACCGCCGCAGACAAGCGTCGGTCTGCCTTTCGGTAATCCCCCGTGCGTAATTTCATCAAGGCCTTTTAAACCCGTGGGAGATTGGGGCAGTTTCTTGAGCGGTCTTTGAAGTTTCAACGTAGCCATACACCTCCTCCAATTAAAAGTACCGACCTAAGTAATCTTCGGTCGGAAGATCCGTTATTGTATGTGCAAACCCCTTCATCGCATCAGCGAAGTCGGGGAATTCCATCCTCTCGCCCTCGATTCATTCCGTCTCTCTTCCCGGTCCATGAATCGACGAAAACCTCACCGGAGACTTGACAAAAATTAACTATTACCTCGTTGAGTAGCAATGGTTTGAAAGGATAAAAAGGGATTAATCCCTTATTATGAGTAGGCAGTAACAGAGGTATTCTCGCAACTGCGAACAAAGAAAAATGAGCCCAAACTTTACGCTTTCACATCAGTTTGAAGATAAAATCTCCAGGCACAGATATTTCCGCAGTGTCCCGCTGTGGTGGAGTCTTGAACAGTGCATCGATCGCAGCTTGGGAGAAGGTAGATTGCAGAAGGAAGATGGAGAAGGTAGAATGCAGAAGTGAAAACGAATTAGATCGCGAACTAAAGACCATCAAATTCAAAGAGCCAGCTCAGAGACGAGTTGGCTTTTTTTGTTTTGCGCAGTCGCAAGTAATAACTTCTACAATCTTACATTTAACTTCTGAAATCTAACATCTAACTTCTACCCTTCTCAAGGTCGTAAGGCCTGCGCCCGACGAAAGAGGCCGGGATCCGCAAATTTGACAACCGTGGTGAATTTAGGTACTATTGCAGCAGAATGCATCCCACCGCTGAGTCGATGAACGGGTTTCAGGTGCCAATCGAATGCCAACGATGATCGGCCAGACTATTTCGCACTACAAGATCCTCGAGAAGTTGGGCGAGGGAGGGATGGGCGTCGTTTACAAAGCGCAAGACCTGAAGCTCGACCGTTTTGTTGCATTGAAGTTCCTCCCTTCTCAGTTCGCTTATAACGAAGAAGACAAGCAGCGGTTTATCCATGAAGCGAAAGCCGCGTCTTCGCTCGACCATCCCAACATTTGTACTTTCTACGAAATCGGCGAAACCGACCAGCGACAATTTTTTATCGCAATGGCTTTCTATGACGGCACAACGGTCAAAGACAAGATCAAAAAAACTCCACTTCCGCTCCATCAAGCCATCGACATCGCCATCTCTGTGGCACAAGGATTGGCCAAAGCGCATGAAAAGCAGATCGTCCACAGGGATATAAAGTCGGACAACATCATGGTGACCTCCGATGGCATTGTGAAAATCATGGACTTCGGGCTGGCCAGGATTACGGGAGCAACAACCATCACCAAAGCGGGTGCAACGGTTGGAACAGTGCCCTACATGTCGCCAGAGCAGGCACGGGGCGAAACAGTAGACCACCGGTCTGATATTTGGTCGCTTGGTGTCGTTCTCTACGAGATGATAACGGGGCAACACCCCTTCAAGAGCCAGTACAACGACGCCATTGTGTACTCGATCTTGAATGAGAATCCGCAGCCTGTGACGAGCCTCAGAAGCGGGCTGCCGATGGAGTTGGAACGCATTCTCAACAAGGCCATGCAGAAGGATCGCGTCAACAGGTACCAGCATGTAATCGAGATGTTGACTGATCTGAAATCTCTCAGAATAGACATGGTTGGAGTCTCGAACAAACAACTTGTCAAATCCATGCCGCGCAGGAGGAAGCAAGTATACCTTTACGGCGGCGCTGCAGGGCTCTTGATTATTTTTGTTCTCATCGCTTTGTATATTTTTCCGCTATCGAAGCTCCCTCCTGTCAAAAACAAATCCGTCGCTGTCCTGCCGTTCGTCAATATGAGCTCTGATAAAGAGGATGAATACTTCAGCGACGGGATTACGGAAGAACTTATTAATGTTTTGTCAAAGCTCGAGGGGTTGAATGTAGCAGCCCGCACCTCCTCCTTCGTCTTTAAGGGAAAGACCGAAGACATCAGCAAGATTGGCCAGCAACTCCACGTAGGCACTGTGCTTGAAGGAAGTGTGCGCAGAGCGGGCAACAAACTTCGCATCACAGCGGAGTTGATCGATGTGGCAGATGGGTTTCATCTTTGGTCGGAAACATACGATCGGGAGATGCAAGATGTGTTCGCAATTCAGGATGAAATTTCCCGGGCGATCGTGAGCAGTCTCAAAATCAAGCTTGTTGGTGAGCAGGGCAGCCGATTCACCAGGCATTACACAGAAAACACGGAAGCGTACCAATTGTATCTCAAAGGGCGATACTACTGGAACAAGAGGACACCCGATGAATTGAAGAAAGGGATTGAATACTTCAGGCAAGCGATTGATAGCGATCCGAACTATGCTTTGGCTTACACCGGTATTTCCGATTCCTATCAATTACTTGCAGTTCCCGTCTCGGGCGTATTGGCTCCCATGGAAGCAATGCCGAAAGCGAAGGAAGCAGCCTTAAAGGCGTTGGAAATAGATACGAGTCTCGCGGAAGCGCATACTTCTCTTGCACACGTGAAGGATCGATACGATTGGGACTGGGCAGGTGCCGAGACGGAATACAAGCGGGCCATGGAATTAAACCCAAACTATGCGACGGCTCATCATTGGTACAGCACGTACCTTACAGAAATGGGTCGCTTCGATGAAGCCATTGCAGAAGTCGCGCGTGCCAGGCAGGTCGATCCGCTTTCTTTCAGTATAGATTTTAGTGTCGGATGGACCTTCTATTTTGCGCGCCAATATGACAAAGCAATTGACCAATGCCTGAAAGTTCTTGCGATCGATCAGAATTTACACCTTATGCACTGGCTCCTGGGTCAAAATTATCTGCTGAAGAAACAGTATAACGAAGCCATCGCGGAGTTTCAGAAGTCGGGGGATCCGACGAGCGACAACACATTACAATTAGCGGCGCTCGCTCAGGGCTATGCAGCCGCAGGCAAACGTGCAGACGCACAGAAGATATTGAACAAATTGTTGGAGCGTTCAAAGCACAAATATATTCCGTCGGACCTTATAGCACTCATCTATCTGGGTCTTCATGAGAAGGATCAGGCTCTTGCCTGGCTCGAAAAGGCCTATCAAGAACGCTCCATGGAGATGGTCTTCCTCAACGTGGAGCCAATGTTCGATCCGCTGCGCCCGGAACCGCGATTCAAAGCGTTACTGAAAAAAATGGGGTTGGAAAAATGATAGCTCAAATTCGAAAATCACCCGCGAACGCTTTCTGTGAGTGGCAGTGATTTTCAGCCTGCCCGCCTCGGAGGATTCTCAGTGGCAGGCGGGAATCCCGCTCTTTTCAGCGGGACCAGAATACTTAGCCCTTATGATCGGAACAACCATTTCCCATTATAAAATCCTCGAACAATTAGGCGAGGGCGGGATGGGTGTGTTTTAGAGAGCTATTGCCCTCTAGAGTTCACGATGGAGCAATTCAAGCCTCGGCCCACCACAAGCCGGGGCTTTTTTTTGCCATCGGCGGGAATCAAATCGGCCACTCACTGAGAATGGACATCTCGATGCACCAAAAAGAAACCCAGCGTGGGGGGGCACGCCGGGTCTGACCAATAGCAGACAACAGTAAAGACTGCTGTCAAGGTCGGTATGAAATTCTAAGTAATTGTCTTGAATGTCAACTCCCGTCAGGATGAACGGCCATCGTATGGCTGGGAAACCCCATCATTCTGCACGGCTTGTCTGGAATAACGGAAGATTTCGAATCGGTACGGTATTCTGCCTTGTCGGGTGGTGTCCAGAGTCCCGTCCAGGGATTGGACAGTGTGGACATTTTATTTAGCTACTGCTAGCGAACCGGAACGGTTGTGCTTGCTGTTGCGATATTGTCAGATTAGTTGTCTAACTTTACATTGGCACCACTACAGGGGGCTGGTCAGATTTGACAATGGCTTTCTTATTCAAACGATATAATGGCTTCTACCTTTGTGAGAATTATGTCGGTTAAAGTCTGGAGCTAAAATTCAAGCTCCTTTGGCAAATTGGCAATAAATGAGTTTCTCAAATTTGAGAGGAAATTTTCGAACTGTTATCAAAATTGAGAATAAAAGTCGCTACATTATCTAAAGAGGCTGATTTCTAGTTCAAAATAAGCAGTTGATCTTAAATGGGGAAATGGCATAGAAAGAGTGGGAAAATGATTATTGAAATACCGGTACCATTCGATTGTAATGAAAGTTGCTCGATGGAGCAGAAAACGGTGGCTGGTGCCGACCAGTAAAAGGATCCAAAATTTGTGAAATCCGTGCAAGCATGTTGAGTTTGGAACAAATAGAGGAATTGAAACAGGAATTGCATAAGAGGCTTGGAAAGATATTCCTTTCAGGTCACGCGGTTGTAGATGCGGAGTACGTTCGTTTATGCATGCAAATCGATAAGTTGAGAAAGGGGGAACACTACCAACTGCTGGCGCCCGACTTGCGGACAATGAAAAAGACAATCGAGATCGAGCTTGATCTCAATGCGATTGAGATTCTTTCTGCGCTTCGTCGGATTCAGGAATATACCTATGGTAAATGTGCTGCTTGTGACGCGGATATACGCTATGAGGAACTTGGCCTTAATCCATCAGAAGAGTTATGTACTCCTTGTCGTGTGCGACACGAAGCTTCAGTTCGTAATTAACTAATCGAAAGGAGAATGCGAAACGATATTCGGTGACTTAGGAGCAAAGGATTGGACAGAGCTATCCAAGAATTTCGAAAAGAGCTTAAATTGAAAGGATAAGAACCATGGAAAGCATGGAACAATATTGGGAAGCAATCCAGGGCGGCGTCTTTACCCGTTGCGTTGATGAACAGGATGGCGCGGGAAATGTCCGCCTGACCAATGAGGCGCAATGCATCATCAAGCGTTTTCTGCCTGATATCATCAACATCGTCAATACCATCAAAAGTAATAGGATCGAACCGTACATTGATAAATTTCATAGGGACATTTGCTCGCAGTGTGAGTCCGTGAATCCAGATGGATCATGTGAGCTCCGTGCCAGAGCCGATTGTTGTCTCGACCGCTATTTTCCTTTGATTGTGGAAGTGATTGAGGAAGTGAGCGGAAGGAGTCTCCCATCATGAAATATCGGTTACAAAATACCTCAGTGTTTTGTTTCAGCTCTCTGCTTGTGGTTCTTATACTATCCTGCACAGTTATCACCCCTCGTGCAGGGGCAATCCCACTCTTCGCCCGTAAATATAAGACCACCTGCTTTACTTGCCATGTCAGCGAGCCGATGCTGAACGAATTCGGCAGGCGATTTCAAGCAAACGGCTACCGCATAGCAAACTCAGAACCAAAGACACCGACCTGGGACCAACTTCCTATTGTTCTCGCCTTTGCTGTCACGCCGTCGGTTATATACGCTCACAGCAGGGACAATATAACCAACGAAGTAACCGATTCAAGAAATTTCAGCACATATGGCGTCGATATGCTCACTGCCGGTGATTTTGGTTCGCGTCTGTCGTGGTACGGCGATGTGACCGTTGATCCCAAAGAAGGAGCGGGCCTCGAGTCCTTATTCCTAATTTATCATGCCGGGGCGATCAATTTTACCCTTGGGAAACAGATACTCAGGACCCTTTTTCCTATCCAGTTCACGCTTGGCACAACGGATTATCTGGCTCAATCATATGAACCATTTGCTGATGGCAGCTTGACAAATAAGGGGGTTCCTATTGGCGGAACAAACACTTTGCTCTTAGAAAAAGCCTCATACGCTGTGTCAGCGTTTGGATGGGTGCCGGACATACTGAACGGATTTAGATATGAACTGGCCTTCACGAGTGGTAATGACGGAGTTGATCTAAACGATGCTCACGCACTATTCTTATCTGCGGATCAGACAATCTATTACGCCAACAACGCTCCTTTCAAAGTAGGTTTGTGGTATTACGCGGGGAAACAGAGACTTTATGATTTTGATTCAACCAACGCTGTATGGAATTCTGATGGGCACGATAATTTACTGTGGCGATTTGGCATTGGCGCCGACATTTATGACCCGTGGGTCAAGAAAATAAATTTAACCGGCCAATATATGATTGCAAATGATGATAACATATATAATGGCTCTTCTTTTGGGCAGCAACGTATGACTGGATCATTTCTGAGCTTGACGGCAATCCTTCTTCCCGAAAAAGTGTATACCTATGGTCGCTGGGATCATAAAGAGGTAAACGAACTAAAACTAACAGATACTCAGTGGACAGTCGGTCTCAAATATCACTTCGTGCCAAATGTTTTTTTGTTTGGTGAGTTAGCTTTCGACAATCAAAAAATACCTAATCGACTCGACAAGAGTACGACAACCTTGTCAATTGGCACTTTAATTGCCTACTGAAAGGAGACATTCCGAAATGGAAAAATATTCCATAGGTTTAGCGCTCGTTATTACTGCATCTCTTTTCTCTTTAGGTTGGATATTGATGGGCAGTGATGATACTCCTGAGAAGGCAGATCCGGCTACACTTGCAAAAGAGAAAGCACTCTTCGATGATATTTGTGCAACCTGCCATGGGATAAACGGAAATGGCGATGGAGTTCTTGCTGCTAATTTGCAGACGAAGCCCCGGAATTTTACTACGGGAATCTTTAAATTTCGAAGCACTCTCAGTGGTCAGCTCCCAACGGATGAGGATTTGTCGATAACAATCAAAAGCGGAACCCATAGTACAGCGATGACTACCTTTGAGACATTTTCGCCCGAACAAATATGGGCTCTGGTGCAGTGCGTAAAAACATTTTCGCCCCGTTTTTCAGACCCCAATGAGTACCCTTTAAAAACAATCTCTTACGGAAATGAGATTCCTTTTACCAGGGAGAGCATAGCAAAAGGCAGGAAGGCTTATGTCGAAATGCAATGTAACAAATGCCATGGTGATGCTGGTGAAGGAAACGGTTCTTCAGCGGATGGCATGGCCGATAATTGGGGTGATCCCATCCAGCCAAGCGACCTTACGAATCCATCTAATCTCAAATTTGCCACGAGTCCAGCAGAGATATTCAGAACGTTGGCCACAGGATTAGACGGGACACCGATGCCCTCATATTCTGGTGCAATTCCAGACAGTGCGATGTGGTATCTTGCGAATTACGTCTACTCGCTTCAGACACACCAGGGTTATTACGAGCCAATTAAACCTGAAGAAACAGAATGAAATGTTTTTTATTCAAAGATACGAGGAGCCGATCTGGGAACGGATCGGCGTTCTTGTTTTGCGCAGTCGCAAGTAATAACTTCTACAATCTGACTTCCAACTTCTTACTTCTAACTTCATACTTCTGACTTCTTACATCTAACTTCTACCTTTCTCCGGGTCATATGGTCTGCTCCCGACAGAAGGCATCGGGATCCGCAAAGAAAGTGAGAATGGGGAATGTAGAATTGATGATGAAATAGACTAGAGATTGTAGAATGCAGAATTGAAGGTGAAACAGATTAAAGATTGACGAATGTAGAATTGAGAATTGAAGACCGAGCAGCCGATCTGGGAACGGATCGGCTTTTTTGTTTTGTGGAACACGAGTTCTTCCTATAAAGCAACCTGCCCCAGTCGTCAATTTCATGTCCGCTCCACGAACCCGGAACCAAAGCCTTCACGGCTCTGTTCGTATATCGAAGTATTTCGATATATCAATATGAAGCTTTCGGACGATCACATTGTAAGAATCGCAAAGGCGCTCGCCGACAAAACGAGACTTCGCATCCTAAGCGAAATTGCCAAAGGAAAGAGCATCACCTGCGGCGAGGCGGAAAAAGTCGCAGGGCTTTCGCAGCCCACGGTCTCGCATCACCTCAAGGTGCTCTTTGACGCGGGTCTGCTCATAACGAAGAAGGCCGGAAGGCACGTGAACATCTCTGTCAACAGGAAGGCTTTGGATGATTTCAGCAAGTTGATTGCAGATTCCGTGAACGCTTAGATTTTTTTGCATTCTCGATCGACCCCCTCATTGCAACAATGCTGGCTCCAAAATGAGAGACACAGCCGAGAAGTCCAAGCACTCTTTGTTGCTGATGTGTTTGAGACCAAGTTTCCAACTGAACATTTAACGTCACCCCTTAATCGTCAGACGACGATGAGCCGTCCTGTAAGGAGAATGGGCTTTCTCGGCGTGTCAGACACCCATCGCTGGAAAACCGCCCTTACTCTTTAAAAAGGGATTAAGTCTTTTTTCATCCTTTCGATCTATTACGTTTCAATGTTGTCATAGGTATACTTGTTTATGGTGAGCTGGAGCCCTTCGCCCGTTCTTCGACCGAACTAAACCTTTTGCTCAATGAGCTGAGGTCGTATCGAAGGACAATAGGATTAACGAAGTGGAAAGGATGTGCACCATGATGTATCGAGACATATTAAATCACTCTCATTAATAATCAAAAGGAGGTACTGATGAACACGCTCAACATGAAAGGCAACTGGAAG
>JADGQA010000285.1 GCA_017882185.1 Bacteroidota bacterium
TCCCGGCGTAGTCGTCACGAAGGAACTGATGGACCTCTGTCTGAGCCAGGGACAGTCCGCCGATGCTGGAAGAGCCTTCTTCCTCGAGTTTGCTGCCAAACAGATGGCGGTCTTTCGCGGCTTAGGGTATCGGGGAGCGTACCTGGGCGGTGTGCACGACGTTGCTTCAATTGAAAGAATCCTCGAGATCGAGCACACATTTTCTGCTGATGATTGGAAACAATTTGCGCGAGAGATACGGTTTTCAAGACCGGCGGAGTACTACCAATATGACGAAGATCCGGTTTCTGGACTCGCGAGTCCGAGAATGGGGTCCACGCCATCAAAGCTCAAATCGAAGGGGGAGGGGTTTATATATGGTCTCTCGAAGTTGACTCACGACGTCATGTTCACTTCCGGACGCACGCTGTCGAATTGGGGAGCCGAGGTCTGCCGCAAATCGAATGATCCCCATCAGGGGCCGGCATCAATGAGGGCGCTAGAGCGCGTAAGCAAATCGATCCTTTACAGTTGTAAGGACTGTGGAGACTGCTCGTTGCCCGACATTGCTTTTCTCTGTCCTGAATCGCAGTGCGCAAAAAACCAGCGTAACGGCCCGTGCGGGGGTACGCACGACGGAAACTGCGAAGTAGAGGGGTTTGCAGACTGTATTTGGCTCCGAGCCTATGAACGATTGAAGCACGACGGAAAGGAACAATCGTTGCTGGACCACTCGCCGGTAATTCAGGACCAGGCATTGCGAGGCACCTCTTCGTGGGCGAACAACTGGTTGGGTCGCGATCACGCGGCATCCAGGATGAAAAATCCAAAAGCCTCAGAATTGGAGAAGTGAAACCTATGGAAACAAAGAAGCTCCGTACCATTGGTGACCTCATCAACAATGCCTATGGCCGTGCCCGCAAAGCATTTCGTGAAAGGGACGTCAAAGGCTACCAGAACCTTGCGTTACTCCAGGCCAACCTTGGAGTTGATTTCTTGGACGTCAACCTTGACGGCACGCAGCAAATCCAGGTGAAGCCGCAGGAAATGTTTGACTTTCTGCCCGATGTTATTGCTGCGCTTCAAGAGGCGACGCCGCTTCCTCTTTGTTTTGATAACCCATCAGTGGAGTATCAGAAGGTCGCGCTAAAGCACTATGACCGGGCTCGGAGTGGCAGACCAATTCTCGACTCCATTGCCGCTTCCCGTGAACGTCTTGAAGAAATGATTGAACTCGTCAAGGAATTTGACACGAACGTCATTGTCATGGCATCTGAACGGTTCTTTGAAGGGGGGACAGCCCAATGCCTCAACCCGCAGGATGTTTATGAGGCTGCAAAGTATTTTGTGGAATTGCTCGCGACGAAAGCTGGCCGAACCAACGATCAGATCATCCTCGATCCGGGATTGGCTCCTGTCGGTGCGGACACCTACGGGATAGTCAACATCGGTCTGGATGCCATGCGACTGATTCGGAAAGACGCTGACCTGAAGGGCGTTCACATTACGGTAGGGCTCTCAAATTTCGCCTGGGGCACA
Source organism: Bacteroidota bacterium (assembly GCA_017882185.1). Lineage (GTDB taxonomy): Bacteria > Bacteroidota > Ignavibacteria > UBA10030 > UBA10030 > JADGQA01. Next base: position 1,519 of record JADGQA010000285.1, read on the forward strand.
CCAAAACACGTTCGCCACGATCTCGAAAAAGCGTATTTGACGATCGCGACTGAGGCTGGATTGGACATGCCGATTGTCAACCCTGAAATAGATGCTGTTCCACTTCCCTCTGATCACAAGATGGTCGAGTTGCTACGACACGCGCTGGATCAGGGGCGAGCTGCTGAAGGAGAAAGCAAAGAGACAGCAGGGTTCCGTCAAGCCGAGGCAGTCATGGAAATTTGGTCTCACGCCGAGTTAGGTGATTCCTAAGATGACGGGGTGTGAACGCCTGACTTCAGGCTCGAATAGATACCTTTGTACGCTTCAAATAGTTGCTGGTAATATCTATAGTTTTGCATTTTCGGTCTAATGACCTTCTTAATTCCCGTCATTTCGTGTGCGGCCTCTTTGAATGTGGGGTACCATCCGGCCCCCACGGCGGCAGCGATTGCAACCCCTAAAGCAGACGCCTCCGTATTTACAGGGATGCAAATATTTTTGCCTGTAATGTCGGCAAGAATATGACACCACAACTCACTCGTTGCGCCCCCGCCAATCGCGACAAAATCCTTCACCCTTGTGCCTATTCTTTCTTCAACGGCGCTCATCGCAAACATTTGTTCGAAGGCAATTCCTTCCAGGATTGACCGGTACATGTGTCCGCGATTGTGGAACGATGAAAGGCCGATGAAGGCACCTCTGGCATTGACGTCCCAATAGGGATTCATCGCCCCACACAAGTAAGGCAAGTGCAATAAGCCGCTGCTTCCGACAGGAATTTCTTCCGCTTCTTGTTCCAACTCCTCATAAATACCAGGTTGGGTCGACGGATTGATCGTCAATACATTCTTGATGAACCAGTCGAGTGCAAATGTGCCTGCTCTCAGACTGCATTCGTAATAGTAACCGTTCTCTGAACAACTGATCATTGTACGAAAAGCTCTGGTTGTTCTGTAGCGTGTGCCAAATACGCCTGCTACCACAGCCGTACCCAGGTTAAGATAAGCGAGCTCAGGTTTGAGCACATTCCCACCTAGTCCGGCAGCTTGTCCATCTCCGCCTCCGGCAACCACCAGTGTATCAGTACTAAGGCCGGTTAACGTTGATGATTTTTTTGAGATTCTTCCTAAAACCGTTCCAGGACGATATGTGCCCGGCAACTGTCGTTCGGTCAAATCGAGTGCTTTCAGAATTAATTGGGACCATCTCTTCTTCTTCAAATCGAATAGGCCGAGTGGGTCTGCACTTGCCCAACTCGTTTTGAACGAATCTGTCAATTTCCAAACAATGTAGGCATGGACATCGCAGATCATGCCGATTTTCTTGAACAACCTCGGTTCGTGTCTTTTCATCCAGGCCAATCGATACACGACGGGGGCATAATCTGCAGGTTTTCCAGTTAGCCGATGGATTCTATGCTTGCCTATTTTCTCCGAGAATGGCTCCACCTCGTCCTTGCATCGTTCATCCAGCCAGATGATCGCCGGCCTTAGGGGATTGCCATCTTTATCTAATGGAACGAAGGTCTCTCTTTGGTTGGAAACCGCAAGAGCTGAGATGCTCTGTGGACTGATTCGGGAAGTTATTTCTTTCAGGGCTTTCTGCGCTGAGAGCCACCAGTCTCTTGGATCCTGCTCATAATAGTGAGGCTTTGGCGAGAAAAGAGGGATTGCTTGATGGGCGGATGCGGAAATGTTACCATTTCTATCGAAAGCGATCGCTTTTGTGCCTGTAGTACTGCAATCAAGTCCGAGGACGAAACTCTTACTTCTATTGTTCTTCCTGGATTTCACTGGTGTATTTGGGATTCTATTTATCGAGAGAGATGATAGCCTTCATAACTCCCTCTCTATAGGTTGCCACTAGCTCAAAGGCCTTTTGTGTTTCTTCCAATTGGAAGTGATGGGTTATCATTGAATCCATATGTACCTTACGTCCACTGAGCAGATCGATGGCTTTTTGCGTACAGTGGGCCTGCCTGCGTATGTTTACGATCGTAATTTCCTTGCGTCGAAGTTCATGGATGGGAAACGGTACTTCATCTGTTTCCGTAATACCGACTATCACGATCGTGCCTCCAGGTTTCAATAATTGTATCGCCTGGCGGATCGCTTTTTCATCTCCACTACATTCATAAACAACATCCAGTAACAGCGGTTCAATAGCGGTAATCTCTTTGACAATATCGGTGCGATCTGGATTTCCGGTCCATTTGGGGTTCAATGTTTTTGAAAAACTAAGGCGATCCTGTATCTTATCCGTAACATAAACGTCACCAACATTCGCCGCGCGCAAAACGTGGAAAACAGACATTCCGATAGGACCGGCGCCGAGAATGGCTACATTTGCTTTGGCCGGGAGGGTGGATCTTTCAACAGAATACACAGCTATTGCGAGAGGCTCGGATAAGGTTGCTTGCTCAAAAGTGACAGTATCATTTGTTGGGAAACAACATCTATCTGGAAGCACTATGTATTCGCTCAAGCCGCCCCCTAGTTGTCCCGGACATCCCAGAAAGAGAAGTCTCCGGCATGTGTTCTCTCTGCCAGCTTTGCATTGATCGCATTCGCCGCAGGACACAGCTGGATCAATCGCGATTCTCTGTCCCGGATTTACTCTCGTTACCTTGCTTCCCGTGCGCTCGACGATGCCGGCTGCCTCGTGTCCGATGACAAAAGGGAAGCGAACAATCTGGGAACCGATTCTTCCGAAAGTATAATAGTGAATATCTG
>JADGQA010000286.1 GCA_017882185.1 Bacteroidota bacterium
AGAGGTTCAACTCTTGGTTTTGGTCTTCTTTTCTGAGCGATAGGAATCGAGAGCGTTCGACAACATCTTCTGGAACATCCCCAGAAGGTCGGACCCCTGTGCGACATCCTGTGGCGAGAGAGAAACGACCGTGCGGGCATTCTTCAGCCCCTGGCTTGCTTCGGCAAGCCGTGCCGCCTGCGGCGTGAGCATAAGAAGCTCGGGACTGCTCCGGAGCATGTCGAGCTCTTCTTTGTCGAACTCTAGTTTTCTGCGGTTGCGCTTCAGCTCTTCATCAACACGAAGGCTTGCCAGTACCGATTCCCGTTCGAGCTGACTTTTCTTGAGGTCGTAATTCTTCAGCTCAAGCTGGTTCTCGAGCGCGGCAATCTCTTCGTCTGCCTTGAGTTTCGCCTTCGCGCTCGCAATGCGCGCCTTTTGGTTGAGCGATTCCGTCTGTTCGAGGATGCGGGCGTGCTCCTGCTGGCGGAGCGCCTCGGAGATCTGCGTGTTGAGCGGCTCGAAGGAAAGGATGACGAGCGAGATGATCTCGAGTCCGAATTTCGCAGCGTTCGCCGGGACTTTCTGGTTCAAAGAGGCGTGAATTTTTTCCGACGAGAGCTCTTCGATCCCGAATTGCTCGGTATACTCTTTGACGAATCCCTGGACGAGCGCCTCGATTTCCTTTCCCGCTTTTCCGACGGCATCGGCGCTCCATCCGCCGACTCTGACGAGTGCAGCGAGATGCTCAAGCGAGGCAGCGACGGTTGCCGCGATCTTGACCCTGATCTCGAGGTTTCCCTTTGCCGTTGCATCGACGGTCATTTGCATGGAATGTGTTGTGCGGCGAATGGGGAGACTGAAGTGGCGCGGATAGAATCGGCCCGTCCTCACAGCCAAACCCTTTTTCCCTTCGAAGACCACGACATCGTCGGGTCTCCGGATTCGGTACTCAAATCCCACAACGAGGCATATCAGGACAACAAGAGCTATCAAGAACTCCATTGGTTTCTCCTTTGACTGGATCGTTCAGGCAGTGTTCAATGGTTAAGATACGATTTTCGTGAGTGCTACGCAACGGTTAAGCACAGAAACGACGAATTTGGGCACTTTACTTGGGTGGGGTGGCACAATGCAAACAGGACATTGGAGGAAAGAGCCTCATCGACCTACCCGACCGACCGCTGATGCAGTCAGTCGGGCGGGTATTTTGGATGGTCTCTCTGCAAGTAAGGAGTGGAATTTCGATTTTCAACCGGACGGCGCTAGAATCCTGATAACCGAAACCGGAGCTGTTGTATACTATTGCTGATTCTGTTTCTGGAATTGCACGTATCGATCGTACCAACTCGCGGCATCTTCGTACGCCTTTTGCGATCCCACGATCAGATTCGTAATCGATCCGATCATCAGGGTTTGTCCCGACGACAGAGTCGACTTCGTCATCTTGTTCTTCGCATCATCGCCATAATGGATCTTTTCCAAACCCTGCTCATATGGCGTGAAGAGCTGTTTGGACTTCGTCCGTTGCTCCCCCCATGATTTGCCCGTGCGAGCCAGTTCCGCCTCAACAATCGCGAAGTGTTTCTTAAATGCATTCATGCTGACGCTATAGACGGCCTTCGGATCGGGCCCCCCTTCTGATTCCCCTCCTGAGTTGATGATCGGGAGCTTTTTGATCTCCGCTGCTTCCCAATCGTTCACGGCATTGTGCTTTGCTTCAACCTCTTGCTGGTGCTGCATTTCGGCCTGGACGTTGCTATTGAGGTTCTGCAAATCGTTCGCATTCGTTTCGGTTAGTTTCCCCTGTTCCTTCAGGACCGCAGTCACCCCCCGCGGCTCCGGTTTCATAGGACCGGTCACCATCGCGGTATTGGCTGCCTGCATCTCCATCGCAAGCTTCATCTTCTCGTCGTCGCTCATGGACTGCATTTTCTTTTGAAATTCGGGATCCTGCATTTTCTTCATCATGTCTGCCTGGGGACCGTTGGAAGTGGCGATGTCCATTTGAACCTTTCCGAGATAATCCGTCATCCCTTTGAAAAGACTGTCTGCCTTGCAGTCCCCTTCACGGTTGGGAATATTGCAACCACATTTGTCATAGGCTTCCTTCGCCGACGCCGGCGGAGGGATTACTTTGTCGAAATACTCCAGTAGGTTTACTTTCACCGGCTGCTGGGAAAACACCGCGACGCTCACAAGAAATAGTGAAGCGAGCACGATTGACGATTTCATGGTTCACTCCTTTGGTTGTGATAGACAGCTTTCGAGTCAAAATTCGCGGACCATTCGAAGAGTTAACAATGGAGAGGCCCGCCGCCACTTGTGGCGGAAAGATACTCAATTATTTGACTCGAGCAAACGCCGGACATTCTGTTCAACCCCTATGGAGTTGGAAAATTCTTTCGTTCCTGTTCTACAAACGTTCGACCCCTACAGGGTCGATTCAGCAACAGTTGCACGCATGGAGATTCTTAAATCCTCGCGTGCTGATTAGAGCAAAAATCAACGTTATCGTCGCAGAAGCTCGGTAGGAGCTTTACGTTTGTAGCTTTCACAATAATAAGACAATTGAACACCAGAGGAGTTCAACGGATTCTGATCAACTTTCCATGCGTTGAGACTTTTACATTTCATAGTCGACCACAACTCTGGATTCGCGCAGTCTCCGAAGAAGGCCAGCAACACGCTGGTGTTCAGGATGGTTTTGATAGACTTCGAGATCGTTCTTGTTTGCGAATTCGCTCACGAGTCCCAAATCAAACGCGTCTTGGACGGTATTGAAATTGATGCCCACTTCGAGCTTGCGGATTTCCTTGATCTTCCGAGTCAATGATTCCAGCTCGCGCTTTAGCATCAGGGCGTTTTCAATCTTCGTTTTGCCCTCGGCCTCTTCCTTGAGCTTCCAAACGACGATGTGTTTGATCATAGTGATCACTCATTCAAGAGATGGTTGGACGATGAGTATCGAACATCAGGTCTTTGATGAAGGAGCGTATTTCTCTTTGTCTATTTGCTTCATGACGTGCCTCGCGCGAGCGCAAATTGCAGGTCCCGCATTCGGAAGCATCTGTTCAATCATGGACTTCAACTCGTTCTTCAGTTCAGGTTCTTTTTGGCTGGCATTCAGAAGCACCGTCATTGATAACACCCGCACAGCAATCGGCTCATTCGCTGAATCGAGATACTTAAAACAGAGGGTGACGACGGAACCGAGGAGCGAATCAGGAATCTCGACAAATTGGAGGATGCGCACCACATTTCGTTTCACTGCGGGGTGTGCTCCAGGCTCTTGCATTCTCTTTATCATAGCGCCAAGCCACGGGGCAATAAGGAATGCGTACCGATCGGCGCAACAACCGACAATCCACGCCGAGCGCTGTGTGACACGATACTCTCCCTTCAGAAAGAGCTCCATCAGCTCTCTGAAGCGTCGTTTGTCTGGTCCAATCCAGTTTGCGATTTTCACAGCCTGTCGCTTCGAGTGCTCGCGCAGGATTTCAGTTTTCAGATCCATGGGACTCGCACTATTGTGAGCATCATCTCGCGCCAAAGAAGAGCTTTAAGATATCTTCCGTCCTCTCGCGCCAGTTGGCCCACTCGTGGCCGTCGTTCACCTCCCGATACATATGCTTGATGCCGTCTTTCGTGAGCTCAGCGCTGAATTCTCTGTTCACACTCAGGAACGATCCATCTGCGCCGGGATAATCGAGATCGTACGCCCCGACATCCAGATAGAGGTTGAACGGTTTGTGCGCCGGAAGATGTTCCACCGCATTGTCGAGGATTTCGAGAAGCTGCAGCGCGATCGTTGAGGACTGTCCCGCCCCGTTAAGGAACGCGTCCGGACGTTTGAGGACGGATGCGAGCGAAACGTGTCCACCGTTCGAGATGCCCATCATTGCACGATCCTCCGGCTTGCGCGATGTTGGATACGTCCGATCGATCAGCGGCACCAACTCATCACACAACATTCTGGTGAACGCACGCTGCCTTCGGCCAACGTACTCATCTTCGCGCAGTACGGGTGGAATGAACACCGCGATGAGCGGCTTAATTTTGCGATCTGCAATAAGATTGTCGAGCACGTTCTGAAAATACTCAGACTCCAGGGCCGCGAATCCGTCGTGAACATAAAGGGAAGGCAAGTTTGACACATCCGAGAATCCAGAAGGCTTGTAGATTTTTATCGAGCGCGGGCGCAAAGAATCGATGTTACTCGTGAACCACAGAC
>JADGQA010000287.1 GCA_017882185.1 Bacteroidota bacterium
ATGGCGATTTTTCACTGCGCTTGAGAAAGCTTGGATATACTCTCTTCCATTGTCCGACCGCGACCGTGACGCATACCGGCGGGGCGAGTTTTTCCCAGGATCCAGATCGGGCAACGCTCGAATTCTATAGAGGATGCCTTCTGTTTTATCAAAAGCATTTGTACAGAAGATATGTCTGGCTCAGAAGATCGCTTCGCCTTGCCCTGTTTTTCAGATTCATCCTGGCCCGGCTTGGCTCGACAGATTCTGGTACATCGGGTTTGCGGGCACTCAGAGGATTGCTTCATCAGGAGAAACACGCCGCAGAGAAGAGGGCGTCCAGACTTTCCCTAAAACCATTGGTCTCCGTGATTATTCCGACGTACGAACGGTCCGAATGCCTCATTCGTTTACTCGACGGAATAAGGCGCCAATCGTATCGGAATTTTGAAGTCATCGTCGTCGATCAGAGCAAAACGAAGGAGGCAAGGAAGGAACGTTGTTACAATGCTTTCGGGCGAAAACTGACAGTTCTGCGGACGGAACGAGCAAACAGGTCTTTTGCGAAGAACCTGGGCGCCCGAATCGCAAAGGGAGAACTGCTGCTGTTCTGTGATGACGACATCGAGGTGCCCGCCGATCTTCTCCAAACACACATAGCGGCGTATTCCGATGTATCCGTCGGAGGGGTTTCATGTCGAGTCCATGAGAACCATTTACCTCCGATTCACTCCAGACGGATCCAACAAATAACACTGTATGGACAAATGATTGCCGGCTTTCAGTCGGACCAGACATGCTACGTCGGGACATTGGCCGGTCAGAACATGTCGGTTCTCAGTGAGGTGTGGCAGTCAAGCGAAGGGTTTGAAGTAGCACTTACAGGAACCTCGATTTTTGAAGAGCCTGATTTATCGGCACAGGTGAGACGACTGGGGTATAATATCCTATTTACTAGTGCCACCACCGTGCGACACATGCCACAGGATAATGGCAATGATGCTCAGAAAGCGCGAACACCCTCGGGCTATTATCGTTCGTTCCATCACAACGAGATTCTCTATTTCTTAAAGAACCATTCCAGGCTGAATCTATGTATGGTTATTCCATTTTGCGTGTTGCGGACGGTGAAGCAAAGCCTTAAATTCAGGATGAATTTCGATGAATCTGCCTTCGTTCTCAAAGGCATTCTTGAAGGATTCAAAACCTACTACAGAATTTACAGTTGATGAAACCTTCGCAGGTTCAACAGGCCGGCCACATTGAGCACTTGTTAACCGTCCATCGGACGGATTTTTTTGGCATCCCGGTCGTTGACCTCCCTATGGCCGACCTTGTGAGTCAGGTTGAGCATCACCTGCTTCGCCGGGAGTCGACGCATATCGTGAACCTGAATCCTCACCATTTTCTCTTCGCCAGGGAAGACCACGAATTTGGCAAGATTTGCGCGAGCGGGGACATCGTATTTGCCGATGGGATCGGTATCGTGTTTGCAAGTGTATTGCAGAAAAAGGGTATTCGTTACCGATACACAGGATTGGACGTCATGGTGAAGCTGTGCACCCTTTCCGCGGAGAAGAACTATTCGATCTTCCTGTTCGGCGGCCAGAACGGCATCGTACAGCGATGTGCCGCACACCTTCGACAGCTCTTCCCCACGCTGAAGATCGCAGGTGTGCTTGAACCTCCGAACGTCAGAGACATCGACGAATTTGACAACGAGGAAATCGTCCGGCTCGTCAATGAAACCAAGCCGGATTTTCTGTTCGTTGCGCTTGGAGCGCCGAAGCAGGAGAAGTGGATCGAAGGTTATCGCAACAAACTCAATGTGCCTGTTATGATGGGGGTAGGTGGATCCTTCGATATCCTCGGGGGCAGATTCTCACGTGCTCCAAGGTGGATGCGCGCACTCGGTTTCGAATGGCTCCACAGGTTGAGAATGGAACCTCGTCGGCTGGCCGGTCGCTATCTTGTTGGCATCCCCCGATTTCTTCTGCTCGTTCTCCGGTTGAAGTTTCGTTCCAAGCCGAATCAACCCCCTCAATGACGATGAGACTCACTAGATCGTGCATTGTATTTGCGGCAGCAATTGCTGCCACAGGAGTTGTGCGCCCGCAAGGGAAAGCCCTCATTGTCGAATCACACCCGGACCACATTACGGTCGATTTCTATCCCGCACCCCATCCATTGACGCCGGTTCAAATTGGCGGCCGTACGTATGTTGCGTTCCCGGATGCAGAGACCTCGACAGAGACGGTGACTTCCGCGTCGGGGCTCCCCATTGAGACGTTCATCATCGGCATTCCACCGGATGGGACTCCTCGGGTCGAAGTCTTGAGCTCAACATTGGACGTTCAACCGCAGGTCTTTCTGGCAAGCCAAGTATCGTTGAGTGTCTCAGCGGACAATGAACAGCGGGTTGAACGAAACTATGTCCCAATGACAACGCCGCCGTTCAACGGAACCGCTGCATCAGCACAGCCCGCAGTCCGGATCTCGCGTGTCTCTCTGTTCCGGTATCAGCGCATTGCTGTGATCGAAGTGCATCCATACGGTTACACTCCATCCACGAACGTTCTCACACGATACACGAGCGTGCGGCTGCGCATAACTCTTCCGGCCAACTCATCAGGAAGGGTCATTGCGGATCCGCACTTTGAATCCACCTACAAAACGCTCCTGCTCAATTACGATCAGGCAAAGTCGTGGCGCAAGCCCCATACTGCGGCATCGTTCCCTTCTTCCGCCAAGACACAATCTTCCCAGTCAGGACCGAACTATGGTTGGTTTAATCCAGGCCGGCAATATTACAAGGCCAAAATAGCTTCCGACGGCATCTACACGATCAGCTACAGCGATATCCAAAATCTCGGGCTTGTGCCGGAAATCATCGATCCGCGCAATATCGAGATATTCTATAAAGGGGTTTCTCTGCCGCTGCATACCGTTGGGGAATCGGATGGCCAATTCAACCAGAATGACACGGTCGAATTCTTTGGAAGTAAGTTGTACGATGCACCCGGAGTCTTGAATGAGTTTAGCGACACAAGCGCTTACTGGCTGACCTTCCAGGGTCAAAACGGTCCGCGCACCGAAATTGATTCTACTCTTGCAGCGAATCAAGCCGTCACAGCGGACTATTTCAATGCGACGGTGCACGTGGAACAGAATACGTTTTACTACTACGGCGACCAGGGATTACCGAATAACAACCAAACCGGAAAGGTGCCCGGGGAAGGATGGTACTGGAGCACCATCTTCGCTGGCGGCACCAACACGTACAACGTATCCCTCGACAACTTATATACAACCGGAAGCCCGAGCTTCCAGCTCTCGTTTAAAGTTCACAGCTCTGTGTACAATCAGGCAACGCCGAATCAAATCCTGACCATCCTTGTCAATGGAACAACGGTGGGCACCGATACGCTTGCCGGGTACGAGGACAAAGCGATTCTCGTTACAGGACCGGTGACCTTGCTCAAATCAGGCAACAATGTCGTCAAACTCACGTCGGTAAAGACTGCCGCCGCCCTGAGCGACATCCTTGTTGACTGGCTCGAGTTTCGCATTCCTCATCAATATCGCGCCACCAAAGATTCTCTCATGTTTTTGCCGGACCGGATTGCTGCGAGTCAGACCGCGAAATTCACGATTACAGGATTTACTACGGATAGCATTTCCGTTTATCGTCTCGACACGCTGGGGGGAATCGAAAAATCCTTCGGAGAAAAGCCTGTACTAAGCGGGACTGTGTACTCGATCACGTTCACCGATACCATTGCTGCCGGACGGCGGTATTTTGCTCTCGCTGGACGGCGAAAACTGCACCCGCCTTCCTTCGTCCCCAGAACATTTGTGAATTTACGTTCCACCTCGCTGGGAGCCGATTACCTTGTGATCACGGCCCCTGAGTTCTTGAGCGACGCCAACAGGCTCGCGGCATACCGCAGCCAGACAGAAGCTGGACGGACGAAGGTTGTGCTTGTCGGCGACATCCAGGATGAATTTGGGTTCGGGTTCTTCGACCCTGTTGCAATTCGGAGATTTCTCCTCGTCGCGGACTCGTTATGGATGCCGCCGAAACCGGCCTACATCCTGTTCTTCGGCGATGCGAACTGGGACTACAAAAACTTCCTCGGGGGAAACCGCGCGAATTACGTGCCTTCCTACGGTAACCCGGTGTCGGATGAGTATTACGGTTCCTCAGTTGTCGATCAGTTTCTGCAG
>JADGQA010000085.1 GCA_017882185.1 Bacteroidota bacterium
CATGTCCATCAGCACATCGTTGGCATCAACAAGAGCGCAGTCAAAGCCGAGATCCGCAAGCTCAAGGTCGAACGGGCTTCCACAACTGAGAAACATGACCACAAACACCTCAAAGAGATAAGACGGCAGATACACGACCTGAAACGGAAGATCCGCAAGTCACTCAAGTAGAGACCGATGCACCGAAATACGTCTCTGCCGCGGATCACATGATGATGAGCCGAATTTTCGCAGAGCGGGTGAGCAATGTTTGACTGAAAGGCAGAGAAGAGATATCTGGTAATCCTTCGATTCTTGCCTTTTCAATTCTTCATCCCTATTTTAGCCTCACGTTTCTGATTCGATTTGACTTCGTTGTCATAAGAAGAAAGTCTCACAAATTTTGTTCTCCCGAATTCCTGGTGGCCAAACCCATGAACGCACTCCTCTCACGCGTCGGAATTTTCCTTTCAGTCATCCTCGTTTGCTCATTTACAGGCAATAATCGTCCCGGCGCTATTGCGAACAACAATCAATTTGCGATCGTTGCGTATTTCCACGGTGATACGGTGCAGATCAAGAATTATCATCTTGATGAGTTGACACATATTTGCTACAGCTTTCTGCATTTGAAAGGAAACCAGCTCTCTGTCGACAACAGCAAAGACAGCGTTTGCATTTTGTATCTGACTTCTCTCAAGAAAAACTACCCAGCATTGAAGATTCTCTTGTCGCTTGGCGGTTGGGGTGGATGTAGAACGTGCTCAGACGTTTTTTCGACAGACTCTGGCAGGTCGGAATTCGCCCAATCTTCCCTCAAGGTTCTGCGGGAATACGACGCGGATGGAATCGATCTGGATTGGGAGTACCCTTCTGTTGAAGGCTACCCGGGCCACCGGTATTCACCCGACGACCGTCACAACTTTACATTGTTGGTTCAAAAACTACGCGAGGTCTTGGATAAACGGTATGAGCTAACATTCGCGGCTGGAGCCACTAATCCTTGTCTCAGACAATCCATCGAGTGGAACAAAGTGATGCCGTACGTCGATCGCGTTCATCTGATGACGTACGATCTTAAGAATGGCTACAGTACAGTCACCGGTCATCATACACCTCTCTATTCCACGCCAAGCCAGAGCGAATCGACCAATTCCGCAGTGCGGTTTCTCGACTCGCTCGGAGTGCCTGAAAAACAGATCGTCATTGGTGCTGCATTCTATGCCAGAGTGTGGGCAGATGTTGGGGATGCGAACGACGGTTTGTACCAGCCGGGCACGTTCCATCGTTACCTCGGCTTCAAGGATTTCGACAACTACTTTGGCAAGAATGGGTCATTCGTCTATCATTGGGATTCGACCGCTCAAGCACCATTTCGATACAGCGCAACGCAAAGGGTCTTTGCGACGTTCGATGACAGTTGTTCCGTCGCTCTGAAAACACAATATGCCTTCGACCATCACCTTGGCGGTATTATGTTTTGGGAATTGACAGAAGACACCAATAAGCACGGTCTGCTCGACGCGATCGACAAAGAGCTCAAAGAAATGAAATCACGCACCAGACACGATTCAAAAGAGTAATGTCGTCCAAGGGCTCGGTCAGATCATTCGTGAAGGAAATCACCCCGGGATTTCTCATCAGCGGAGTACGGGCCGTTCAGACCGCTCTTCAACGAACGAAGCTTCGCGGCACAAGGTCCGTTTTCAGGGAGGCACCATCCACGCCCAACTATCTTGGCATGAATGAACTTCAGCACCTTCAAACGAAATACCCACTCCTTCCCGAGTACGGATATGACCCCCGAAGTATCGAACGACGCGGATTCCAGCGGGCCAAAGAAATCCTGAGACTCCCCGGAGCATCTTCTCCGAAATCCTATCTGGAATTGGGATGTTGGGACGGAATGGTCAGCTATTTTCTCCAACGCGAGGGTAGACAAACAACAGCCATTGACATCCGCGGCGAGGGACTCGATGGCAGAGCAAGGCGGGAGGGCGTCAGATTCCTGCAGATGGATGCAGAGGACCTGCAATTTGCAGAAGAGAGTTTCGACTGCGTTTTCTCGTATGACGCATTTGAGCATTTTTCCCATCCTGATCTCGTATTCCGGAATGCTCTCAGAGTACTGAAACAACACGGTCATCTCTTCCTCAATTTCGGACCGTTGTATATGTCTCCGTTCGGTCAGCATGCTTATCGCACAATCACGGTTCCGTATTGCCAATTTCTGTTCCCCACGTCCCTACTGCACGATTTCGCTGTTGCGAAGGGTCTTGAACCCATTGATCCCAATCATGTGAATGGTTGGCCAACAACCAAATACAGAAAACTCTGGGAAGAACATTCGTCCTCTGTGAATAGCATTCGATACTCCGAATCATTGAACCTCGCACATCTGGATCTCATCAAGTCCTACCCGGCGTGCTTCAGGAGCAAAACGGATTCCTTCGATGATCTCATCGTGGAGACGATGACCGCTGTTTTTGAAAAAGTGCAATGAATATCGTATCATGGTGGTATGTTCCACGCAGTTCCTGGCTTATTGAGTATTCCTCGGAATTCTCAAGAAAAGCGGTTCATGAAAAAACTCGTTCCTCTCTGCTTCATTCTCTCCTTGAACCTCGCGAATGCGCAGGACCAGCAAATCGGCATCATCGACTTCTTTGGTTTTCGTCACGTCTCTGTCCAGCAGGCGAGAGCTGCCTTGGAACTCAAGGAGGGGGACACGCTGCCTCTCTTCCTCCCCACGATCGAAGAACGGCTCAAGGACTCTCTTCACGTTACTGAAGCCCACCTCAGCGTAGTCTGTTGTGACGACAGCGGCAAGTTGATCCTTTTCGTCGGGATCCAGGAAACCCGTCCAAAGAACTCGATGTACCGCACTCCTCCCAATTGGAACATTTCCCTCCCTTCCGAAATTACAGATGCTTATAACAAATTTTTCGATGCGTTCCAGATTGCCGTCAGCAAAGGAATTGCCGGTGACGATATTGCTCAAGGCCATTCGTTGATGGCCGACTCGTCAACACGTTCGTGGCAGGAACGATTCCCCGGGTTTGCGCGACATCAATCGAAAATCCTGAAAACTGTACTCCGCAACTCCGCCGATCCGGAACAGCGAGCAATTGCAGCGTACGTTATCGGCTATGCTACCGACAAACGCCAGGTGACAGACGACCTCCTCATTGCGGCGGTCGATGAAGATGAAGTTGTTCGAAACAACGCTGCGAGGGCGCTCGCCGCCATTGCTTCTTTAGCCCAGCGAAATCCGGCTCTTCACATCAAGATTTCCCCAGTCCCATTCATCAATATGCTAGGTTCGCCGATCTGGACGGATCGCAACAAGGCATCGATGATCCTGTCCATTCTCACCAAAAAACGGGACCGTCAGCTGCTACGCCAACTTCGCGACCGAGCCTTCGGATCCCTCGTCGAAATGGCCCGATGGAAAAGTAAGGGACACGCCTTCAATGCCTTCCTCATCCTTGGACGAGTTGGGGGTTTCCCCGAACGCGAACTCAACAAGGTGGGATGGGACATACCCCGAAGAAATGCAGTGATCGACAAGATCGTGAAAGCCAATCGCAGGAAGTAGGTTCGATTGCTGGTTCTCAAATAGCCTAACATAGACCTGTCTGGTTAAACCAATTCACAGTCTTTTCAACAATGGACCCCATCGTCTTTATTCAGTCCGGAGATCGTTGATGGCATTACCTGGAACCGGCTATGTCGATGTTGACGGTGCTTCACTCTATTACGAGCAGACTGGCACAGGACCGACACTGGTTCTTCTTCATGGCTTTAGTTTCGACACAACAGTCTGGGACGATCAGATTGACGAATTCGCCCGGAAGTATCGGGTGCTTCGATATGATCTTCGGGGATTCGGCCGATCGAAGTCCAGCGAAGTTGGTTACACGCACGCGGGAGATCTGAAGGCGCTTCTCGATGGCTTAAAAATTCAGGAGGCATATCTTGCAGGACTTTCACTTGGAGGCGGAGCTGTCATAAATTTTGCCCTGATGTATCCGGGAATTGCACGTGCGCTCATCCTTGTCGCCCCTTCGCTTGGCGGTTTCAAGTGGTCTTCGAATTTCGCGACGGCACAGGCATCGATGCAGGTGAAAGCGCGGGAGAAAGGAATAGAAGTAGCGCGGGAAATTTGGATACGACAGATAATTTTCCGGCACGCAATGAATAACAAGGCGGTGGCTGCGCGGTTGCGGAAAATGGTGGGTGGCTATTCCGGGTAGCACTGGACTCATGCCGATCTCGGGAAACCATTGACTCCGCCGGCAATCGGACGTTTGGGCGAAATTCGCGTTCCAACACTTGTGCTTGTTGGTGACGCGGATGCTCCGGATCAGCTTCAGATTGCTGACACGCTGGAGCGAAGTATTCCCGGTGCGAGAAAAGTCATTTTCCCGGGTCTTGGGCATCTGGTAAATATGGAAGAGCCGGTTCTTTTCAATGATCATGTCCTCAAGTTCCTGGAAACTGTTGGGTGAAGGGAATGACGTTTCTAATTCAAAATGCCCAAGGAGCGAGAGAACTCTGGCAGAAGTCAATAAGTACTGATCTACGCTTTGATTTTCCCGTTTGTTTACCTTAGATTTCATCACACCGATTCGTGCGCATTGCGGGCACAAATCTATATCCTTCATGCTCTCGAACCTGCCCGTTCATAGCGTCCGATTCTAAGGAACCCATACAATGAAAAAAATCCTCGTCGTCGATGATGAAGACACCTTCCGCGAAATGGTTGTCGTCATGTTGAAGAAAGAAGGGTATGAGACATTGGAAGCCGACAATGGTATTACCGCATTCGAGCTCGCCAAGGCCAATGTGCCCGATATGATCATAAGCGATGTTATGATGTACAGCGGAAGCGGCTTTATCCTGCGGGAATTTCTCAAACGGGAACAAAGGACCACAAATATTCCTCTCATTCTTATGTCCGGGAAAGCACAGACCGCCGGCGCGTGGGGCTCGGATCCGGACGTTGACTATCTCCAGAAGCCGTTCACTCACGACGAGCTCATTGCAACCATCGATCGGAAGCTCAAACCGAAATCGAAGAAGTAGAATAGGACAAAGTCGCCACGCCTGATTCCCTCTGCATCTCAGAAACGAGAACACTCGCGTTCTGATCCACCTCATCAATTCCCATGAAGAGAGTGCATCCAGTCATTCCAGATAGAATCATGAATCGTCTAGTCCTTTGTAGCAGCGTTCTCCTCCTTCTCGTTCAGATCTCATGCAACCACGCAACCGAATCCATTCCTGTCGAGCCCCCATATCCGCCATTGCAAGCGATGACGATTCCCTGGACGGACCAGAATTCAATCGTCTGCTTCGGGACAAGCCTGACGTACGGATTCGGTGCAGGCGAGAAAACTCCCTTTTGCAAAGACAAGGGCCCTACGGGCACAAGGGCTGAATATATTCACTATTCGACGGAGCAGATCATCCGCCTGACCAGCGCCCACGAACGGCAAATGACCGCCCTTCACAAAAAAGATGGATCCTGTTCCTCGTGTACGGGGGATTCATCGTATCCACGATTTCTCCAGGAATTGTTGAACATCAAGGTGTACAATCAGGGTTATACTGCCGCTCGCATCAATAC
Source organism: Bacteroidota bacterium (assembly GCA_017882185.1). Classification (GTDB taxonomy): domain Bacteria; phylum Bacteroidota; class Ignavibacteria; order UBA10030; family UBA10030; genus JADGQA01. The sequence goes on from JADGQA010000085.1 coordinate 5,612, forward strand.
GGGGCTTGATGTCCTACAGGACAGTGTCCTTTCCAAGCGACCCGTCCTCGTGCTGTTGGAATTTGGATCGAACGAGTTTCTGCAAAACGTTGATGTGCAATCGGCGGATTCGCTGCTGCGCTTGCTCGTTCAGCAGATTCTCACCTACGGTTCAAAGATTGTGTTGCTCAGTTTTGTTAATCCGGATATGGCGCAATACATGGACCAAGGAAATTGGACGACTCAGGATTCAATACAAGCAGCAGCGTACTACACAATGTTGAAAGGGGTAGCCGGACGCTTTACGCTCCCACTGATCGAATACCCTCTAAAAGGAGTCTTTGGACACCCTGAATTAATGTCCGATCAACTCCATCCGAATGGGATCGGCTACAAAAAGATGGCGGAAAACATTTACTATGCGTTGATCCTGACATTCAGGAACAGCGGTATGCTGAGATGACGCTCTTCCGAAAAAGCACTGCAAATGTTAACCGTGCCAGGAATTGTCATGCGTCCGTTTTTTTTTGCCGTGAAATTCAATCAATGACCAACTCACCGAATTGTTGAACAACAAGACAATGGGCTACAAACGTCGTGATTTCATTAAGACTTCCGTTGCTGCCGGAATACTCGGCCCGCTGTCGACCGCATTCGCGCGCGATCCTCAAGCCGTCAACGGCGACGAAGATGCGCTGATCAAAGCCGCGAGCGCTCCTGTTCTTCATCTCGAAGGCATCACAAGTCCGGTTATCATCGAGTCAATCGAATTGCTGAAAGTCGGCAACCTCTTCCTGGTTCGGACGCGCTCGAAGGATGGCGCCGTCGGACTTTCCATGCCAAACGAGAAAGTCCGTTTCCTCTATCCCTTACTTCTTCAGCAGGTGATCCCATTCTTTATCGGAAAAGATGCACGCGACCTTGAATCGCTTCTTGACGGCATCTATGTCTACGACAGCAATTATAAAATGCAGGGACTGCCGTTCTGGTGCAGTGTCGCCTGGGTGGAATTCAGTATTCTTGATCTGCTCGGTAAGATCGCGCAAAAGCACGTCAGTGCATTGTTCGGTGGAAGAGTGCGGGACAAAGTCCCCGTCTATGTCGCAAGCGGAAACCGGGAGACAACACCGGAGGAAGAGGTCAAGGTGTTGCAGAAACGGATTGCCGAAACAGGAGCTCGCGCCGTCAAATTCAAGGTTGGCGGGAGAATGAGCAGGAACAGAGATTCCATGCTGAACCGGTCTGAAGAGCTCATCGAGCTTTCGAGAAGAATTCTGGGTGATGAGATTACAATCCAGGCGGACGCGAATGGGTCCTACGATGTGCCAAAGGCAATCGAGATTGGCAAGCGCCTGGAGGCAATCAAGGCGTATCTATTCGAGGAGCCGTGCCCGTTCGATTATCTGGATGATACCAAACGAGTGGCGGATGCACTGGACATTCCGATTTCGGGGGGTGAACAGGAGTCGAGTGAATACCGTTTTGCGTGGATGATCCGTAACAGTGCGCTGCAAATCGTTCAGCCTGACTTGCACTATTATGGCGGTTTTGTCCGCGCGACAAGAGTTGCGCGCATGGCTGCGACAGCAGATCTGCCAATCACAACCCACATTTCAAGTGATAGTACCGGATTTGCCGAAATGGCGAATTTCTTCAGCTTCACGCCGAATATGGGACGTTTTCAGGAATTGAAGAGCGGCGTGGAGAGAACCGGTCCGCTCTTCGATCCACCCATCATCGTAAAAGATGGCTTCCTGAATGTCCCAAGCGCCCCTGGCCTCGGAATGATTCACACAGAGGACCTCTTAAAAGATGCGAAGGTCGTGAAGGAACATCTTTAGATCTGCTTGCGGGCTGGTTGGAGGTTATTCCGCAAGCGCTTTTGCTCTTCGGGATTCTTTGGTATTGGATTGCACATTCGGAGAAAAAATGGCTGAACTTGGTCTTGGGTATCGCCTTCTTCTTCTCCCTCGTTCTCACGATCCTTGGACTCCTTCTCCTGTCAGTAGACTCGGCTTCATCACCTGCGATTCTGTGTTCACTCATAAGGTCTCTTGGAACAGTTCTTCGAAATTCCGTATCTTTTGTATTGATGAATCGCCGGTCCCTCATTCCCATCGTTCCAATCTTTTTGCTTCTTCTTTTTTCCGGATGCAGCGGGTACATTCAGCGGATGGTGACGCAGTCGCTCGGAAGAATCGGCGAGCCGATTCCCTCCCCTCCCCAAATGATCACAACACCAATTCTTCCCAACGCAAACCTCGCCGTTGGTTGGGTTGGGCATGCTACGGTTTTGATCCAGATCCACGATAAACTGTTTATTACAGATCCCCTCTTCACGAATACGATCGGAATGTTGGTGGAACGTTTTGTGAAACCGGGCCTTGATCCAGCCATTCTGACAAAAATCGACTTCACACTCATCTCTCACATGCATTTCGACCACTTCAGTTTCGGAAGTCTTGAGGAGATTCCAAAAAATGGTATCCTAGTCGTTGCGAATGGGCTTGCCGCGTACACGCCGGAGTTTGGGTTCAAAGAGACCGTCATGCTTCAACCCTGGCAATCCATCGAAGATGACAGCGTGCGCATCACCGCAGTGCCTGTCCAGCATTTCAGTGGCCGGTATGGCTTCGATCGGACTTGGCTTGGAGAAACCGGATATACGGGATACATCATAGAATACAAGGGTATTGTGGTTTTTTTCGCGGGAGATACCGGATACAACCCGGAACTGTTCAAGGAAATTGGACGGCGGTTCAAGATCGACCTCGCACTCATTCCGATTTCGCCGGGGGGAGCGGGTCTTGGGTCACACGTACATGCGAGTCCGCTGGGTGCGGTGAAAATATTTGAGGATGTCGGCGCGAAGTATATGATGCCGATTCATTACGGGACGATGGCATACGGATCACCGCCCGACGCGGCGGAACGGCTCGAGGCGCTTCACGAAGCCGCTAAGCAGGAAGGAGTCGCCGATCGCGTCATAGCGCTTCAAGTGGGTGAACAGCGCGTTGTGTTCTAGAAAACGCATGCGATGTCACGTTTACCCGCCGCAGTTTGCTCTGCAACGAAGGTGGGCGACATCGCCTGCGAGCATATTGACAAAAAGGAGTTCCAATGGAATATCGTGAATTGGGCCGCACAGGATGGAAAGTGTCTGCAATCAGTTTCGGCGCCTGGGCCATCGGCGGCGCCTGGGGTACCGTGGATGATAAAGAATCCTTCGCGGCGCTTCATCGCGCGCTCGATCTTGGTGTGAACTTCTTCGACACTGCTGATGTGTATGGCGACGGACGGAGCGAGCGTTTGTTGGCACGCCTCCGAAAGGAACGCCGGGAGAAATTCTATATTGCTACAAAAGCGGGTCGAAGGCTCGATCCGCACGTCTCTGCCGGTTACAACCGGCAAAACCTGACTGACTTTGTCGAACGAAGTCTGAAGAACCTTGGTACCGACGCGATCGATCTTCTGCAGCTCCATTGTCCACCAACAGAGGTTTATTACAGACCCGAAGTGTTCGAAGTACTTGATGATTTGGTCAAGGCGGGCAAACTTCACTATTACGGCGTGAGTGTTGAAAAAGTTGAAGAGGCTTTAAAAGCCATTGAGTATCCCGGAGTGCAGTCGGTACAAATCATATTCAATATCTTCCGTCAACGTCCTTCCGAATTGTTCTTCGCTGAGGCGCAGCGTCGCCGAGTCGGCATTCTGGCGAGACTGCCGCTCTCATCGGGACTGCTGGCGGGGAAACTAACGCGAGCCAGCACATTTGCTCGCGATGATCATCGCAACTTCAACCGGCACGGCGAGGCGTTTGATCGTGGGGAAACATTTTCCGGAATCGACTTCGAGGTGGGATTGAAGACTGTCGAGGCTTTACGAGCGCTCGTGCCTCCGGGCCAGACCATGGCGCAATTCGCATTGAAGTGGATACTCGCATTCCCCGCGGTCACGTGCGCGATCCCGGGTGCCAAACGAGCTGCCCAAGTGGAAGAGAATGTTAAGGCTGCCGATCTTCCGCCTCTGGCTGAAGAGAGTCTGCGTAGCATCCGTGAACTGTACGACCGGCAGGTACGTAGGAACGTTCACCATTATTGGTGAATCCATCCTTGAGTTCTGGATCTCGCGATTTGATCCAGTTTGTGGGGGGATAAGAAGACCGCTGGAGTTCCCATGTTCTCATGCGTCCACTAATCTGAGAAACGATGCTGGTTCGCCAGAATCTTCGGGGAACATTTTCTTCCGGACCTTTGGAACAGCGACTACACAGTCGGCTGGTAGATTTCGACGCAAATCTTTACGTATATTGTACCTGTAAGAAAAAGAAGAAAGGTCAACATGAACACGGTACAGCGTCTTCTTGCAGAGCTTCAACAGGAGTCCGCAAAAAACAAAACCATGCTGGAGAGAATTCCGGAATCAAAGCTTTCATGGAAACCTCACGAGAAATCCATGACGATCGGTCGACTCGGCATGCACATCGCGGAGCTGCCCCATTGGATCACCCGAAGCCTTACGAGCGATGAATACGATATGGGTACCAGCGCTTATAATCCCAACATCCCACAAACGCATGCGCAAATCATGGCCGAATTCGAGAATCAACTGCACAAGGCCACGGAGATCCTGAACACGTCCTCTGACGATGCGCTCGCGAAGAACTGGAAATTCCGCAAGGGTGATCGTGTGATCTACGAATTGCCGCGCGCCGATGTCATCCGCCGCCAATTGAACCACATTATTCACCATCGAGGACAATTATCTGTATTTCTGCGTTTGCTTGATGTCCCTGTTCCAGGTGTCTTTGGCCCCACTGCTGACGAACGGTAGAGATTGCCCGCCCTCTTCAACAATCGTCATCCAAAATTTCGCCGGTTTCACCGGGAAACTCTTAGCGTACATTATAGAGCGGCTTGATCCCACCTTCCCAAGCCCAGCCTTGCCCCAGATTCCGAAATGCAACTTTTTATTGACAAGAGTTGTATATTAATCGTTGCATTTTTGAAAGGGGCCTCACATTCTCCACGCACATCATTCACATTTCACAAACAACCGTCCCATCACAACTATGATCAAGCACAGAATTCTTTCCACGTTTTTCGGCGTCGCATTCATCAGTGTATGCGCGTTCAGCCAGTACCCTTATGAATCTCCGACCGTCGATCCTCTTGCATCACACATTGACTCCACCGTGAAACCGGGTGACGATTTCTTCCTCTTTGCGAACGGCAAATGGTTCAAGGAAAATCCCATTCCCCCTTCTGAACAAAGTAACGGACTCTGGCAGCTCATCCAGGATACCATCAACGCACAGGTCCTGAATCTTTGTCAATCTTCCTCGGCGCTGACCGACGCTCCAAAAGGAAGCAACAAGCAAAAGATCGGCGACTTCTTCTATTCCGGAATGGATAGTATCTCGCTCAACAAGCAGGGAATCTCCACCTTAAACACCGATTTTGCGATGATCAACCGGATCAAAAACATGAAAGGCGTCGTTGATGCCGCAGCCTTCATTCGCGCGGTTTCCGGTTCACCGATGTTTTCCTTTTTCGTAGGTCAGGATGACAAAATCAGCAGTAAGAATGCGATTTTCATCTGGCAGGGGGGCTTGAGTCTCCCGGATCGCCGGTTTTATTTCGACTCGGATTCCGCAGCCATCAAGATCAGGCAAAAATTCGTCGCACATGTCCGCAACATCTTCAAGATCATCGGGTATGACGACGCCCAGGCAAAGGATGCCGCGGAACATCTGATGAACCTTGAGACTGCCCTTGCCAAGGCCGCGCGGAAGCGGGAAGACACCCGTGACCCCATAAAAAACTACAACAAGATTTCATTCAAGCAATTGACCCAATCAACGCCAAATCTTGACTGGGCTGCTTTCATGAAGAAAGTCGGATTGCAGAAAGTCGACACGGTCATCGTAGGTCAGCCCGAGTTCCTTACGGCATTGAACGGTTATCTCACGCAATTTCCGATTGAAGACTGGAAGAATTATCTCAAGTTCCATCTCGTCCGCAGTCTTGCACGATATCTGGACGATAGAACCTATCTTGAGTCATTCAATTTCTACTCGACAGCACTTCGCGGCATCAAAGAACCCAAGCCCCGGTGGAAACGGGTCGTCGAGCAAACGGACGGATCCCTCGGTGAACTCATCGGCCAGGTGTACGTGGATGAATATCTGCCAAGAGGGACGAAACAAAAACTTCTGGAAATCGGCAGTGCAATCAGGGAAGCGTATGCGGAACGCATCAAGAAACTTGACTGGATGAGCGAAACCACCAAGGAGAAAGCTCTGAAAAAACTGGATGCGATTATCATGAAGGTCGGCTATCCGGACAAATGGAAAAACCTGGACAGCGTCCACGTCGACCGGACCTCCTATGTGTACAACGTCATGGGAGCAAACCGGTGGCGCTTCGATTACATGGTTGCGAAGTACGGCAAACCTGTTGACAGAACCGAATGGGACATGGAGCCACAGACCTACAATGCGTACTACAATCCGTCCAATAACGAAATCGTTGTGCCGGGCTGCAATATTATTGTCCCAGGGTTTGAGCACACATTGGCGGACGATGCCATCCTCTATTCCGTGATTGGCGGATCCACGTTCGGCCACGAAATAACCCACGGGTTCGATGATCAGGGAAGCAAGTACGATGCACAGGGCAATTTGAACAACTGGTGGACACCCGAAGACAGCTCGAAATTCTACACCAAGACCAAGATGATCGTAGACCAGTACAACAATTACATCGCGGTCGACAGCTTGTATATCAACGGCGAGCTGACCCAGGGTGAGAATATTGCCGATCTTGGAGGCATTATGATGGGATATGACGCCTTCCGGAAAACCGGTCAGTACAAGAATCAGGAAATGATCGGTGGATTGAATCCGGACCAGCGATTTTTCCTGGGCTACGCTCTCGCATGGATGGTCAACGAACGCCCCGAAGCGGTCGCAAACCAGGTACGCAGCAACGAACACTCTCCTGCAAAATTCCGCGTCATTGGTCCGCTCTCGGACATGCCCGACTTCTATGCAACTTTTGGAATTAAACAAGGCGATCCGATGTGGCGATCAGACGACGTGCGTGTCAAGATCTGGTAATCGCTTCCTGCTGATTCAGATGCCCGCGAAACGAATCTTTGCTTTGCGGGCATTTTTTTACTTTGGGCAAATCCCGGCTATTTTGTTTACAGCACATATCGACACATTGCACTTCGGCTGTGAATTCAGTACACCGTCCCACTTCATGAAGCACACGTTTTTCATATCACCGTCTGATTTCCGGGCGTGGCTGCAGAAGAATCACGATCGTGCGGAAGAAATGTGGGTCGGATTCTATAAGTACTCGGCGGGAACGAAAGGGATTACCTATGCGGAAGCACTGGACGAAGCTCTTTGCTTCGGATGGATTGACGCTGTCCGTAAAAGTATCGACAAGAACCGATGGACGATCCGGTTCACACCAAGGAAACCGACAAGCGTCTAGAGTCTCGTCAATATCAAACACGTGAAAAGATTGACAAAGGCAGGTCGGATGAAGCCTGCCGGACTCAGTGCATTTCGACGACGCGATAAAGAAAGATCAAAAGTCTACTCGTATGAAGTGCAGAACGCTCCTTTCGGGGCGGTCCACAAGAAGCTATTTAAAGCGAATAAGAAAGCCTGGGATTACTTCCGCGCACAAGCACCTTCGTATCAGAAAGTCGCGAAGTGGTGGATCGTGCGGGCCAAGCAGGAGGAAACGAGGATGCGTCGTTTGAAGCTGCTCATCGAGGCATCGGACCGCGAAGAGAGACTCGACCGGTTTCTAAGTAAGAAAAAGTAATACAATTGACGATACACTTCGTATGCTCCGCACCTGCTGTGTCCCGCCCTTCCTCTTGCAAAACGATTTTCTATGTGTTAACGTGAAGCCAGCAGTGTCAACCACTTTGCACGTAAGGTCCGAT
>JADGQA010000288.1 GCA_017882185.1 Bacteroidota bacterium
GAGGACAACGATGCCGATGCACGCATTGCGGCGGCACTTGCTCTCCATGATCTTCGGACCGACCGCGGTGACTTCTTGATAGTTCGGAATGCGCGATTTACATCCAACGATCGTGTCAAACGTCACTGTCTGTTGCTTGCGGCAAGCCGACAACTGGAGAACGCAACTCCGTAGTGTCTCCTGTCATCCAGAGGTATCATAGGTGAAACGGCGGAAGTCTTGAAGATTTCCGCCGTTTGAATTCTATGCCTCCCCTTCGTGTCCATATATTCTCCCCTTGCCAGTCAATTAACGATCCGCTACAAAAAACCTGGGACCCTGTGCCGGTCGCTTTAAGGCCGACTGCATTTATCTTAAGACCGAGTTGATTCGCTCAGGATTGGGAAGTACTGAAAGCTTGCGCGTTTGTTCTACAAAGCGCTTATCACACGAAGAAGCATGTCAACGGACAGATTGAAATCGTAACGGTCCAGTGCCCTGGAGCGCGCCGACCGGATGATTCTTGATCGAAGTCTGACGTTCGTGAGAAGTGAATGAATTGCGCCGCTCAGCGCATCCGAGTCACGCGGTGGGACGAGCAGCCCTGTCTCGCCATTGGTAATAATCTCCGGTACTCCTCCGGCGTTTGTTGCGATGACGGGTCGTTTCATGGCCATCGCTTCGATGACGACAAGGCCGTAGGTTTCAGAATACGAAGGAAGAACGAATATGTCGAGAGCCGTCATGAGTCGTGGAACGTCATTCGTGAATGGAAGGAATGTCACACGTTTCTCGATGGACAGAGTCCTGCATATGTTTTCGAGACGGGCTTTGTATCCCGGTTCGCCGGCAGTTTCATCGCCTGCAATAATGATGTGAATATTTGGATGTTTTCTTGTGAGAGCCGGGACCGCACGCAAGAGAACCTCCTGCCCTTTTTGCGGATCCAAGCGTCCCAGAACTCCTACAATTCGGTCATGTTGCGGCAATCTGAAGAATGTGCGCGCCTGCGATCGTGTATACTTCGCAGGATTGAATTGTTGCAGGTCGATGCCGAGCGGAACGACGTCGACGCTTTCGCCCGGCATACGGGTAAATGTCAACACACTGTTTCTCATGCCATTGGTAAGAGAGATCCATCGAGATAGTCTCGAATATACCCACGTGTGGAGGATGTCCCTCTTGTTGTATCCCGAATCCATCTGTTGATAGAACACCAGCTTCGTGTTTGACGACATTAATGATGCGAGGGACGCCACATGGATATCCTTGGACTGCACGAGAACGACGACATCAATCCGGTTCTTCCTGAACACGCGGCCGAGACGAATGGCGGCCACAAGGTCTCCGTATTTCCACCGCGGCTCTAGAGCTTCGACCGAAATGCCCATTTCCATCGCTCTCCGTTGGAGCGGGGATGAAGTTGGAACGATGACCAAAGCGACGTGTCCCCGCTCTCTCATTGCTTTTGCCAGTCGCAAGGTTGTAAGTTCAAGCCCTCCCAGTGAACGGGAAAAACAAACAAAAGCGATTCGTTTGTGAATGGGAGGCCGACTTACTCGACTGATTACTTTACGATCCATTTCTTCCTTTAGAAATGAAAATCATCACCCGTAAAAACACGGATTGTTGTTTCGAGGCAACTCATTTCTTTCAATTTGCCAGAGAGTTCCTAGCGACCAGCTTCACTTTAATCCAGAGATCCAAAGGTCCCGCTGACCCTCTCGTTCCACCTTGACCATATCCTCCCCGATCACCGCCGCGTCCACCACCGCGCATGCCACTTCCTCCAAGCCCTCTGTCACCTTCCTCTTCCGATGCATCCCCCACACTGCCCCCCTCATTTCTTTTCTGCTCAGGACGTTGTACACTTCCTTGAGACGTTTCAAGTCCGAGTCCGACAACGCTTCCGATTTTCGAACGAATGGCAAACGGAAACTGATCTCCCTCTGTGAATGGCACCCGCATTTCATAGATAAAGGAATTTCCACTGAGGTTGAACTTCGCTAGAATACCTCCCGTTTCCATGATTTGCATTCTGTGGCGATCATCCTTGCCAGGTCCAAGGATTTCCAGTTCGGTTGGAGGATTTGTGAGTTGCTCAGTGGGATCGAATGCCAGTTCGCTATTCTCCCCTTCTCCCGATCGTGCCCCGCGAGAGAACATGCCTCCCATCGGATAGTGAATCCCAAATGTCTTGTCTCCTCCGCCGTTGGCGTCAAACCAGACTGTAAGACCTCTCCTCAGGCTCATGGCCAGTGGTCGGTCATTGGTCGCAAGAAGCAAATATACAAAGCTACTGTCGTTGACGAATCCGATCACGAGCTTATTGTCATCAATCAAATATGTCCTGTCCCACTCGCTGTTCTTTCCGTCAACGACGACTTTTTGGTCGGGCCAGTGGCTCGGCAACTGCATGGTCGTGCCGCAACCAGCAAGAATCAGACCTGCGAGGATAATGGCCACGACGAGCGTGTCCTGTGAGAGCAATGAATGCTGGTTACGATTGCGAATGTGCATTGGATAATCCTTCTTGAATTCTCTGATTCGATTTGTTGGGTACGCTCTTCGAAGTTGATGCAGGGATTACTTCACACTGAGGGTAATTTCTGCAATTGTGAGCGAAAAGTAAAGATACTCCTCTTGATCGTTCGGGCTGGATTAGTGGGACTCCGAACCCGAAACTGCCAGCCGGACTCTTACAAATTGACTGAATGGTTTTGACTGTCCGGCTCTGCCGGATCTCTCATTGCTGTAACCGCCGCTGCCATATCTTCCACGCCCACCGTGCCCTCCGCCTCCACCGATTCCACCCCCGCGTCGGCCTCCTCCCTCATCAGAACCTTCCGGAGGTTTCTCCTCGCCTCTGTTGTTTGAAGACTCCATGGTGACGCCGACAATCATACCCGGTCTCGTCCCGATCGTATACGGAAAGTAACCGCTGCTCGAGATTGGAGACTTCAGTGTATAGGTCAATGTATCGTGCGATGTCTGAAAGCGGGCATCGATACCCCCTGCGCTCGCAATCGCAACGCGATGTGTCCCGCCGTCGTCGGCCCCCAGAATTTCAACTTCATTCACAGGAACGTAGATGCTGTCCCTTCTCGGGACTTCTTGCTCATGTTTCCCTTCTCTCCGTGACGCCCGCCCACCTGAAAAGTGATCCATGCCGAGCGGGAAGCAGATTCCGAATTTCTTCTGTTCGCCGCCATCCCTGTCAAACCAAATGGTAAATCCCTGTCGTATGATTTGGCTTTCAAGGTCACGATTTGTCGTTACCAATCTGATGTAGAGATAGTCCTCATCGTTGAGTACGCCGACAAACGTTTCCTTGTCATCCAGAGAAACGAGTGTATCACGCCAGGCTGCACCGATCCCATCGATCGCCGCCTGACTTTCACTCCACCTGCTTTCCAGTATGTGCGATGAACATCCCGTCAACATCAACAGCAGGATGAGAGCAAGAACAGTCAAAAGACTCGCTCGATCCGATCCGGCTTCTATCATAATTTCTCGATCCATTGTGATTGTCCCTCTATTGATATTCCACGATGCCTCCATTTGACAAGTCCTGTGCCAGATGGACCTCCGTCGAAGTCTGCCATTTGCCCCACTGTTTTGGCTTGGTCTGAGAATCAATCTTCTCGAAAAGTACAGAATAGAAGACACTTCCGATCACTCTGTCTACATTGTCGACCTGAGCACAATAATATGTAGCACGATGCAGACCGAGAATTCAGGTTTTTCGCTTGAGAATTGGGGACGATTGCGTTAGATTTCTCCGGTTCAGGGTCGTCCAAAAACCCACAGACCATCCCCGGATTTGAGAGAGCCCGGGAGATTCCGCGCGTCCATCAACAATAATCCACTTACCAGGAGACGCAGAAACACATGAAGACCTACCTTCAACCTTTGAACAAGCTGGTGATTTTTATCTTCATATTCTTTTGTGTCGCCTGTCTCCATGCGCAGGAGAAAGCACGGTTCAAAAATATCCAGGAGGCCATGCAGGCTGGCGCGCAGCTTGCCGGAAAATCGGGACCGAGGAGCCTCAATTGGATCGAGAATGCAAATCGGTATTCTTACCTCGCCGTCAACGATTCGACGAAACAGGAAGAAATACGCGCATTCGATCCGAAGTCGGGGAAGGATCAATTGATATTCGATGCGCAAGGTCTGATGTTTCCGGATACGAACGAGGCATTCAGCTT
>JADGQA010000289.1 GCA_017882185.1 Bacteroidota bacterium
TTCACCTCGGTGACGCAACAGGTCAGATGCTTGTCTTCTTTGTCATGACAGTCGCTGCAGCAGAAGCGGCCGTCGGACTGGCGATTGTCATTGCCCTGTTCCGCCGCAAGAAAACCGTAAATCTGGATCAAATCAATATCATGAAATGGTGAGGAACGGGACGAACAAACCTGGACTCATCCCTCCCAAATCAGAACTATGAACTCGAAACCTCGAACATGTCACTAGCACTTTACTCTCTGGAATGTTTGCACTGACGCCCTACATTGTTCTTTTCCCACTTCTTGGTTTCCTGATCCTGGGACTCGTTGGCAGCCGGATTAAGAGCGAAAAGCTCGTTGGGACCATCGGAAGCGGAGTGGTGGGAATCTCATTCCTTCTCGCGGCAGCGATCTTCATTCAAATGCTTGGACTCGAAGAGGCCAAACGAGAGCACGTCGTAACCCTCTTCCCCTGGATTTCGACTTTCACTGGAACAGCCACATCGCTCAGCGTATCGGTCGCGTATCAGGTAGATCAATTGTCGATCTTGATGACGTTGATTGTCACTGGCGTTGGATTCCTGATTCATGTCTACTCGATCGGCTACATGCACGGCGACAAGGGGTTCTGGAGGTTCTTCTCCTATATGAACCTTTTCATCTTTGCCATGTTGAACCTGGTTCTGGCAGATAATTTCGTTTTGCTATTCCTCGGATGGGAAGGTGTAGGGCTGTGTTCCTACTTGTTGATCGGGTTCTGGTATGAAAAGAAAATCACCGGCGATGCTGCGAAGAAAGCTTTTGTTGTGAACCGGATCGGTGATTTTGGATTTCTGCTCGGCATGTTTCTCATCTTCCAAACATTCGGGAGTCTGAATTTCGACACAGTATTCGGCTCAGCATCAGTGATGAGCGTGGGCAATCCTGCATTGAAATGGATCACGTTGCTTCTTTTTGTCGGCGCAATGGGCAAGTCTGCACAGATCCCTCTGTACGTCTGGCTACCCGATGCAATGGCGGGTCCGACACCGGTCAGTGCGCTCATCCATGCCGCCACCATGGTGACGGCCGGTGTCTACATGATGGCCAGATGCTCCATCCTCTATGCGCTCGCTCCGACAACGCTTCTCTTCGTGGCAGTAATCGGCGGAGTGACGGCTGTATTCGCTGCAACCATCGGGTTGGTACAAAATGATATCAAGAAAGTCCTCGCGTATTCTACCATTAGTCAGCTCGGATACATGTTTCTCGCCATGGGTGTGGCAGCGTTTAGTGCCGGGATATTCCATTTGATGACGCACGCGTTTTTTAAGGCCCTCTTGTTCCTTGGCTCGGGAGCTGTGATCCACGGGATGCACGACGAGCAGGATATTCGGAACATGGGCGGATTGAAAAAGTATTTGCCGGTCACCTACAAGACGTTTCTCATTGGTGCAATAGCGATTTCGGGCATACCGCCGTTTGCAGGGTTCTTCAGCAAGGATGAAATCCTTTGGAAGGCATTCAGTAGCGACTATGGATCAGTCTTTTTGTGGTTGCTCGGAGTGCTCGGAGCCGGGTTGACTGCATTTTACATGTTCAGGCTCGTGAGTCTCACATTTGAAGGAGAGGAGCGATTTGCACACGACACTCATCCGCACGAAGCTCCAAAGTCCATGACTATTCCGCTCATAATTCTGGCAGGTCTTTCTGTTATCGGAGGATTTGTTGGGATTCCGCGCAGCCTCTTTGGAGGAAATGCGATTGAGCATTGGCTTGAACCGATCTTTGCCTCTGCAAATAGCAAGCTTATGATCAGTGAGTATAAGGTTGTATGGAGTGAGTACGTTTTGATGACTCTCTCCGTCGGTATTGCTCTCGCCGGCATCTATGCTGCCAGAATAATCTATCTGAAGAGAATCGAGATCGCATCGGCTCTCGTTGAGCGATACAACAAGATTTACAGCCTGCTCCTCAACAAGTATTATGTCGACGAAGCGTACGATGCTGCAATCGTTAACCCGATTGTGAATGCTTCCGACAAAATACTCTGGAAAGGCTTTGATGTTCGCATCGTTGACGGACTCGTCAATGGCTCGGCAAGCCTGGTGGCAATCACGGCGCAGTGGGCACGGAAGGTCCAATCAGGAGTGGCGCAAAACTATGCCATCATATTCATCGGTGGCATCGTGTTCATCCTCACATGGCTGCTCGTGAAATAGAATGACCGGTATCCGATTATGATTTCCAACTTTATTGTCTCGTTGGTAACATTCTTTCCTCTCCTTGGAATAGTCCTTCTTCTGTTTGTCGATAAGGAAAAGGCTCAGATTATCAAACTGGTCGGTTTTATCACAAGCCTGGCAACGTTCGTTCTCTCCCTTCATCTCTATTTCCATTTTGATTCTCAAGTTGCGGGGTTTCAATTCGTCCAACAGTTTGTTTGGATAGGCGGACTGAACATCAGTTATCACGTCGGCATCGATGGGTTGTCATTGCTCATGATACTCCTGACGACATTCCTCACCCCGATTGCTCTTCTCGGCACCTGGAATTCAATCGAACGGCGGATCAGGGAATACACGATGATGATCTTGCTACTTGAAACGGGAATGCTGGGTGTTTTCGCTTCGCTTGATCTCTTCCTGTTCTACGTGTTTTGGGAAGCGATGCTCATCCCGATGTATTTCATCATCGGTCTCTGGGGGGGGCAAGACAGGGTGTATGCTGCAGTCAAGTTCTTTCTCTATACGCTGTTCGGAAGTCTGCTGATGCTTGTCGCAATTATTGCCCTTGGTTATTTCGCTTCGACGATGCGGGGAGGAGCATTTACAACCAATCTGGTCGAGCTCTATAGTGTTGCTTCGCGTCTCCCGCTCACGCTACAACTCTGGATGTTTCTTGCGTTTGCCCTGAGCTTTGCGATCAAAGTACCGTTGTTTCCATTCCACACCTGGCTGCCCGACGCACACGTTCAGGCCCCGACGGCCGGCAGTGTTATCCTTGCGGGCGTTTTGCTCAAGATGGGGACGTACGGTTTCATTCGTTTTTGCGTGCCGCTGTTTCCCGACGCCACAATAGTTATTGCACCCTATATCAGCGTTCTGGCAGTTGTCGGTATTGTGTATGGTGCGCTTGTTTCCATTGTCCAGACTGACATCAAGAAATTGGTGGCCTATTCGTCCGTGTCGCATCTTGGGTTTGTCGTGCTCGGTATATTTGCGATGACAGAGGAAGGAATGCAGGGAGCGATCATTCAGATGGTGAATCACGGTCTTTCGACAGGCGCGCTCTTTCTCCTCGTTGGGATGATCTACGATCGCGTCCATACGAGGAAGATATCAGATTTCGGCGGCGTGGCAAAGCTGATGCCGGTCTTTGCTTCATTCCTGATGATTATCTCGCTCTCTTCGATCGGATTGCCTGGGTTGAATGGGTTTGTTGGCGAGTTTCTCATTCTCCTCGGAGCCTTCAACTCCACCTTGCTCGACAACCATGCTTTTGCGGCATTTGCCGCACTTGGAGTCATTCTCTCGGCGGTCTATCTTTTGTGGATGTATCAACGCGTGATGTTTGGTCCGGTACGGGAAGGAGGACTCTACAACGGCCACACGCTGACGGATCTTACAAGGCGAGAGATTGTAGCGTTGATTCCAATCGTTCTCTTCGTGGTCTGGATCGGCGTATATCCTGAAACATTCCTGAGCAAATCTGCTGAGGTCGCCAAGCGAACCGTGCAGCTCATCGAAACAACGCAGCGGGGTGCTCCGATCCGATACGCGGACTCTCCGGACAGCTCCCGCGAACCACTCCATTGAATGACATCCATCATTCCTGAATCTGAGTTTTCATGACGCACGCGGACGGAAATCACGAGCGTAAGAGAGTTCTTGCAGTGTTCGCCGCGGTCTCAGCTCTATCCCTATTCCTTTTCAACTTCTTCTCTGCCTCTCTCGAGCAAGGGACCGTCGTTTCCGTGAGTGTGTGGTGGGTTATGCCATTCGTTCTGCTTTTGGCAGCGATTGCCTCCGGACCATTCATCAACAGAAGCTGGTGGGACAGGAACTATGCCTACGTTTCGTACGGGCTCGGGCTCATCGTTGTCTTGTACTATGTTGGCTTGCTTGGCGCACCGGGCAGACTGTTTCACACACTTTATGAATATTTGAGTTTCATTTCACTCATCGGATCGTTGTTCATCGTGGCGGGTGGCATT
>JADGQA010000290.1 GCA_017882185.1 Bacteroidota bacterium
AGGGTGGGATCATCATACGGAACGACAGAGGAACTGGGAACAATCGTGTGCCCGTGATCCCGGAAGAAGTTCAGGAAACTATTTCGGATTTCGGCAGATGTCATTTAGGTGTGATAACTAGGACAGTAAGACACGACGTGAAATCAAAATTATGCGTTCAAACCTCTATCTGCGTGTGGAGTGCGATTTCCTCAAGAATGTGAGAGACCTTCAGGCATTCCGGCATCGATCCCTCATAGACTACCGACTTCCCGGTGCTGTGCACTTCCCATGCAATTGCCTCGGCTCTTGTGGAATCACAGTGGATGGCCTTGATGAGCTGGCCGATCACTTCATCGAAGGTATGGATTTCGTCATTGAACAGGATAACCTTAGCAGGCTCCTGGATGAGAGTATCCTCGTCCTTCTGTTCGACCGGAACTGTAGATGTTTCGACTGGATCCGCCATAATTCGCCAAGTTCTCTCAGCATTTTTACTATGATAAGCAAAATTGGAGAGTCTTTCAAGAAACGGAAAGGGTAAGGCGTATCTTTGTTCAAAATCTCATACATTTCAGTCAGTTCCATTGGTTAGTTGCCACCTCTCTCGATGATCGGCCGCCATGAATATTAACTTGGGTGTCAGACTCTTCGCCTGGAGCATCGTCATTCTCATCGTCTCCGTTCTCGTTCTCACATTTCGTGGATTGTATCCATTAGAACTCAAGTACATCGATCTTGTCCCGATACGCTCGTTCATCCATCCTGATTCATCGGCACCTGATCCTCCGGTGAGGGAGTTTACACTTTGGTCCAATCAAGATTCCCCCGAACAGTATCTCCGAAATGTCCTAAAAGTGGCTGCAAAACTGAAGAAAGCGGGTGTGCGCGTAATCGTCGTGCCTGTTCCTCCAACGACAACGTTGGATCTGAAGACCCAGGATCTTGTGAGATCAATTGGGACATATAACAATGTCGTATTCGGTGACGCTCTCAAAACCTCTCCAGCATTCCAAAACAATTCCGAGAAGGAACTCGACGCTCAGGATAACTGGTGGACCGAACATCCGATGAATAACCTTGTTGACATGGATTGGGGAGTCTCTTCGGCGAGGGCGAATAGCCGTTCCACGCTCTTCCGTTTTGTCCCGAACCAGTATCGGGAATTCACAAAAGGCTACACTGTGCCGGATGTGGCACTGCAGGCGGTAAAGAAGTTTGAGTCGATTCCCGATAACGGGGTGATCACGCAACATTTCAACACAGTGACAGTAGGGCCATATCGTGTCCCGGTTTGGGAAGACGGATTTGCGTATGTCAAGGCTTTTATCGGTCCGTACTTGAATGATCCCATCTATGCATTCACTGCGCCGATGGGTGATTCGCTGAGGTACGCCGGGCAGTGGGTCCGCGGCAGGGAACAGCCCGTCACCGACTCAACGTGGGCGACATTGTCGGGAAAAATCGTTGTTATCAGCTGGCCGTTCATGACGACCGGCGCGAAGTGGCAATGGATTGCGTATGGCAGAGTGTATGCCCAATTGATCGGGGCAATTCTGATGAACAGATTCGTGCATCGATACAATCAATGGGATCTCGCAATCGTCTTCCTCATGATCATCCTCGCAGGCGCCCTTGTCTTTTCTGTGCGAACGCCGTTGGCAGTGACATTTTTAGTCATTGCCCAAGGTTTCGTTTTGTACGTCGCTGTTTGGCTTTTCAAGTCCCACGATATCCTCTATGACCCGACCTATGTTCTCTTTACTCTTGCCCTTAGCACCGCCGTGTTGCCGGTGGCAAAAATGAGCCACGAGAGGGGATACTACAAGAAGCAGTTCGAGATTGCGGAAGAGAACGCTGCGCTGTTAGAGAAAAAAATGAAGGAACTTACGAATCAGAAACGGAAGGTGTGATAGTTTTCCAGGTGGAATAACCATTCAAAACCATTGACCTCGCATGACGCGGACCTTGGTGGATATTCGCGAATGAAAATTCCGTGTTGATCCGCCTTCTTTTGTTCAGTCGGAGGCCTCCAAAAGAAACAGGCGTAGCCTGTTTCAAATCGGAGACAGGGTTTCGGGTTATTACATGTACTTTATGATGCTGTCCCCGAATTCCGAACACTTCACCTCTTTTGCACCCTCCATGAGTCTGGCAAAGTCATACGTTACAACCTTTACTTCGATACTCTTCTCCAATCCTTTGAGTATCAAATCGGCTGCCTCATTCCATCCCATGTATCGCAGCATCATTTCTCCGGAGAGAATCAGTGACCCGGGGTTTACCTTGTCCTGGTTTGCATATTTTGGTGCGGTGCCGTGCGTCGCTTCGAAGACCGCGTATCCATTTTCGTAGTTGATGTTGCCGCCCGGCGCAATGCCGATACCTCCAACCTGCGCAGCGAGCGCGTCGGAAATGTAATCGCCGTTGAGGTTGAGTGTTGCGATAACATCATATTCTGCGGGACGTGTGAGAATTTGCTGGAGAAAGGCGTCCGCAATAACGTCTTTAATGACAATACCATTGGGCAATTTGAGCCACGGACCGCCATCGAGAGGAGTCGCACCGAACTCTCTCTTCGCCAGTTCATACGCCCAATCCCTGAACCCTCCTTCCGTGAATTTCATGATATTGCCCTTGTGCACAATTGTCACGGATTTCCTTTTTAAATCGATGGCGTACTTGATGGCTGCCCGCATGAGGCGTTCGGTTCCTTCGACCGAGACCGGCTTGATTCCTATGCTCGAGGATTTTGGAAAACGAATTTTCTTTACCCCCATTTCCTTTTGGAGCCACTCGACAATCTTTGACGCCTCAGAAGTCCCGGCTTTCCATTCGATTCCAGCATAGATGTCTTCGGTGTTTTCCCTGAAGATCACCATATTGACCGCCTCGGGATGCTTGACGGGCGAGGGCACGCCCTTGAAATACATCACGGGCCGAAGGCAGACATAAAGGTCGAGAATTTGTCGCAGAGAGACATTGATTGACCTGATTCCTCCACCCACAGGCGTCGTAAGAGGGCCTTTGATCGCAATGACGTGTTCCTTGATCGCTTCGAGTGTATCGTCGTGAAGCCACGTGTTGGGTCCATAAACTTGGTTGGCCTTTTCTCCGGCGTATACTTCAAACCATATGATGGAGCGCTTGTCTCCATAAGCTTTTTTGACGGCCGCATCGAATACCCGCCGGGATGCCTTCCAGATGTCGGGACCGGTGCCATCGCCTTCGATGAACGGAATGATGGGGTTATCAGGGACCTGGAGCTTTCCGCTGCGGACGGTGACTTTTTGACCATTTGTGGGTGGTGAAAGCTTTGCGTACTGTGGCATCGAGAAAAGGGCCTCCTTTTTTTCTTGTCGTTAACTATGTTCGATGTGGTTTCTGATGAGATCAGCGTATTGTTTCATTTTGCCGTTTTCGTATTTCTTCAATTTCAAGACGAAACGGATATCGTCGTCCGGGTAACGCGGAGTAACATGCAGGTGGAAATGAAAGACGGATTGCCCCGCAATACGACCATTGTTCGCGAACAGGTTGAATCCTTCCAGATTGAGTCCTCTTACGAGTGCCGAGGAGACAATTCTTGCTGCATCCAGAAGCGAAGGGTAGCATTGTGGTTCCAGCTCGAGGAAATCACGAAAATGTTTTCTTGGAACGATAAGGGCATGGCCAAAATGGATGGGGTTGATATCGAGAATCGTTACCACCTGCTCATTTTCAAAGAGGATTTCAGAAGGAATCTCACGACTGACGATTTTGCAGAATACGCAATCGTTCATTGCTCTGCGTGCCGATTTTTCAAATTTGGTTATCAAAAATCTATTCAAAATTCGTTCGAAAGTCAAAAACGCGCGAAGAGCGTGAAGAATGCTTTGCATATCGCGCCACGTTTTGGTATATTTTCAGGCCTGCCAGTAAGCACAAACAGAACACGAGGAACTACTATGAGAAACATTTCGACCGTCGCTTTTGCACTCCTACTTGCGTTTGCCATCACATCACAGGGTTTCCAGTGCGGTTCACCCGAATTCTCGGGCGCCAAACTGCGAATTCAACAAAAGGACTACAAAGGAGCCATCAAGCTGCTTGAATCTGAAGTGAAGAAGAATCCTGCCAACGAAGATGCGTGGTTTCTCCTTGGCGAACTTGATGCCGACCAGG
>JADGQA010000291.1 GCA_017882185.1 Bacteroidota bacterium
TACGACCACAGCAAATATTCTTCGACGACCAGTGGATTGGACCAGACGACGTTTTCCGGTGTGACGGTGGGATTGAGGTAGCCGGAGGTAGCTGGAAGCGTACAAACAAATCATCCCTATGTGAATTGGGATGATACTAATGTTCTTCGATAAGCCGCCAAAGGCGTCATTCTAAACGCACTATGAAAGTAAGTGAATATTCAAACCTGATTCAAGAAAGGAACTCATCATGAACGCACTACGTAACATCTTTCCTCATCCAATGGATCGGCTTACTACCACCCTAATAGCCGTAACGTTGTTCGTGAGCTCATCTCAGCATGGATACGCGCAAGACAACAACATGTCAACCACTCCGCCCCAGGTCGAAATTGCCGGAACGCAATTGCTCACCATGAGCTCTTCCATTTGTCATCAGGACTATGTCCTCTCTATCAATCTGCCGCGCGGATACAGCGACACGACAAAGACATTTCCCGTTCTCTACGTCCTCGATGGCCAGTGGGATTTTGCGTTTGTCCAGGCACTCTACGGTCAACAATACTACGACGGTTTTGTTCCGGGAATTGTGATTGTGGGGATAACGTGGGGAGGCAAGAACCCGGACTACGACAAACGAAGGGCGTTCGACCTCACACCCACGGACCCCGGCAAGTCCGGCCAATACGGAAATGCTCCAAACTTTCTTGCCTTCATCAAACAGGAGCTCATACCGTTCATCCAATCAAAATACCGGGTGAGCAACAACGACCGGACGCTCGTCGGCAGCTCGTTTGGCGGACTGTTTACCCTGTATGCCATGTTCCACGAGACGGCGACTTTCAACCGTTACATCCTTACCAGCCCATCGCTCCAATGGGATAACGACATCCTGTCTACCTACAACAAAGAGTACGCACAGCGAACGAAGGAACTCCGGGCCAGAGTCGTTATGGGCATCGGTGGATACGAAAATGTGCCCGCGTTCGAAGCGTTCGTGGATAAGCTGAAAGGGGAGAATTACAAAGGTTTTGAGCTTGAGACCAGGGTTCTGGATGGGTTTGGGCATTCCGGCGGCAAGGCGGAAGGTTATTCGCGCGGACTTCAGTTTGTGTACGCAAAACCTGCCGTGAAGGTCGACCCGAAGGTTTTGGATCAATACGCTGGTGAGTACGAGGTGAATCCGCAGATGCGTTTCACGGTGGAACGGGACGGGGATCGGCTCGTTGCGATCGGTCCAGACGACCAGAAAATGACGTTCTACGCAGAATCGGACAAGGATTTTTACATCAAAGGGACATACCTGCTTGTTCATTTTCAAAAGGATGAGTCGGGGAAGGTCGTTGGATGCCAGGTGGAACAATATGGCGGCGCAAGCTATGTGAAGAAAGTGAAATAGGCTATATCCTCCGATGGAAATGAAGTACGATTCACCCTGTGAGATAGGAAGATCCGCATGAATACAATTGAGAGATATTACTACGTGTATGTGCTGCGTTCGGAAAAAGATCGAATGTTTTATACGGGATATACCGCTGACGTAGAAAATAGACTTCGGCAACATAATGCGGGCCAGGTTGAATCAACAGCAAGTCGACGACCATTGGTCTTGATCTACTGGGAAGCATGTTTGAATCAGCAGGACGCAACACGAAGGGAGAAATATCTCAAAACCACTTGGGGCAAACGGTATCTCAAAAGCCGTTTGAAGAACTATCTCACGAGTTCACCCCGTGAGACAATTGCTCTCGAACTGGAGTGAGAACTATCTCACGGGGTAAACACAATCGGCATTCGATTAGGCTGAAAGGGTTCGACTATTCGAGTGAGGGCATGTATTCTGTGACGATCTGTACTCACAACAGGGAGTGCACACTTGGCGCAGTTATTGATGGAGAGATGCGATTGAACGAAATCGGAAAATATGTAGAGCTCTGTTGGCTTGAAATACCGATACATTTTGTGAACGCGACGTTGGATGTCCACCAAGTCATGCCCAACCATGTTCATGGCATTGTAAGAATATTGGATAAACCTCGTAGGGATTTGATTAATCAAATCCCTACCACGACAAACCAACGCACAAAACAGGGCCAACCGGATGCCGACAAGGGAAATGCGCATGTTAGTACGCAGCCAACTTGGTCGTTGATGAAAAACCCGAAGCAAACACTCGGAAAAATGATTCGAAGCTTTAAGGCAGAGGCGACTAAGAAAATCCACGATGCAGGGTATGGCAAATTTGGCTGGCAGGGGAAATATCACGACCATATCATCCGCGATGGGCTGGAAGCCTGAGAATGTGGCACACATAGTGTGCTTCCAATTGGAATGTCGCCTTGCGGCGCCATGACATTCTTAGGCCTCCGGCGGTCCGCACTCGACTGACTCTCTAATCAACCCTCAAATGGTCTCACCGCAGAATCAGAATCGCCGCGATCTGTTGAACTTAGATACCACTTTCCAAGCTATTGTTCCACTCGCGGGTATTGTACGCCGAGCATTGTTTTGACTGCAAATTATCGAAGACGAATTCCAGGTCTATCCATGTGTTTACGTGCGAGAGTTATTGATACTTTGCAACAGCATCCATCTCATCTAGAGGCACGGTGAGAACAACGTCACCCTTCCTCTCCAAATCGAAGTATCTCTCCGGTCTCCAGTGCCATAAGCTTCTCTGGTTCCAGTACAACGCAAAAGACCAGATCCCCGCGTTTGATGCACAGACACAAGCGATTTTTGATCAGGGAAATCTTGTCGGCGAGTTGGCAAGGAAGCTGTATCCAAACGGAATCGAAATCGCCGGTGTGGCGAATGACTTTGGAAAGATACTCGGGCTGTCGAAGGAAGTTCTCAGTCACCGCAGGCCCTTGTTTGAGGCGGCATTCAAGTCCGGGAATGCCTTTGCCCGGGCAGACATCTTGAATCCCGTTGGCAGGAATGAATGGGAAATAGTTGAAGTGAAGAGTTCAACGCAGGTAAAGGAAGTGAACTTGCACGACCTTGCTCTTCAACGATACGCCTACGAGGGGGCCGGACTCGCAATATCCAGGTGCTGCATTCTGCACATCGACAATGAATATGTCCGGAAGGGCGAAATCGATCCGAAGAAACTATTCAAAAAAGTCGATGTCACTGAGCAAGTTGCGAGTCTGATCAAGTCTGTAGGTCCAAATCTCCGGACAATGGCTGGTGTAATAGCGCAGAAACGCTATCCTGAGGTTGAAATTGGACCGCACTGCTCAGATCCATATGGTTGTCCATTGACGGAGTTGTGCTGGAAATTCCTACCGGAAGACAATCCGCTGACACTTTATTATTTCAAGAAGGAAAAAGCGTTTGATCTTATTCACCAAGGTCAGTTGGATATATGGAAGCTACCAGCCTCAATCGAATTGAGCGATAAGCAACAAATCCAGGTTGAAGCCCTCAGGACCGATAAGACCTATGTCGACAAAAATGGGATCAGAGAGTTCCTCGGCCAGCTTGAGTATCCCCTTTACTATCTGGATTTCGAGACGTTTGGAACTGCGATCCCGTTGTACGATGATGTCAGTCCGTATCAACAAATTCCGTTTCAATACTCGTTGCACATTGTGGATGCAGAAGGAAAGAAGCCGAAACACGAAAGCTTCCTGGCCGATGGGGCGAAGGATCCGC
This sequence comes from Bacteroidota bacterium, assembly GCA_017882185.1. Lineage (GTDB taxonomy): Bacteria > Bacteroidota > Ignavibacteria > UBA10030 > UBA10030 > JADGQA01. The sequence goes on from JADGQA010000291.1 coordinate 3,640, forward strand.
GTCCGGAGATTCTCAGAACACTCAAGAACTCGTTAGGCCAAAAGGGATCGATCGTGGCCTATAATGCTTCATTCGAGAAGGATAAGCTCAAGAAGGCGGTTGAAGTCTACGAACAATACATAGACGGGTATTCAAAAATCGAAAACAGATTTGTGGATTTGCTCGTCCCGTTCAAGGCGTTCAGCTATTATAATCCCAATCAGCACGGAAGCACATCAATGAAAGCGGTTCTTCCTGCTTTGACAGGAAAGAGCTACGAGGGTTTGGAGATCAAGGAGGGGGGTACTGCGAGTTTGGAATATCTCAGGGTTACCTTTGGAAAGGTTACTGAAAAAGAAAGACAGAAGGTGAGGAAGCAATTGGAAGAGTACTGTGCAATGGATACAGAAGGGATGGTTGACATTGTTGAAGAGCTGCAGAGGCTCTTGGCGCCGATTGGCGCCATTCTTATTTGAGAAGAGATACCTGCAGCACAAGGCCCAATGG
>JADGQA010000292.1 GCA_017882185.1 Bacteroidota bacterium
ATTCTTGCACTTCCCTTGCACGATAACTGCATCGTGCTGGTCTACACCGTGAAGGATTGGAACGTCAAGGGTTCTGCAACCGAATTCAACGAAAACGATTGGTTCACGACGTTCTCAACGACAATGAAGATGGATGAGATCGTCTCAAAACACTCGGCAATCTTGGACACGTACGACCCACAAAAGAGGATCGGCCTGATGGTTGACGAGTGGGGAGACTGGTTCAACGTCGAGCCGGGAACGAATCCGGGCTTTCTCTACCAGCAAAATACCCTCCGCGATGCCATCGTCGCAGCCGTGAACCTCAACATTTTTCACGAACATTGCGATCGGGTGAAGTTGACAAGCATCGCTCAAATGGTGAACGTGCTGCAGGCGATGATTCTTACAAAGGAAAATGAAATAGTGTTGACGCCCACGTACTATGTCTATAAGATGTATACCGTGCATCAGGATGCTGCGATGATACCGGTTGACCTGCAGAGTGAAACATACAGCAACGGTAAAGATTCGATACCCGCGTTAAGCGCGACTGCATCGCGGGACAAGGAAGGAAGAATCCACGTCTCGGTCGCCAATATCAATCCGACGAAAGCGCAGAACGTGCGATGCGAACTGAAGGGAACAACCGGCTCGAAAGTGACCGGTGAAATTATCACGGCGGCAACGATGAATGCGCACAATGATTTTGGCAAGCCGGAAGCGGTGAACATAAAACCGTTCACCGGCGCACAGCTGCGAAACGGAATTCTCACTCTGTCGCTTCCTGCGAAATCCATTGTGACGCTCGAAGTGAAGTGATCCGGCGAACGGCATGCGCGGCCGATGACGCAGTGATCGGCCAAAACGAGCGATGGGATCGTGTCATGTGTGAGCATGACCCCGTTCGCATCACCCGCTCGATCCCACGCATGTTCAGCTTTTACAAACAGACAGTCTGCTACTGAGATTCAATTTGATCTAAAACCATCACCATGTCATTCATCAAAAGGCATCCTATGAAGAGAGTGCTGCTGCTTTTCTTGAGTGCTTCACTTTCAATGTGTGTGGGCGCGCAAACACTGCCGTATCAAAATCCCAATTTGAGCTCCGAAGAGCGGTCCAGGGATCTCATTTCCCGCCTCACGATAAATGAAAAAGCAAACTTGATGTGCGATGAATCGGATGCCATCCCGCATCTGGGCATTAAGAGGTTCAACTGGTGGAGTGAAGCGCTTCACGGCCTCGCCAACAACGACAGCGTTACAGTGTTTCCGGAACCGATTGGCATGGCTGCGTCATTCAACGATGCACTGGTGTATCGTGTCTTCAGGGCCACCTCCGACGAAATCCGCGCCAAAGTCAACGAGGCAAAAAGAAGGGGCCAGGAGAACAAGCGCTTCCTGAGTCTGTCGGTGTGGACTCCTAACGTGAATATTTTCCGCGATCCTCGCTGGGGAAGAGGGCAAGAGACCTACGGGGAAGATCCTTATCTAACCTCACGCATGGGTGTTTCTGTTGTGAAAGGACTCCAGGGACCCGCCGATGCAAAATATCGGGAGCTGCTGGCGTGCGGCAAGCACTTTGCCGTCCATTCCGGCCCTGAATCGAGTCGCCACACGATCAACCTCAACACTATCGACCCGCGGGATCTCTATGAAACGTACCTTCCGGCATTCAAAGCGCTGGTCCAGGATGCCGACGTCCGCGAGATCATGTGTGCGTATCAGCGCCTGGACGATGAACCCTGCTGTGGCAATACACGCCTTCTTCAAAATATTCTCCGCGACGATTGGGGCTTCAAGTACATGGTTGTTTCCGATTGCGGCGCAATCTCTGATTTCTACCGCAGCCACAACGTTTCGCCCGACGCAGTTCATGCAGCTGCTAAAGGCGTGTTGGCGGGAACTGATGTTGAGTGCGGATTTGGCTATGCTTTCATGAAACTGCCCGATGCCGTCAGCAAGGGCCTGATTACTGAACAAGAAATAAACAAGCATCTTCTTCGTGTGCTGACCGGTCGATTCGATCTGGGAGAAATGGACGACGATGCATTGGTTCCATGGTCAACAATCCCCCTGTCGGTGATCAGCTCTGCTGAACACAAGAAGCTGGCGCTCGAAATGGCCCGCGAGACAATGACCCTCCTGCAAAACAAAAACAACGTACTGCCCCTGGTCAAATCAGTGGATAAAATCGCAGTCGTTGGACCAAACGCCGACGATCAGGCGCTGATGTGGGGAAACTACAATGGTACCCCCTATCATACTGTCACGATTCTGGATGGCATTCGATCGAAGCTCCCGGCAAAGAAGATTATCTATGATAAAGGGTGCGATCTGGTTGAGAATGCGGTGACGGTGAGCGCGATTGGTGATTGTTCCTTCGACGGAAAGCCGGGCATCAAGGCGACGTATTGGAACAACCGTGAGTCCAAGGGCGACGCCGCGGCCACCGAACAGCTCGTTCATCCTCTTAATCTCACAACGTTCGGACAGCACGAATTCAGCACGGGTGTTCATCTGGAAAATTTCTCGGCCAAGTACGAAACGATCTACAAACCTTCGCAGTCGGGAGAAATCGCATTCAAGATGGAAGCCTGCGGAGCATTTGTGCTGGTAGTCAATGGCGACACGCTCTCCAGAGTCTTCATGTGGAGACCGCTTCCGAAGCGTGTGGTGGTAGGGGTTGAAAAAGGAAAGGAATACAAGATCGAAGCCCGTTTTACACAGATCCAAAACTGGACAGCCAGCCTCAGGATGGATTTTGGAAAGGAAGTGCCGGTTGCCTACGACGCCCTGATCGAGAAGCTGAAAGGGATTGATGTGGTCGTGTTTGCCGGCGGCATCTCTGCGCAATTAGAAGGTGAAGAGATGCCAGTTGAGCTGCCTGGCTTCAAAGGGGGGGATCGCACCGACATCGAACTTCCGGCAGTGCAGCGGAATTGCCTGAAAGCCCTCAAACAGGCCGGCAAGAAGATCGTCTTCATCGATTGCTCGGGCTCGGCGATAGGCTTGGTGCCGGAAACGGAGAGTTGCGACGCGATTCTCCAAGCCTGGTATGCCGGAGAAGCCGGCGGTCAGGCAATCGCAGACGTACTTTTCGGCGACTACAATCCCGCCGGTAAATTGCCCGTCACATTTTACAGAAGCATTCAGCAGTTGCCCGATTTCGAGAATTACTCCATGAAAGGGCGCACATACAGATTCATGTCCGATCCCCTTTTCCCGTTTGGCTTCGGATTGAGTTATACGACCTTCGCAATCGGCAAGGCCGAAATCAGCAAAACGGAAATCAAGAAAGACGACGTCGTTCAGCTTACAATACCTGTAACAAACACCGGCAAGCGCGACGGAACAGAAATCGTTCAGGTCTATGTCCGCAAGGCAAACGACGCCGATGGGCCGTTGAAAACCTTGCGGGGCTTTCAGCGGGTAGACGTTGCTGCCGGCAAGACAAGTCAGGCAAGTATCACCCTTCGTCCTTCCGCGTTTGAATTTTTCGACAGAACAAGTGGCAAGATGTCTCTGATTGCGGGAGACTACGAAGTATTGTATGGGAGCAGTTCAGATTCGAAAGACCTGAAGATGACCACAGTCAATATTCAACAATAGAAGCAATCGAGCAACAAACAATCACAACACTGAATTGAGTCTTTCATATAACGACTGAAATTCCGGTTCACAATAGAATCATGGAGTCGGCATGTTGAACAAAGTTCACGTATTCTCGATTTTCTTCATTCTTTCTTTCTATGCCAGCGCTCTATGCGCTGACCGGTATACGATAAAAAGCCCCGACACAAGAATTTCGGTTGCCGTTTGGCTTACTCCGAACGGTGAGCCCGCTTATTCCGTTGTTCATTCCGGCTCGACGGTCTTGAAACAATCGAAATTGGGAATTGTCCGCAGCGATGGAGATTTCTCCTCCAATCTTACGCTCGACTCAGTTTCGGACGTACAATCCGTTTCCGATAAATACACGTTGTTGCACGGGAAGAGATTGATATGCACTTACTCCGGCAACAAACGCGTGTTCTTTCTCAAAAATGCTGTATCGCAAAAGTTGGAGATCATTTTTCAAGTATCGAATGACGGGGCTGCATTCAGATATCATTTCCCGGGGGAAACGGATTCGA
>JADGQA010000086.1 GCA_017882185.1 Bacteroidota bacterium
TAATCCTAGAACAAGGTCACTATCCCTACAATCCCCGTCCCAAATACAAGAACGATAAAAAACCAATAGGCGGCCTTGTTGAATCCACGCAAAGAATGCTCGCCCATCAGATTCTTATCTGCTGAAATGAGTCCCAATGTTACTGCCGGCCCCAGCAGCACAACTATCTGGAAAACCATCAGATGGAGGGCTAGGTTGACGAGATTCAACGTCACCATCGGAACGATCAACGCCGGGAGAGATTCGATGAGATAGAGTTTGAACCAATTCTTCCTTCCCCATCCTAATGCTTCCGTAACACCCCAGGAACTTCCGAGCGAAATGACGATGAGCGCAATGAACGACGCGGCAATTAGTCCCACGCTGAAGACATAAGGTGCGTAAGTCCCAGCGACAGAGACGAGGCCAAGTGATAGGACTCCGGGATCTGCGAAATTGAGCGAATTCGTTCCCACACCAATGGTCGCTACCATAATCGCAATCATAATCAGTTCTGAAACGATCGCACCGATCGCTGTCTCGAATCTTATTGCCCAAAGATGCTTCGCGGTGATCCCCTTCTCGGCGGTGGCGGAAGCCTGGTAGAACAGCATGAATGGCATGATGACGGCGCCGACATTTGCCGCGAGAAGAAAGAGAAAATTCGGAGACGCAGAAATGAAGAATGGTGTGAATTCCACTCCGCGACGTGCTGTGAGATACGCGGAAACCGCCCAGGCAATGGCGAATAATATCGAAATGACGAGGAGGGGTTTTTCTGCTTCGGCATATTTCCGTTCGTACACGATGAGAACGTGAGCAATGAAAACGAGAGGAACCGAAACCAACGGCGAGATACCCAGGATCTGGAAGCCGATTGCCGCTCCGGTATATTCGACGACGTAACTAATGACATCGACGAGAGCCATCGGGATGGAGGCAAGGAGGGCTGTCCGCCTGCTGTAGTTTTCTCTGATCAGTTCACCGAGCCCCTTGCCCGTGACTGCACCGACCCGTCCCGCAACCTCTTGAATAACGTAGAGTGGTATGCAAAGAACAGCGAGAAACCAAACGAGCTTGGTGCCGTACATTGCACCGCTTTCGGCGGCAGTGATGACACTCGCAGCATCGACGTCCGCGATCATCACCAGCCACGCAGGTCCCCAGATCTTAAGCAGGCGTCGAGCCTTTGAAACCAGCTTGTCCGATAGCCTGGAATTCAGGAATTGGTATTGATCTGTTTGACCAAGTATGTTGTCTTCAGAATTCTTCACCGGCTGACTTTGCTCTGAGCGCATCTTCTCAATCGTGTTCAGAAACAACTTGACGTTGACGCGTTTGTCGTCCTACGAGCGACCAGATGGAGTAGTAGAGAGATTTCTCGACACAAAGGACAACTCGAATATTAGAGACTGAATGGGATGACCAACGCGAACATTCGGCCGGCCACTACTGTTTATCCACATTCGAAAGGATCTATCATTCAACGGGCACAAATGACCCAACATTTGAGGGTTTGGTCAACGGGAGTTTTGGTCAAGGATCGTCCGAATAGAATTGAGAAGGAATTGCGGTGCATAAGGTTTCTGAATGAATTCCTTGACACCGGCTCCAAAGATCTCAGCCTTAAGCTCTGGTTCCAGGTATCCACTTGCAATCACCATCTTGACCTCTGGGTTGATACGCTTCATTTCAAGGAACAGATCGTAACCAGTGAGCATCGGTAATCCCATGTCCGACACCACCAACTTTATTTCATTCCGCTTCGAAGAGAATACATCCATTGCTTCTTTGCCGTCACGGGCCGTTAGCACAGTGTATCCCTTCTCGACAAGAATGCTGCGAACCAGCTCCCTGAGTGCTTCTTCGTCTTCCACGAGCAGGAGAGTTTCTGTACCGCCGCGAATTTCATTCTCCGATTGCGGCGTTTCATAGAATGCACTCGTCTTCAGTAGCTGTACCGGGAAATAGAGATGAAATGTCGTACCTCCCCCCGGTTTACTGTCAACGTCTATGAAGCCCCGATGTGTTCCCATGACACCATACACAACCGCGAGGCCCAATCCCGTCCCCTTGCCCAGTGCTTTAGTTGTAAAGAATGGTTCAAAGATCCTGCTTCGGGTCGCTTCATCCATTCCAAACCCGGTGTCACGCACGCCGATACATACGTATGATTCTTCGGTTGCGTCGAAGAAACGATGTTTTAACTTGGCTCCTCGCACCAATGCTGTGGAAAGTGTGAGGACGCCACCTGCAGGCATTGCATCCCGGGCATTGAGCGAGAGGTTAAGAAGAATTTGATGGATCTGATTTGGATCTCCCATGATTGAAGGAATTGTCGGATCTAATTTCGTCGGCAAGTCAATAGTTTTTGGGAACGTCTCTCTCAACAGTTTTACCAATTCTTCGATGATTTCATTTCCACGTACAGATTCGAACAGAGGTTCAGTCTTACGAGCGAAGGTGAGCAATTGTCGGACGAGCGCCGTGCCGCGTTCGGCAGCCGTGGCAATGGTTTTCATGCTATGGATCCATCGTTCCGGCGAATTCTTGGAGGGGCCAACGGTGGACGAGTGACCCAGGATGATTGCCAGGATGTTGTTGAAGTCGTGAGCGATACCCCCGGCGAGCGTTCCCACGCTCTCCAGTTTCTGTGCCTGTCGAAGTTGTTCCTGGAGAATTCTCTGTCCTGTAATATCGATATAGATTCCATAGATACCGACGAGTTCATCATCGATAACGATGGGATACCCCGTGACGGCAACATCGACCAGGGTGCCGTCTTTCCTCGTGCGCTTTGTCTCGCGCTGCACAACATTTCGGCCCAACGCTGAAGCCGACAACTGAATTCCCTCCTCCATAAGCGATGGCGGGACAATAAATGCATTGAGCTTGTTTCCACGGAGCTCATCAATGGAATACTTGAACAATTCCTGGAACGACCGGTTGGCATTGAGAATCCGATCCTCCGCATCGAGCACCACGATACCGGCAGGAGAATTTTCGAATAACTGCTGAAAATAGGACCTCTGGAGCTGCAATGCTTCCTGCGTCTTCTTTTGCTCCGTCACGTCGCGCATAATTCCCCGAAATGCAACAACCGTCCCTTGTGCGTTGCGCACTGGCGTCGAGGTCTCAAGGACAATCACCTTCTCGCCATTCACCTTTTTCAGCGTCAGTTCATAGTCTTTCACATATCCTTTTGCCAGCAGTGTGCGCTGGTATTCCGTTCTGTCGGCAGGATCAAAAAAGAGATCACGCCCAATATCAAGCTTCAACATTTCTTCCTTGGAAGGAAATCCAAATAACTCCACACCGGCGGGATTAATGTCAAGGATTCTTCCTTCAGGAGTGCTGATGAAAACGATATCTTTTGAATCCTCAAAAAGATGAAAGTATTTCTGTTCGGCTTCTCTCCTTGCCGTGATGTCCCTGAAGCTCCAAACCCTTCCGACGCTCTTCCCTCCGATACGCTGGGCTTGTGAATAGCGTTCAAATACTCGCCCGTCTTTGAATTCCACAATGTCGAACTTCTCCATGTCGGGATGTTCATACAATTCGCGAACCCTCGACAAAAAACCGTCGGGATCTTTGAGCTGTGGAAGCACAAACTTCAGAGCCACTTCATCCATTTGTGTATTGATCACATAGTTCGGGATGTGCCAAAGCTCGAGAAATTTGTTGTTGCAGCTCGTGATTTTACCCTGTGCGTCCACGACCAGGATACCATCAGCCGTGGATTCAAGCGTGGCACTGAGCAACGAAAGGGTTGACCTGAGATTCTCTTCCGTGTGCTTATGCTCGGTAATGTCATTGGCCACGCCAACCAATGCAACAGGAGTTCCCTTATCGTCTCGAATCAGGCTTGCCGAAAGATGGATGGGAAACTCGGTCCCATCCTTTTTCCGGTTCATCAACTCCCCTTGCCATACGCCGTTTATGGTAGAGGGCAGTATCTGCTGAATCAAGTCGGGAGGATTGTTCGGCGATCGCACGATGCTGATATGTTTTCCGATAAGCTCGGTATCTCTGTAGCCATACGTTTTCAGAAATGCTTCGTTCACGAAGAGGATGGTGTCGTGCATGTCGGTAATGCTTACACATTCGGTGATACTGCGGAGTGCAAATGCAAGTCGCTTCCTTTCCTCCTCTTCCCTTTTCTGCTCGGTAATGTCACGCGTCTGCATCCGGACACTCTCATGATCACCAGTGCGATGGCGGATCGGACTAACGTGTCCGCGGAACCAACGATTGCCTCCCACGACATTCAGCGGATACTCAATTGTTTCAGGCTTTCCTGTCGTAAGCACTCTCTGAAACATGTCGACGAACGGGCGGCCGATCTCCTCTCCAAGCATTTCTCTGACTGTTCGTCCGATCAATTCTTGCTTCGGTTGAACAAGGAGCTTCTCGTCCGCAGTCCAAATATTGAGGTACCTGCCGGAACGGTCGAACTCAAACACTATTTCATCGATTGAGGCAATGAGAGATTGAACCCGCGACTCATTGTACGGCCATTCCCGTTCGAGTGTCGTTGGAGCAGCTTGCTTGCCGTGGAGTAACGAAGAAATCCGAGCCCCCGATTCCGAACGAGAGATGGAGACCAGAACTCTATTGCGGAACTGGCGAAGACTCTTGACGAATCGGTCACGAACGCTATCGAATATGTTCACACGTATCCTACCAAAAAAAACATACAGGGATGTCTCGTATCCAAGAGAGCACCTAGTTCGAATAACACTGCGGAGGGTCTCCACCGAAATCCACTCCATTCAGAAAAGGATGGCGTGGAGTCGTGCGACAAAGTAAAGAAACAGAGGCCAAAAATCAATCGACCCGCACGGATTGAGACGAGCATCCTCATTCAATGGCATACACGGTGAAAATCATTCATGCCCAGACCTCTTGGTCAACACACCTCTTCAGGTTGACAGTTATCAATCCTGTAAACGATCGGCTGAACGGCCGAATTCAATTTCGAGAATTGGGAATAAGGACTGCAGAGTGGTGGATGGAGCTTAGGAGCCCATGCGACGTTCTAGCTCCAGCGCAACGTCGCGCGCGTCAATCTCTTTCGCCTCCAGGAGCACGAGCAGATGGTAGAGAAGATCGGCAGATTCTTCGATGGATCGCTTCCTGTCATCGTATTGTGCGGCAATCGCGAGCTCGACCGCCTCTTCACCGACTTTTTGACCTATACGAGCTATTCCATCGTTCAGGAGTCGGGTCGTGTACGAACCTTCAGGTTTCTTGAGTTTCCTGTCTTTGATGATCGCCCGGAGGCGCCCAAGAACCGTCCCCAGATCATTGGTTCGGTCCTTGCCGAAACAGCTCGCTTCACCGGTATGACAGACAGGGCCACGCGGACGCGCATTGATCAATAAGGAGTCACTGTCACAATCTGGCTGAATCGAAATAACATCAAGAAAATTGCCCGAAGTCTCTCCCTTTTTCCACAACCGCTGTTTGGTGCGGCTCCAGAATACAACTTGCTGCTCATCGATAGTTCGCTGGACAGCCAGTTCGTTCATGAACCCGATCATCAAGACCGATCCTGAGTCGGCATCCTGTACCGCTACAGGGATCAAGCCGTTCATCTTTGCAAAATTCATTTGCTGAGTCATAGTCGTACCGGAATCCCTTCGTTCTGCAGATACAATTTCAAGTTCTTGATGGAGATTTCATTGAAATGAAAAATACTTGCTGCAAGGACAGCATCTGCATTCCCGTCCTTGAGCGCTTCCAATATCTGTCTCTCGTTACCTGCGCCGCCGGAAGCAACGACAGGAACGTGCACTTCCTCCGAGATTCTCTTCAGCAATTTGACATCGTATCCGGACTTTGTTCCATCCCTGTCAATTGAAGTAACCAGAATTTCGCCAGCACCTCGACGAACAACTGTTTTGACCCACTCGATGGCATCGAGTTGGGCGTCCTGGGTGCCGCTTCGGACGTGGACATTCCATGATCCGTTGGCTCGCTGGACATCGACGGCAGCTACTAATGCCTGAGACCCGACTCGGTCTGTCGCTTTGCCAAGGAGCCAGGGATCCTGTGTCAAGACCGTATTGAGCGTCACTTTATCCGCGCCCCGCCGCAACAGTTCCAGGATATCATCCAGTGTCTTGATGCCACCTCCGATCGTGAGAGGAATCGCCACCTTCTGTGCCACCCTACTTACCGTCTCGAAAAATGGCTTTCGTCCATCAAGTGTTGCTGAAATGTCCAAAAGAACAAGCTCGTCGGCACCTTCTGCAGAATAGCGTGCGGCAAGATCGATTGGATCGCCAACATCGACGAGATTACGGAATCGTTTTCCCTTGACCACTCTGCCGTCGAGAATATCGAGGCAAGGGATGATGCGACGCGTCAGCATACGCTTCTCACGCACTCTTCGTACTGCAACGTTCCTTCATAAAAGGCTTTGCCGATAATCACACCAGCCACACCAGTTTGTTTCAACAAGCGAAGATTGTCAACCGAATCGACGCCGCCGGATGCAAGCCACCGGGCGTCCGGAAACGTGCGAACGAGATCCTTGTACAGGTCGAGGTTGGGTCCAGTCATCATGCCGTCACGCTGGACATCAGTCGATAGAAAAGAAGTGAAACCGCTGCTCAACAATGCGGGAATGACCGTATCGAGTCGTACCGGGGCTGTACGCTGCCACCCTGAAAAGGCAATTTCTCCATTCTTTAAGTCGATTGCGATACAAAACTTATCCGATCCGAACCGTTCCGCCCAACCTTTAAGTTTCTCCGGGGAACGAATGGCCAAACTTCCTACCACCACACGCTGAACACCTATCGCCAGCAACCGTTCGACATCTTTTTCCGAGCGAACTCCGCCGCCGACCTGAACACGCAGTCCCTCAATCTTCCCAATTCCTTCAATCGAAAACCAATTCACGATGCGGCCAGCTTTGGCACCTTCGATGTCCACAACGTGGAGGAATTTCGCCCCAGCGTGTGCAAATCGATTGGCCATCTCAACGACGTCGATTCCGTAGTCTTTGCGAGATTCGAACTTCCCTTCAGAAAGCCGAACACACTTGCCATCGATGATATCTATTGCCGGAATGATTTGCACAGGATATCGAAATTATGCAGAATCGCCAATCCAGCATCTCCTGATTTCTCCGGATGGAATTGCACCCCGAAATAGTTGTCCCTCGCTACGACTGCGGCAAACAGTGTGTTCTGGCTGGAGGTCGCAACAGTCACAGCATCCGGTTCGGCAAAATAGGAATGGGCAAAATAGTAATACTCTTTTTCACGGGTACCGTTCATCAGCATAGTGTTTCCCGTACAATGAACTTCATTCCAACCCATATGTGGCACTTTCTGTTTGCTGTCGTCAAATTTTTTCACACTGCCCGGAAAGACGCCGAGGCACGTCGTGCTTCCTTCTTCTGAAGACTGAAACAGAAGTTGCATGCCGAGACAAATTCCAAGCACCGGCTGAGTACTGTGCGACAAGAACTCAATCAAGCCGCGGCGCTTCAACGCTGCCATCGCGCCCGGGGCAGCGCCGACACCAGGAAGGATAACCCCGGCACAACGAAGGAGAACGGACGGATCGGCACTCACAACGAACTCCGACCCAATTGTAGTGAGCGCATTCGACACTGAAGAAATATTGCCCGCCTCGTAGTCAACGATTCCGATCATAGCAGCCCTTTTGTCGAAGGTACGTTCCTCGATGCCCGGGGATCCACGGCAACTGCTGCCTTGAGTGCACGGCCAACGGCTTTGAACATCGCTTCGATTTTGTGATGATCGTTGCGTCCTCTGCATTCGATGTGGAGCGTGGCCTTGAGCCCATCTGCAAATGCGTGGAAAAAGTCTTCGACAAGCTCGGTCGGCAGTTTTCCGACGTATTCACGGTTAAACTCACACTTGAAGGAAAGATAGCTGCGTCCACTCAGGTCAAGTGCAACGGTAGCCAGAGCCTCGTCTAACGGTGCCGCAAATCGTTCGATCCCACGCTTGTCGCCAAGCGCATCGCGGATCGCCGTTCCGAGGGCTATCCCCACGTCTTCAACGGTGTGGTGTTCATCCACTGCGAGGTCGCCGCGTGCTTGAATCGTTGTATCGATTCCCGAATGTTTGGCCAATTGGGCTAGCATATGATCAAAGAAGCCGATTCCCGTCGATACCTTGAATATTCCGGACCCGTCAATCAAGACGTCAATCACAATCTCCGTTTCCCCGGTCTTCCGCTCAACGTGAGCAGAACGGCTCGATTTGCCAATGTACTCACAGGCATCGAAGGCAGACGTTGTAGTATATGTTGCGTCCTTTGAGACACTCCTCGACAGAAGTACCGACTGAACACCTAGATTGTGGGCAAACTGAATGTCTGTCCCCCGGTCGCCGAGGACAAACGAGCGTTCGCGATCGAACGAAGTCGACTTCGCGTATTTCATTAGGAGACCGAGTTTCGGCTTCCTGCATTCGCACCTGGCGTTCGGCATGTGGGGACAAATAAGAATACTCTCAAATTGGATTCCTTCTCCTTCCAGCAGTTCGAGGATCTTTTTCTGAACGGTTTTGAAAGACTTCATGGGATATCGCTTGCTGCCAAGTCCATCCTGATTCGAAACCATGATGAGAGTATAACCGGACTCGACGAGAAGCTTTAGGCCAGAGATGATTCCCGGAACAAATTCCAGCTTCTCCAGGGAATCAACTTGCTCATCGCGCGGTTCCAGGACAATAGTTCCATCCCGATCTACAAATACAATCTTTTTCATGTCTTCGTTCTGATCTCGGAAAGCAGGAGTTCGTTTTCTTCTCTCGTTCCGACAGTGAGCCTGAGACAGTTCGCGAGACGGGGCTCCGACCTGCGCCTGACGATAATGCCGGCGCGACGGAGAGTTTCAAACACAAGGTGTGCATCCTGAAATTCAACCAGGAAAAAATTAGCATCGCTGGGGTAGACCTTTACGACACATGGCAGGGCATTTAGCCTCGTCGCCAACCGATTGCGTTCCTCGATGATGGTCGCTACGGCATTCACAAGAAAATTGCGATTCTTCAGCGCGTTGAGGGCAAGTCGTGAGGTTACGGCACTAACATTGTACGGCGACTTTATCCGCAACAAGTACGACACGATTTGAGCGTGTGCAATGCAATACCCAAGACGTATGCCCGCAAGTCCCCACGCCTTTGAGAATGTACGCAATACGACGAGGTTTTCAAGTTCTCGTACGATGCGGGCGAGATCGTCCGATCCGTTAGCAAATTCCACATATGCCTGGTCCACAATCACAATTGCACTGGTTTTTTTACAGAGGGAAAGGATATCCTCCCTATTCAACACGTTGCCCGTAGGGTTGTTGGGGGAGCACAGAAATATCAGTTTCGTGTCCGGCCTGACCGAAGCCAGAGTGCTCGCGAGGTCTATTTGAAATTGTTCGTTCAATTCGATCGTGGTCGTCCTTACGGCATTGACATTTGCGGCTACCCTGTAGACTCCGTAAGTCGGCTCGACGACGGTGACTGAATCCAACGCCGGTTCGCAGAACAATCTTATGAGGAGGTCGATTATTTCGTCCGATCCGACTCCGGTAAAGATCATTTCCGGGTCGACCGCAAGTCCGTTGGCAATCGCTTTGCGCAAATCGATCTGGAACGGGTCCGGGTATCGATTCAGACCGATTCCTCCCTCACCCACAGGATTCCCCACGGGAAGCTCGTTTGCATCAAGAAAGATCTTGGCATCCAGTACTTCGCTTCGCGCGGAAACATACGGTTTGAATGTCCGCAGGTGCGGCCGGATTAACTCTTCAATCACGGTATGTCCCTCTCATTCGTGCTGCTCTGGCGTGCCCCTCGAGTCCCTCTGCTTCTGCAAGAATCGCCGTTGTTTTTGCCAGGGAATTCAAACCCTTCTCCGATACTGTTTGAAAGAAGATGGGCTTCATAAAGCTTCCGACCGTAAGTCCGCCCGTTGCAGAGGCACTTCCTCCAGTGGGTAGCGTATGATTCGTGCCTGAAGCGTAATCACCAAAAACAACCGATGTGAGTGGACCAAGGAATACGGAACCTGCATTCGTGATTTTGCCAGTCAGGCTTGAGGCCGAATCGGTGGCAATGATGAGATGCTCGGGGGCGTATTGGTTTGAAAATTCGATCGCCTCATCGACGCTTCCAACAAGAATAATAGCGCTGGATTCGAGTGCCTGTCGTGCGATGGTTGATCTTGGCAACGAAGAAAGTTGTTCCTCTATGCTTTGTTCTACCTCAATTGCGAGGGAACTCGATGGCGTGACGAGCACGACCTGCGAATCGACGCCGTGCTCTGCCTGCGAAAGAAGGTCGGATGCAATCCACTTCGGGTCGGATGAATTGTCGGCAATGATAAGAAGCTCAGTTGGACCAGCAATCATGTCGATTGGAACATTGTACGGAGGCAGAGCAACAAGTGCTTTGGCAGCCGACACGTAGCGATTACCCGGTCCAAAAATCTTGTCGACTTTGGGCACGGTTTCGGTTCCGCACGCCATCGCTCCGACTGCCTGAGCGCCTCCGATCTTGAATAATGAGTGGATTCCCAGTTCGTCAGCCGCGAAGAGGATTTCATTTGAGACCGACCCATCGCGTTGCGGCGGCGTGCACAGCACGATTTCTTCGCAGCCCGCAATTCTCGCTGGAATTGCAAGCATGAGCAATGTTGAAACAAGTGGTGCAGATCCTCCCGGGACGTACAGACCAACTCTGCGAATTGGCCGCCATTCCAGCCTGCACTCTACTCCCGGTCGCGTTTGGATCTCAATAGACTGCGGGAATTGGGCCGCGTGATACGTCCTGATCGATACTGCTGCATCAAGAATTGCCTGTTTTGTGTCTTCCTGCAGTGATGACTTTGCGCGTGCGAATTCGTCTTCCGTTGGTCGAAACGACGATAGATCTACACCGTCGAATTGACGGGAGTACTGCCGGACTCCATCATCTCCGTGTTGGGAGACCCCCAGAAGGACTTCCTTCACAGTGGGCATTATGTCCGTGAACTCGCCTCCCGGGCGCTTCAGAAGCGCATTGCGTTGGGATTGATTCAACGATCGATAGTCGAACTTCTTCATGACTCACGAAATGATTTTTACGATTGGAACTACAATAATATCGGAAGCACCGGCAGCCTTAAGCTTTTCCATCACTTCCCAAATAACGCTTTCCGCCACGACGGAATGTACTGCGACGAGGTTCCGGTTCGCAAGGGGTACGACCGTTGGACTTTTCATTCCCGGCACGAGCGCCTTAATCTTTTCTACAGCATCGACGGGGGCGTTCATCATGACATACATTTTGTCCCGCGCCTGGAGGACACTGCGTAGCCGCAAGATAAACTGCCCGATATCGCGTTTCTTTTCTGCTGCAAGAAGAGCCGCCGGATTACCGATGAGAATTGCTTCAGATGGCATAACGGTGTGAATAACTTCGAGACCATTGACGCGGGCAGTACTGCCGGTCGAAATGATGTCGCACGTCGCGTCGCTCACATTGAGTGCCGGCGTGATCTCCACGGAACCACTGATTTCCACGATGGATGCTTCGATCCCATTCGCCTCAAGGAATCGTTTGACTGTTCTTGGATACGAGGTCGCAATTCTGGCGCCGCGCAGAGAGGAAAGGTCTTTGATCGATCCCGTTTTTGGAGCGCATATGGCAAGCTGACAATTGCCAAACCCGAGGCGGTCAACTATCTCGACACGAGATCCTCGTTCCACCGTGATGTTTTCCCCAACGATGCCGAAATCGCTCACCCCATCTTGCACATACTCGGGGATGTCGTCATCGCGGACGGAAAGAATATCGAGGGGAAAATTCCGACACGGCGAAAACAGAGACCGCGAGCGGACCTCGAAGTCAAATCCCATGGACTTGAGGAGCGCGATGGAATCATCCGAAATACGGCCGTCTTTTTGTACGGCGACTTTCAACCGACCATTGCTTGCAAGCATACTTTAGTTTGATAAAGTGTTCTGTGAAAAAAAGAATTATGTTGGAATCACTCCCTTGCGCTGCAGGGCCAGCCGATAGCCGCCTGTCCCTTTTTTCACCCAACGGGCAACGCGGGCAACCGTCGTGGAGCTCAGCCCCGTCGCCTTAATGATCTTCGTATATGGGACACCGCTTGCCAGCATGCGCGCTACTTTCCACCGCTCCGCAAATTCATAAATTTCGACTTCTGTCAACAAGTCCCGGAAAAACGACTTAGCCTCTTTCTGGTCCTCGAGCAACAGGATTGCTTTGTACAACTCTTCTATGTCTTTGGCAGTGACTTTTCGCATGGGACTTTAGTTAACTAAAGTATACGAAGATCATTCGCCATTGTCAAGTCTGGCAGTCATGAAAGTAACCATGGCTTGCGATCCTCTAACGAGACTCGACGACCGGTTGGCGTGTCGATGATTTGAGCGGGAGTGTCCTTGATTGCTGAAAACAGCCTCGAATCTGCTTCGCCGACAAGCCTGGAATTGACTCCCGTCAAAACCGCGGACAGGTCAACGAAATTGGGGTGATGAGAGCTTCTCACGGCAAAAACCTTTCGAATTCCCGGGAACTCTGTTACTGAATTGCAGTCAATAAACCGTAACGATAATCCCTTCTCTCTACTTCATCTCACCGAGAAGTGCGTCAATTTTGATCGACGCAAAGCGTGCGGCATAATCAGACATTGCATAGGGGATAATAAGGTTGCCGTTGTGTGCAATGGCACCGCACGTGTACACTACGTTTGGAACATATCCCTCTCGTTCCGATTCGTCGGGCGCGATTAATGGTTCAGCAAGCCTGCCAATTACTTTCGATGGCTCGTTGAGGTCAAGCAAGACGGCTCCAATGCAATACTTCCTCACCGGCCCCACTCCGTGTGTAAGAAGAATCCACCCTTTTTCCGTCTCGATGGGCGAGCCACAGTTGCCAATCTGGGTGAATTCCCACGGATACGTCGGCTTGAGCAATTTCCCCGGCCTCCGCCATCGATAATCCTCTTCTGAAAACACGATGTAGAGATTTTCGGCATCGTGCCTCGATACCATCGCATATTTTCCTCTGATTTTTTTCGGAAACATTGCCATGCCCTTGTTTTTTGCGGCATCCCCGCTGAGCGATCGAATCCGAAAATGAGAAAAATCTGTTGTCTGCAACAGGAGTGGCATGATTGCCCGTCCATTATATGCCGTATAGGTCGAATAATACGTCACACTTCGATCATCATCGACAAACCGAACAAAACGCGCATCTTCGATGCCGTTGCTTTCAAACGAAGAAACCGGGAAAATTACCCGCTCAGAGAGGGAAACGTCGTCCGAGAACCTTATTTCATAGTTCACTTCGGCCAGTGCTTCGATGGACTCCATCGAATTCTTCTGTGCAAGCGA
>JADGQA010000293.1 GCA_017882185.1 Bacteroidota bacterium
TAAAACGGTTGAAAATGTTCATGGAGGGCCGGACCAGCATCCTGATCAGTCACAGGATTTCAACGGTCAAGGATGCAGATCTTATTGTCGTTCTTTCGAACGGAGAAATTGTCGAGCGGGGTACGCACGAAGAGCTCGTCGAGCTCGGCGGCATTTACGCGGAATTGAACGAGAAGCAATTGTTGGAGAAACAACTGGAAGAAATGTAGTAACAAGTATAGAGTACCAAGGCAAAAGGAAAAAGTAACGAGGAAGTCGTGTCGAAGGGAAGAAAATTCAACAATTTGAACTATTCGGGGTGACTACAATGAACCAGACTCCTGAAGACATACGAGAGCGAACGTTTCGCTTCGCTCTGCAGATTGTCAATGCTTCTGAACGACTGCCTTCAACACGGTCGGGTAATATACTTGCCAAACAGCTGATCAGGGGCGGGCACATCAATTGGCGCAAACGCACAAGAGGCGCTTGCAGCGCACAGTAGAAACGATTTTATTTACAAGAACAGCATTGCCTTGAAGGAAGCGAGAGAGACTAATTACTGGTTGCGACTGATAAAAGGCGCTAATCTCTCGAATTGTCCGGAGCTCGAAACTTTGTACGTCGAATCCGATGAAATCATGCAAATATTCGGCGCAATTGTATCGAAGTCTCGGGGAAAATCAAAGAAAATCGAATAGAATACCCTCGGATTTCCCTTTTTACTTTTGACTTTCTTTCTTGATCTATGCACGAAGAAGAAACACTCGGTAAAGCGTACGACGCACGGTTGATGCGGCGGTTGATCCAATACCTGCGACCGTACAAATGGCACGTCGCGATTGGGATTGTCATGTCTCTGGTGATAAGTGCGATGGAAGCGGTGCGCCCATATTTCACGAAGATCGCCGTCGATGTCGATATCGCGAGTGGCGATAAACGCGGTCTTCTCATTACCACCCTCCTGTTCTTTGTCGTCCTGGTGGTTCGGGGATTGATCCAGTATGCTAATGCCTACCTCACACAATGGATCGGCCAGCGCACGATTTTCGATTTGCGCATGGAAATCTTTGCGCACCTCCAGAAGCTGACGCTCAAATTTTACGACAAGAATCCGATCGGCAGGCTCATCACTAGGGTCACCAATGATGTGGAAGTCCTCAATGACATGTTCTCCTCCGGCATCGTTATGGTGTTCAGCGATGTGTTCACGATCATCGGGATCTTCTACTTCATGTTCTCGATGAACTGGAGACTCTCGCTGGTCACCCTGAGCGTACTGCCCTTTCTATTCTGGGGAACATTTGTATTCCGGAAGAAAGCGCGCGAAGCATACCGCGACGTTCGGCTGCAGATTGCTCGTATCAATGCGTTCATGCAGGAGCACATCACCGGCATGATGGTCGACCAGATTTTCAACAGGGAAGACAAATCCTTCCGGAAGTTCTCCGACATCAATGACGCCCATCGTGAAGCGAACGTACGATCGATTTTCTATTACGCGGTGTTCTACCCCGGCGTTGACATCATCGGCGCGGTATCGGTCGGCCTCATCATCTGGTATGCGGGACAGCACGCCCTCCAGGGGACAGTAACCATAGGGACCGTGATGGCGTTCGTCCAATTCAACGAGATGTTCTGGCGTCCGATTCGTGACTTGTCGGAGAAGTACAACATCCTCCAGACGGCGATGGCATCTTCGGAGAGAATTTTCCATCTCCTTGATGACAAATCGTACCCGCAATCCAGCGAATCGACGCGGCCTTTGTATGATGTCAAGGGTGAGATCGAATTCCGCAACGTGTGGTTCGCCTACAATGCCCCCACAAACGGCGACCATTCGCCGGAATGGGTCCTGAAAAATGTTTCCTTCAGGATTCGTCCGGGTGAGACTGTTGCCATTGTCGGTCATACTGGGGCCGGAAAAACATCTATTATCAGCCTCCTCAGCAGGTTCTACGACATTCAGAAAGGCGAAATCCTCATCGACGGGGTCAACATCCTGGACGTCCCTCCGGAAGAATTGAGAAAACACATCGCGGTCGTGCTGCAAGATGTATTCTTGTTCTCGGGGGATATAAAAACAAATATTTCCCTCGGCGATGAAAGCCTCACAATGGAGCAGATCAGGAATGCCGCCACGATTGTCGGTGCCCACAAGTTCATCGAACGCCTTCCGCTCCAATACGATGCGGAGGTGAAGGAACGCGGGGCAACACTCTCCGTTGGACAGAAGCAACTTCTTTCGTTCGCACGGGCGCTGGCATTCAATCCGAGGATACTCGTCCTCGACGAAGCGACTTCGAGCGTCGACACCGAGACCGAGCAATTGATCCAGGAAGCAATCAAGAACTTGCTCCGCGGGAGGACCTCCATCGTCATCGCACACCGTCTCTCCACAATCCAAAACTCCGACAAGATCATCGTTCTGCACAAAGGCGAAATCCGTGAGAGCGGAAATCATCAGGAACTCCTTGCCCAGAACGGCATCTACCGCAGGTTGTACGAACTTCAATACAAAGAACAAGAGCTCGACATTCCGAGAGATTGATCCACCGATGTTTGGGAGATTTTCATGAGCAATAAAGTCATTACCATTGAGCGCTTTATTATCGAAGAGGAACGCGCTCATCCGGGCGCATCCGGAGATTTTTCCGGCCTCCTGCGCGATTTGACCCTGGCGTTCAAGATCATCTGGCGCGAAGTAAGCAAGGCCGGACTCGTCAACATCCTCGGTATGGCGGGGACGGAGAATATTCACGGGGACCAGGTGAAGAAACTTGATGTGTTCGCCGACGAAAAAATCTATCAGGCGATGGATCACGGAGGTTACCTGTGCGTGATGGCATCCGAAGAGAATGAAGATGTTCTCCAAATACCCGAGAAGTATCCAACAGGAAAATACGTCCTTTTGTACGATCCCCTCGACGGCTCCTCCAACATCGATGTGAATGTCAATATCGGATCGATCTTTTCCATCTACCGACGGGTCACGCCAAAGGGACAGGGAACACTCGAAGATTGCCTGCAGCCAGGCTATAAGCAAGTCGGTGCTGGTTATGCGTTGTATGGATCGTCCACAATGCTTGTTTACACAACCGGAGACGGCGTGCACGGGTTTACATTTGATCCCAGCATTGGAGAATTCCTGCTATCGCACGAGAATATCAAGATGCCAAAACGCGGCAAGATTTACAGCGTCAATGAAGGCAATTATCGTTACTGGTTCGATGGGGTGAAAAAATACGTAAAGTATCTGCAGGAAGAAGACGAAGCAACCAATCGCCCCTATTCCGGACGATACATCGGATCGATGGTCGCAGATATTCACCGTACTCTGATGTACGGCGGCATTTTCATGTATCCCGGGGATACGAAGCATCCCAACGGCAAGCTGCGATTGATGTACGAATGCAATCCGGTATCGTTCATCATCGAACAAGCCAGTGGGAAGGCGAGCAACGGAGAGAAGCGGATACTGGATATCAAACCGGAATCGTTGCATCAACGCGTTCCGATCTTTGCCGGCAGTGAGGAAGACGTAACGATAGCAGAGGAGTTTGTTCAGGGAAAACGCGGATTGGATTGAGGATGTGATTTACTTGGCGAGATTTCCGATATAATTCATAATTCTCAACGGGCAGATATCGGAAATCGTTCTCGAATTGCATGGACCTGATATCACAACATATTGATGAAGCAACGTTTGTTGTCGTCGACGTCGAGACTACGGGGATGAGTGCCATCGAAGACCGGATGACGGAAATTGCGATGATGAAGATGCGCAACGGCGTTCTGGTGGACGAATTCTCGACACTGATCAATCCTCTCGTAACCATCAGCAATTTCATTACCGACCTGACCGGCATCGACAACCTGATGGTGCAGGATGCCCCCACGGCGCGGGAGATCATGCCAGATGTCGCTGAATTCCTGGAGGATTCGGTCTTTGTTGCGCACAATGCGGCGTTTGACTGGGGGTTTGTTTCTCACGCGGCAAGACGGGAGCGGCGTATCGAGCTCGAGAATCCACAGCTATGCACAGTGAAGTTGAGTCGCAAAATCCTTCCGATGCTCGCAAGCAGGTCCCTGGGACCTGTGGCCGAATTCCTCGAAGTCACAA
>JADGQA010000294.1 GCA_017882185.1 Bacteroidota bacterium
CTGTATCAGCCAACGTGCGATTCGCTCCAGCGAGTGCATCCCGATTGCTCTCTCCCTACGTTCTTGCCGGATGCGGTGTTTTGAGATTCGCACTGAGCGAGATTGCTTTGCCGACGACCAGTGTTCTGAAGCTCGACAATACTGACATCTCCATGACCGCCTTGAGAACAATCACAGGAGGTTCGGAGACGGCTCTCTTCTTGCAGGGTGGGATTGGATTCGACTTCAATGTCTCCGATATGGTAAGACCTTTTGTTGAAGCGCGATATGTTGCTGGACTGAAAGAAGGCGCCAGCCCGACGTACATCCCTCTGAGTGCTGGCGTGAAGATTGGCTTTTGACTGACGCAGGAAGTGGCGTTTCATAGTTTCTGTTCATATTCAATCATTTTTAGGAGGCTCACATGAAACAGTTCTTAATCGTGTTCGTGCTTCTCACATTGTGTACGGTAACTGTCAGCGCGCAGATTACGTCTGCTGCATCGGGCAACTGGAATGCAACAGCGACGTGGGTTGGCGGTGTGGTGCCGACCGCGACGGATAATGTTGTCATTGCGAATGGCCACTCCGTCACAGTCAACACAAATGTCACCGTGGCATCGGTTACGGTCGGGCAAGGTGCGAGCGGCACACTGACATTCACCAACGCGGCTTCAGACACCGTGACGATCACGGGAAATCTGACGATCGCGTCCGGAGCGTCCTTCGTCGTGCCTAGTCAAATCACAACGACGGGGAACACCACGGCTTTATCGGCCACGATCGCGGGGGTGGCTTCTACCGCTGGTCTCATCAATGGAATGAACATCAGCGGAATCGGCATCCCGTCTGGAACTACGATCGCTGCATTCGACGCCACGACTATTACGCTCTCTCTTCCTTCGACCGCCACAGGAACTGCTGTCGCGCTCACGATAGGGTTCAATCATGCGCTCTCCCTTGGCGGAAATCTGACCAACAATGGCACGCTCGACTTGTCGCTCGGCATGAGTGCGGGAGTGTGCAACGTCACGTTCAATAACCAGGCAGGCAACCAAACAGTGAGCGGTTCCGGGACGATGACCCGATGCGGTCAAATCACCGTGGACAAAGGGGCAATGGCAAACAAAGTAAGTTCAACGATCAATGTGTCGAGTTCGACGATCGCGTACGTTTTTGGTACTTGGGAACAAACTGCTGGCAGGGTCAATACCAGTGGCACCGTCAATATCGGATCGGCTACCGATACCGCATGCGCTCTGAACATCATCAACTCAGGAAGTGCCGCAATTTTGAGCAACATCAACGTATTTGGCAAGTTGCTTGTCAACACGACCGATTCCGTACTGGTCGGAGCAGGTACCCAAAAGATCGATGTAACGAATGGCGGGAAAGGGTCAGAGGCCATCTTCACCAGCGGTACGGTGATGGTGTATGGAAAGATTGCAAGCAATAGCCTTTCGGTGTTGACGGTCAATGGTGCGAACATCATCGTCGACCCCAAAGGATTTGCTACGGCAGCGCCGGCTGGAACTGATTACGCGTTTAGAACAACGACCGGAGGTGGTACCAATCCGTTCACGTTTACCGGCGGTACGATCACAATTCTCAATCCTAATAGCACTCCAGGTGCGAACCCGGAGATCAATCTGAATTCAAGCATTCCGCCGGTTGTTTCCGGAACGGCTACATTCATTTTGGGTGATGGTTCCAATACTGTATCAAGCACTGCAGGCTATAGACTCAGTATGCAAAATGGAACTTCCCTCAATCATCTTATAGTGAATACAGGGACAGTTGGTGTCGCTCTCCTGAAGAATCTTGTACTTAATGGGACTTTAACAATTACCAGCTGTGGGGCACTCAGTGGCACGGGACTAACGTGGACAGCCCCACGTTATGTGTTCGATGGTGACGTTGCCCAGGTGACAGGAGCCATCATGCCTGCGACGGTCAATACTGTGGTCATCGATAATCCCGCCGGTGTCACGTCGTCTCAATCGCTTACAATTACAGACACGTTGTATCTTCTTTCCGGAACGTTATCGGGGCCATATACAGCAAATGTGACGGTAACCAATGTCGCTCCGGCTGCCCCTGTTCACCTGGTGGCATATGACTCATCGAGCACAAAAGTGGGAATCAGATGGCGCCAGAATACCGAACGCGATTTTCTGAGATATCGGATCTATCGTGGCACCTCACCGGCCCCAACGGCCAAAGTGGACTCAACCACAGGGGGCATTGCTGATACAAGCAAACTGTTCACCGGCCTGACCAACGGGACAACGTATTATTTCCGTGTAACCGCCGTGGACAGCGCGGGTCTTGAAAGTCCTTACTCCAACGAGGTGAGCGCCACTCCCAGCGCTGTCGCACCGGTGAACGTTGCCCCGGCAGCTTCCGTCAACCTGGTGGTATTTGACACCTCGAGCACGAAGATCGGGATCAAATGGCAAAAGAATACCGAAAGCGACTTTCTTAGATATCGCATCTATCGTGGCACCTCGACGTCCCCAACCACGAAAGTAGACTCAACCACGGGGGGCATCGCCGATACGAGCAAGCTGTTCACTGGTCTCACGAATGGGACAAAATACTATCTCCGCGTGACCGCCGTGGATAGCGCTGGACTTGAGAGCCCCTATTCCAACGAAGTGAGTGCTACCCCCGGCACTGCAGTGTCCGTCGAAAAGGTCCTCGATAAGACACCCACGGAGTACGCCTTGTCCCAGAATTATCCCAATCCCTTCAACCCGACAACAAGAATAACGTTTGCTCTGGCGAAGAGAGGGAACACGACTCTCAAGGTCTATGATCTGTTGGGAAAGGAAGTTGCAGTGCTCGTGAACGGTTTCTATGAAGCAGGGACTTTTACGGCAACCTGGAATGCTTCCGAATTCACGAGCGGTACTTACTTCTTCATTCTGAAGTCTGGAGGATACGTCGAAACGAAAAAGATGATTCTCATGAAATAGCGTCACCTTTCATCTTAAGGATCGGGAACGGAAAACGTCCGTTCCCGATTCCGTTTCGGGAGACTTTGTCTCGCGAAGCAATGGAGAGAACAATAACAATGTTGTCTTTACATCTTCAAAGAGTTGGCTTGGTTCTTGCTGTGTTGGCGAGTACCCACATTGCTGTTTCTCAGGCAACGTGGCAATCATCAATCGTGAAATTCGGGAGTGATGGCAAGCTCACCTATGTTTCTGATGCAGAACAAAACCGGGTAATTGATTTCAGCTATGCAGGCTATAAGAACAGTAACGTGCCGCTGCCAACAATCACGAATGTCATTATGACGTTGTCTCCTGACACGGGTGATAATACTGCAGCAATAAACAGTGCGATACAGGCGGCAGCATCTGTCACACCCGATGCGAATGGTTTTAGGGGTGTGATTAAGCTGAATGCGGGGAATTATGAAATTCGGGGAACTATTATCCTTAATGTGGGTGGCGTTGTGGTTCGAGGCTCTGGGAGTGGCACGAATGGAACAGTATTGGTAGCGACCGGCGATACGCCTCATCAACGACCGGTGTCGGTCGTTGGTGGAGGAAAAGCTGCTGCCTGGAAAAAGTCGGGAACGGCACAAACGAATATCACAACCCCATTTGTTCAAGTTGGATCTATGTCGTTTAATGTTGCCAGTGCATCAGGGTTTGCGGTAGGCGATCCGATCATTATCTGTCATCCTTCAACGGCAGCATGGATCGCCGCCGTTGACAGTGGCGCCACAGACACTGATCCAGGCTGGAAACCAGGCACCATGGATATACTGATGAACAGGACAATTACCGCAATCAATGGTACTACCATGTTCATTGATGTGCCAACCTCGAATCACTTAGATCTGTCATTGTCGCAATCATACATTTACAATCTCAGCAAAGCGACGACGAAGTCGCTCATTGGCGTTGAAGATCTACGAATCGATATCCAAAACTGGACAAACGAATACGTCGATGAGAATCATGCATGGTGGGCCGTACAGATGTTTGATATTGAGGATTCTTGGGCAAGAAATGTTGTTGTCATGCACTTCGGACAATCCGGTTTCCAAATAAGCACGGGGAACCGAATAACTCTTGATCATTGTCAAGCGCTCCAGCCTGT
>JADGQA010000087.1 GCA_017882185.1 Bacteroidota bacterium
GATGTGACGATGACCGGAGAAGCGGCAAGTAATAATTTTGGAGTCTCAGTTTCCACGGCTGGCGATGTGAACGGCGACGGCTATGCCGACGTGGTGATAGGAGCGAACGGTTACAACAGCTATACAGGACGGGCCTATGTCTATTACGGCGGCTCAAGTATGAACAATGCTGCCGATGTGACGATGACCGGAGAAGGGACAGGAGATTCCTTTGGATATTCGGTTTGCACGGCTGGAGATGTGAATGGAGACGGCTATGCCGACGTGATCGTTGGAGAAAATGATTACAACGGCACTATGGGACGAGCGAATATTTATTACGGCGGTTCAAGCATGGACAACGTTGCCGATATCACGATGACAGGAGAAGCGTCTCCCAATGATTTTGGATATTCCGTTTGCGCGGCGGGAGATGTGAATGGCGACGGTTATGACGATGTCATCGTTGGAGCGTATCAATGCAGCGCCAGCACAGGACGAGTATATCTGTACAAGAACTCGCTCACCGGAATAGACATACCCGATGAAACTTTTACCGGTGGAGCGACGGGTAATTCTTTTGGCTATTCAGTTTCCTCAGCAGGTGATGTGAACGGAGACGGATATGCCGATGTGATCGTTGGAGCGCCTAATTACAACAGTTACACGGGACGGGCATATATCTTCTTCGGTGGGCCTGGCATGGACAACGTTCCCGATGTGACGCTGACTGGAGAAGCGGGATTTAATTACTTTGGCACTTCAGTTTCCACGGCAGGAGATGTGAACGGGGACGGCTATGCCGATGTGATCGTGGGAGCGTATGGTTACAGCAGCGCGACAGGACGGGCGTATATCTATTACGGCGGTCCCAGCATGGACAATACTGCCGATGTGACGTTGACAGGGGAAACAGCAAATGATGAGTTTGGTATTTCCGTTTCTACGGCAGGAGATGTGGACGCAGATGGCTATGCCGATGTGATTGTTGGAGCGTATGGTTACAGCAGCGCGACAGGACGGGCATATGTATATTATGGCGGCCCATCCATGGACACCAATCCCGATTATTGGTTCACAGGAGAAGCGGCCGGTAATTACTTTGGTGGTTCGGTATCCACGGCAGGCGATGTGAACGGCGACGGATATTCCGATGTGATCGTTGGAGCGTATGGTTACAGCAGCAGCACGGGACGGGCGTATATTTATTACGGCGGCTCAACCAGCTTAAGCAGAAGCTTCGTTGCCGCTGTGACGATGACTGGAGAAACAACAGGCGATTTTTTTGGCAATTCTGTTTGCACAGCAGGAGATGTAAATGGAGACGGGTATGCAGACGTGATCGTTGGAGCGTTTGGTTACACCGGCAACACGGGACGTGCGTACATTTATTACGGCAGCCCAAGCATGGACAACGTAGCCGATGTAACGATGACAGGAAAATCAGTAAATGATGATTTTGGCTATTCAGTTTCCACGGCAGGGGATGTCAACGCAGATGGTTATGCTGATGTCATTATTGGAGCAGTGGGGGCTGGCAGCGGCAGGGCCAATGTCTATTTCGGCGGCCCAAGCATGGACAACACAGCCGATGTAACGATGACAGGAGAATCAGTAGGTGATGGTTTTGGCTCTTCAGTTTCCACGGCAGGTGATGTGAACAAAGACGGGTGTGCTGACGTGATTGTTGGAGTGCAAAGTTACAGCAGCTTCAAGGGGCGGGCATATCTCTATCGTTCATCATCTCCGCCGATCATCCCGCGTATTCTATCGATTAAGGATGTGCCGTATGATCAAGGAGGGAAGGTCAGTATCAATTGGTTACGGAGTGGGTACGACGTGAAGGGAATTTCTGGAATCTCGTCATATGTTCTTGAACGGGGTTTGCCATCAAGGGTGTCGGGATTTGCCTGGGAAAAAATTGCCAGCATAGCACCGCTTAACAACAGGGAATATTTGTATACTTGTGAAACGCCGTACGATTCAATGTCCAACAGTCATGGGACTTTTTTCTTCCGGGTCACAGCGCAAACGTCCAATGCGAATGAATACTGGCGGTCCAATATTGTCTCGGGGCACAGCGTCGACAACATTCCCCCTATTGCCCCGCAGGGAGGAACGATCAATCCGCTCAGCGGCGGACCGATCCAGCTTGCCTGGAAAAAAGATCTGCAGGATCCGGATGTCTCGCATTACGATATCTATCGGTCCCTGACACCGGGATTTACCTTGTCCCCTGCCACGTTGCTTGCCACACGGACTGATACGACATACACAGACTCCTCGGTCGTGGCAGGACAAAGTTACTACTATCGTCTCGCGACCATCGATGTGCACGGCAACCAAAGCAATTCCGCTCAGGAGCTTTCCGCTGTTGCGTTGGCGGTTGAACTTGCATCGTTCACAGCCGATCCTCAAAGGCTGAATGCGATGCTGAACTGGACGTTCGCTACTACGGTCAATCTCTTCGGAACCGAAGTCCAACGCAAGCCTGCGATTAATACCACGGCTCAGGACTGGGAGAAGGTAGGCTTCGTTCAGGCATCAACATCCCCCGGAGGCAGATACAGTTTCTTGGATCATCCCGCCCTTTCCGGTCGATATGCTTATCGCCTGAAGGTGGTACACGCGGACGGTTCATCATCCTTTTCCGCGAGTATCGAGCTCGAGGTTGGAATGGCACCGAAGGTATTTACGCTCGCTCAGAACTACCCCAATCCCTTCAATCCTTCGACGACCCTGGAATTTACACTGGAACAGAACGGCAGGGCAGTGATGGAGATCTATAATATGCTGGGTCAAGAAGTCGCGACGGTGTTTGATCAGGAGGCAGAGGCCGGAAGGATTTATCAGGCTCAATTCAACGCCTCGCACTTCACCTCGGGAGTCTATATGTCGGTTCTTGAAGCGGGCGGGAAGCGACTGTTGAGGAAGATGCTGCTTGTGAAGTAAGAGAAAAAGGATTGTCTTTGCTCCCCCGTCGGGACGGTGATCCTTGCCGGGAGAGCTCGGATGAGAATTCGGATTGCCTGTAAAATACTTGTAGTGTTTGTGGTAAACACCGGCCCGGTCCAAGGCTGGTTAAACCTGAGTTCTTGGACCGTTAGCGAGTACCCCAAAGAGCGATTCTTCTATTTTTTCTCCCGTTTCCGCTAAAACTTAAAAACGACGCAAATGCGTCATGTTGGGGACTCGTACCATTCCCTACATTTCGCTATAGATATTATCATCCAACCTCGATCAAGGGAGAATTTCCATGAAACGTTTCTTTACCTCTTTTCCGGTTCTGTCGATTTGTTTGAGTGTCATATTGGTAAGTCAGGCCAGTGGCCAGTTTGCACAGCAAGGCAATAAACTTGTAGGATCGGGTGCGATTGGAGCTGCAAGCCAAGGGACTTCAGTTGCTCTTTCATCCGACGGTAATACTGCAATCATAGGCGGCCTTGCAGACGACACCAGCATTGGAGCTGCATGGGTTTGGATACGTTCAGGCAGCCAGTGGACCCAACAGCAGAAGCTAATTGGGGCAGGATATTCAGGGATGTCAATGCAAGGAAGTTCGGTTGCGCTATCGTCTGACGGAAATACCGCGATCGTAGGAGGCAGTTTTGATAATAGTGGAGTTGGAGCAGTGTGGGTATGGACTCGTTCAAACGGAATTTGGACCCAACAAGGCGCAAAACTTATCGGTGCCGGTGCGGTCGAAAATGCTCAGCAAGGTTGTTCTGTCGCGCTCTCTTCCGATGGGAATACTGCACTTGTTGGCGGATACACCGACGATGGTGTCGCGGGAGCAACGTGGGTATGGACGCGTTCAAGCGGAATTTGGACGCAACAAGGTCCAAAACTTGTTGGAACAGGTGCTGTTGGGTCTTCCGGTCAAGGCATTGCTGTAGCTTTGTCGTCTGACGGAAATATTGCCCTTATCGGCGGTGCTTACGACAGTTCAAACGTGGGAGCCGCCTGGGTATTTACTCGTTCATCCGGTGTTTGGACACAACAAGGAACGAAGCTTGTCGGTTTTGACTATTCTGGTCATCCATTACAGGGTGCTTCCATTTCATTGTCGGGCGATGGCACTACCGCGATCATTGGGGGTTTGCAAGATAATGAAGTGCCCACTATTAAGGTCACGGGGGCTGCATGGGTCTGGACACGCTCCGGAGGAACATGGACACAACAAGGCTACAAACTTGTCGGTGCAGGTTCGGGGGGCTTTGAAAATCAGGGCTCATCAATTTCTCTTTCATACGACGGAAATACAGCGGCGATCGGCGGTCGATCGGAAAATGGTTATGGAGCTGTGTGGGTATGGAATCGGGTTGGGACAGCGTGGGCTCAAGTTGGCGATAAACTTGTGGGGACTGGAGTGGCGTTTGGTTCAGATCAAGGAGGATCAACATCGCTGTCTTCAGATGGTTCCACGATCATTACAGGTGGTTCTTTTGACAGCACCTATGTTGGGGCCGTATGGGTGTTCTATAATCATAGAGATGCAAAGATTGCTTCAATACGTGACCTGCCGGGAGACCAAGGTGGTGTTGCAACCGTGAACTGGAATAAATCTTCGGTGGATCGTCCAACCTCCACCACCGTTAATCAATATATGGTATGGCGTGGAATTCGTGCCTCATCGATACCGGGTGCGATCGTTACCAACCGGAAAGAGTATCTACAATCCATTGCCAATCACAGCCTGATCCCAACGACGACGATGCGCATTCCTTCACCAGAAAACAACGCGGCTCTGGCCGACGATATTTACTGGCAATACATCGCGACGTTGCCGTCGCACGGTATTGACCACTATTCCTATGCCTGTTCCACGCTTGCAGATTCGACCTCGCAAGGAATTCCCTGGCGGTACTATTTTATTACGGCAGCTACTGCGGACCCGAATGTGTATTGGGATTCGGCGATCGATAGCGGCTATTCGGTGGACAATATACCCCCGATTGCACCGCAGGGAGGAACGATCAATCCGCTCGGTGGCGGACCAATTCAGCTCGCCTGGAAGCGGGACCTGCAGGATCCGGATGTCTCGCATTATGCCATCTATCGGTCGGCTACGTCGGGATTCTCTCCTTCGCCTGCCACGTTACTTGCCACTCGGACCGATACGACATTCACAGATTCCTCCGTCGTGGCTGGACAAAGTCTCTACTATCGTCTGACGACCGTCGACGTGCACGGCAACCAAAGCAGTCCCACGCAGGAGCTTTCCGCTGTTGCGCTGGCGGTTGAACTTGCATCATTCACAGCTGATCCTCAAAGGCTGAATGCGATGCTGAACTGGACGTTCGCTACTACGGTCAATCTCTTCGGAACCGAAGTCCAACGCAAGCCTGCAAACACTACCACAACTCAGGACTGGGAGAAGGTAGGCTTCGTTCAGGCGTCAACATCCCCCGGAGGTAGATATAGTTTCGTGGATCATCCCGCTGTTTCGGGTCGATATGCCTATCGCCTGAAGGTGGTACACGCGGACGGATCATCATCCTTTTCCGCGAGTATCGAGCTCGAGGTTGGGTTGGCACCGAAGGTATTTACGCTCGCTCAGAACTATCCGAATCCCTTCAATCCATCGACGACTCTGGAATTTACGCTGGAACAGAACGGCAGGGCAGTGATGAAGATCTACAACGTGCTCGGACAAGAAGTGGCGACTGTGTTTGATCAGGAGGCGGAGGCGGGAAGGATCTATCAGGCTCAGTTCAACGCATCGCGTTTCACTTCGGGAGTGTATATGTCGGTCCTTGAATCGGGCGGGAAGCGATTGCTTCGGAAGATGCTGCTCGTGAAATGATGGAGAGCCGCTGAGTGCTTTTCTTTTATGTCTACCAGGTGCCTGAGGGATGGTAGGATATTGCCCGCTGGCGTAATTCCAGTTGGAGAAGCGGTCCAAACACACACAGCTCACGTCCCGCTCGTTCAATACAAAACGTGCATCTACGTTCGTCGGTGAACTGACGTTCAGTCACTTCTTTGGTCGCGCAAAGAAGTGACCAAGAAAGCGCGCCGAAATCAAAGCGCAGGCTGAAGGTATAATGCGATTGGGAGGTCTGAACCCACTGTAGACTTCGTCAACGCGATGTGTATTGAACTGAATTCGACATTGCTATACAGCCGCACAGCGCCGGTGATTTCGGAGAGTCACTCGCAAGACAAAAATAGAAAGCGTAAAGAGTCAGGCAAAATGGAGCTTTCAGGGTAGCAACGTACTCGTTACGAAATTCCGCAAGAGCAAAATCAAAAGCGAAAGCTCGAGTGAGGTTTCATTCTACTTCAATCGTAATCGCTTTGCTCATCACTATTCGATTTCTGTCTTTCGCCTCCAGTTGAAGCCGTTGGACGCCTTTCTTCAATGTCCACCAAGTGCCGGTCGGATCGAATGGTAGTTTCTCCTTTTTGTTGACGACCAATTTCACATCTGAAAATTCTTCGGGGATCACTCCAAGAACTCTGATGGTTTGGTATTCGGGACGAAGAATCGGATCGATCTTGAAGATGTCGCCGGGGAGGGGGGAGAGAATGCAAAATTGCCGATTGTGGATTGCCGATTGTGAATTGATAAAAGCAGATTGATGATTGTGAACGAAGAATTGTCGATTGCCGATATTCGATTGAGTAATTGGAAGCCCGGTTTGTGCGTTCGCGGATTTGATGTGAACCGATCCCGGCGGGGGAGAGGGAATGCGTTCTTCGTCTGCCCAAGAACGGTACTCGGGCGAAAAAATCTCGTAGACTTGTTTCTGCGTGGTTCCTAATTCCGTCGTAACACGGAATGCTTGGTGTACTTCGCAGCGAGCCCTTGGTTCTCTTCCGCGAATGAACAATTCCTTGATCGTACTGCCGCAATTTTGGTTCGGCAACAATCCGGAGACGGGGCAGACGGCGATTCGGATCAATCCAACCGGAGTGGAAAAATCTGCCGGTTTCGAATGCTCATGAACGATCATCATCACGTCGTAGAAAATCTGTCCCGCACCTGTTACTCCGGAAACTCCGTGCATCGGTGATGCGTCGAAGTTGCCCGCCCAGACACCAACCGTATACTCTGTTGTGTACCCAACCGTCCAGTTGTCGCGATAATCCTTCGTCGTCCCCGTCTTCACGGCACACTCGAACGGAAAATGGAATGCGTTGCCGAATGCAGGCCTCCGTGCGACGTAATCTTTGAGTATGTCAGTGATGAGGTACGCAGCCCGCTCGTCGTAGACCTGCCGGGGATTTTCGTGCTCCCGAAGGTCATCCAATGGAATATCCATGTGTGCGTCGATCGAAATGGCGGATTGAACGAGTCGGGAGGGCTTCCAGACCCCTTGGTTGGCAAACGTGCGGTAAGCGTTGGTGAGTTCGAGCAGAGAGACTTCAGCATTCCCCAGTGTAAGCCCATAACCATAGTATTCAACGGGTTGCGTAAGAGACGTAATTCCAACCATTTGCATACTCTGGTATAAAGTGCCAATCCCGACAACTTGAATCGTCCTGACGGCGGGAACATTATACGAACATGCCAGTGCGGTGCGCAGCCGGACGGGTCCGTGATACCGTTTATCGTAGTTTTCGGGTATGTAATCGCCGCGGTCGTCCGGAATATGCGTGGGCAAATCCGGAAGCACAGTGGCCGGAGAGAATGGACCTTCCAAAGCCCTTACATACATGAACGGCTTGATGGATGAGCCGGGTTGGCGCAGTGCGGTTGCCCCGTTCACCTGTCCCTCAATCTTCTCGTCAAAAAAGTTCGCCGAGCCGAGGAGTGCCCGAACTTCCCCTGTTCGGTTCTCGATGACAACGACAGCAGCGTTCGTGACATTCTTCCGCTTGAGCTGCGCGAGATGACTCCTGACTGCCCACCGAATATTCTGCTGCATCGGATAATCGATTGTGAGAGTGATCGAAGCAACGTCCGGCCTGCTGTGGAATTGCTCTTCCGCCATCTGGACGGCGTGCGGTGCGCGGAAGTTGACTTCAGGTGGAGTCAATTGCACCGGCTGGAGAATTGCGCGATTGTACTCGTCGTGTGAAACAAGTTTCTGGTCGAGCAATCGGTGCAACACAATCTTCTGTCGCTGGAGAGTGGCGTCGATATTTTGGTATGGATTGAGCGCAGTTGGCGCATTGGGTAATCCGGCAAGGAACCCCGCCTCGGCCAGCGAAAGATCGGCGGCGGGTTTTTGGAAATAATAGCGTGAAGCGGCTTCGATTCCGGTAAGTTGGTTTCCGTACGGTGCACGGTTAAGATATTGCTCGAGGATTTCCCTCTTCGTCATCATGCGCTCGAGTCGCAGCGCCTGCCACGCTTCGGCCACCTTATTCACCAATGTGCGGGGACGGTGGTAGATATTCCGGATGACTTGCTGTGTGATCGTCGATCCTCCGACCCTCATCCCACCTGCTTTGATGTTCTCATACATGGCGCGAACAATTGCGAGCGGATCGACACCAGGGTGATGCCAGTATCGCCGGTCTTCGACGGCAATGGTGGCGTTAATCAATTCGGGAGCGACCTGGTCGAGTGGCTTCCACTGTCCGCGGCCTTCTTCGTCGTTGAGGAATTCGCGGAGGAGTATTCCATTCCTGTCGAAAACACGCAATGAATGGACAGATTGTTTGGAGAAATCTTCTTTGGGTAAGGGGATGTATAGAGTGGCGAGGAATGTCCCGCAGACCGATAAAAGAATGATAATGAGAATTTTGACTCGATTACGTTGCAGCATTCGGGACATAACTAATTGCCGCTTTCTTTGCTAGTCCCAAGAAAGCGGCGAGAAAGAAAGGACGGATGCGAAATCAAATCGCGCCCTGAAGGCATACTAAGGTTTTGGAAATCGATAGGGTGTAGCATTACTCGTAATTCGTGCAAAGAACAGAATGAGACCCATGTTCGCTTACACACTGCGCCGCGATTTCGCGGGCTCACGCAAGAGATAGGATCATAAACCGTACACAAACACTAATCGGTCGATTTCGACTCAACGTGAATTCCGCTTATTTACAGGTCGAGACAATCGTTTGCTGTTGATCCTGAGCGTAGGCCACCGAAATCAATCGGCGGCGTGGGTTGGGGAATCTGGATCACACTCCATCATACTCTGCATCCTCTCCGCTAGAATCAACATTATCGATTTGCCAATCTAACGTATACCTTCTGAGAGGATATTTGATTTTGGCACCGCTGGAAGCGCTAGAATGCATCAGGCGATAGCCTGATTCCATTTGGAGATCTGGATGATAATTCATCTTGTCGTCGATCAGAACAACACCTTCGGCGTTATGACATTCTTGCGCCTCCGGCTGGTGTCAAAAGAAGTGACTGGCCGTCAGGCCACAAGACAAACTACGATGGGCTTTGCGAGGGGGGTTCTTTACTCCCCTTGGGCCCAAATCATTGCACACGAATTAACTTCGATGAAGTTTGACCGAACACCTCAGGTTCGTACATTCCCTCCGCACGAGTGGCCGGTGCTTGAAACGTCCCGTACGAGGTAGCACGGACAAGGTACGTCAGTATGTAGGATCCCGCCGGCAAATAATCGGCGAAGAACAATGCTTTGTCATCGTACAGCTCACGATGTCGGAATGGATTCCAAGTCCACCATTCGGTTCGATTTTGTTCTTGCTCCGCAAGATTGGAACCGGTGGTTTGGAACGATGTATTGACGACCTCCAATCCAGCCGGCACAGGATCGTCCACAACAATGAAATTCCTCGCCTGGTTTGTCGAGATCGTCAGCATTACCTTGCTGAGGGCTCCTGCGGAAATGCTCGCGACGGAATCGGTGCCGATCGCGATTCGTTCCATGGTCTTCACGACTGAAATCCCCTCTTCCTTCGCTCTCGTCTGCGTGCTCGGATAGTAGTTCATGCGGACAGTGTAGTACAGCCGTCCGGGTCCCTGCTTGAGGAAATCCATCGGATACTCTGCCCCACGCTGGAGGTCGGCAAGAGGCAATTCCTTGGAGACGGTGTTGAGGCTCCGTCCTTTGAACAGCTCTTTCATGAATTCTCCTCCCGCTACACGGACTTCTGCGGTAAAGTTTGGTTCTTCTTTCTCGTATGCTTTGAAATACGTCGCCAGTGCATCGACGACGTACCAATTCTCCTGCGTTGTCCTCCAACAGGTATTTTTCTGACGATCAATGAGCCAGCGGACGACTTTCGGGATGAGTGAGTTCTCCGGTTGCGTTTCAACCAGAGCCTGGAGGATCAAAGCCGTGGTCCGTGTATTCGAATGGAAGATCCAGTACCAATCAGGCGCTTCCTGTTCTTCGAAGTGGGCAGACGTGGGTGCGACTTTTGCATTGTTCATGAGATCGCGGACAAGCTCGTCGATCATTGCAGGATTCCCCTTCGATGCGTTGAGGGCTTTGAGCAAGTACGCTTTTGCGAAGAGTCCCATATTCGTGCGGTCGTTGTAGAGTTTTTCCATATAACCGAAGTCTGGCTTTCCGCTCAACGCAAGCGTGTAAAGACAGAGCGCCCGAGTGCAGCTCCAGGCCGCCTCTCCGTACATACCGAACCGGACTTTTCCGTTGAGGACATCGCGCAAGTAACTGAATCCGCGCTCTTTGACGTTGTTATCGATTGGATATCCCTGGCGTTCGGCTTGAACGAGGGTATACATCGTAAATGCGGAAAGATACGGCCATGTATCGTCGGTATTCTTCCAGTATGTAAATCCCCCGTCACTTCTCTGGAACAACGGAACTTCGTCCAGCATTTTCGTGACCACCGCACGATAATCTTTATCCTTCAACACTTCGAACTTGAATGCATCCACAAGGTCTTTCACGAGGACCATCGGGAGGACGTGGGAAAGACGCTGCTCGAGACATCCATAAGGATAATTGAAGAGGTACGATATACCGCCGGAAAGACCGACCATCGCAGTTGAGGCGAGCGTGAACTGGATATCCCCCAGTTCCGGGAAAATATTCTTGGGAATCTGAATGCGTTCCTGTTTTTGCGGGTCCACTGTCGATTCATAGAGAGCGACTGCTTCGCGGAGACGTGGGACTTCGATTGGAATTTTCCAGAGAAGTCCGTCTTTGTCGCTATCGGTAGTGGCCCGGAAGGTAAACTCCGCCGTGCCGATCTTGTCTGCGAGGAACTTGTTGCGTACTTCTTTCGACTGCCCGGGCTTCAGTGTATACACGGCCGTGTCGGTGCCGTTGAACTTGATCCCTTTGACACTGGTGATCAGTCGGACCAGTTTCTCGGTCTCGGTGTAGTTCATAATGACGACGCCTGCCTCAAACGTATCCCCGACGCGGGCGAAACGCGGCAATGAAGGTTGGAGAAGGAGCGGCTTGTTCACCTTGAAGGCGTTCTCGCCGTAACCAAATTCGGATTCCACCGTCTGAGCGACGGCCATTGCTTCAAATGATGTGAGGTTGTCGGGGAGCCTGAAGCTCACTTTTGCCCTTCCCTTTGGGTCGGTGAGTATGCTTGGATTCCAATACGCCGAAGGACGAAAATCCTTCCGGATACCTTCTGCATCCATGGCACTTGCTGCTTCTTCTCCGCCACCGCCACCGGAATCCTCCCCCTTCTCATCGTAATTCCGCTGTTGTATGAGGTGAATCCTCGTTTCCGTCGTCGTCACAGCAAGTCCACGCTGCCGGTAGAAGAGACTGAATGGATTCGGCATCCGGTAGTTAATCAGGTTGAGGATACCAAGGTCCGCGACGCTCAGCGCAACATCCGCGGGAACGCCCTTCCCTTCCGCATTCTTCGTGGTGATCGTGACCTCTAGCAGATCGCCGGGACGATATTCCTTCTTGTCCATCTCAACGCTGACGTTGAGTAATTTCGTCTTAGAACTGACGGGAAGATTGATATAACCGATCTTGAACGATGGACGTCCGATGTCGGTCTCTTTTGTGATGGCAGCGGCTTCAACCCGTCCCTGGAGCAAGACCACCGAGACGAAAACATTCGGGAGATGTTCCCGAAGAATCGGTATATCGATTTGAGGCGCGCTTCCGACAAGCTGGGTCGCATAGTGTGAGATGATTCCTTCACGCTCGATCGAAATGAGAGCCGTTGCCTTTTCGTACGGTGATTTGACGATGATGCTGGCAGTTTCGCCCGGTTTGTATTCGGTCTTGTTCGAGATCAACTCGATCCGGTCGTCGTTCGACCGTTCCCACGCTACGTATTGAGATCCACTGACGTAAAAGTACGCATTCGTCAGCGTTGTATTCTTCCGCTTATCTGACCCCTTCACCTCGATGTAATAAAACCCGGGCTCTTTCGGAGCGAAGGCACCCTGCAAAGGCGCGTTCGTACTTATGATTGTCCCAGCGTCAACCGTTGTGTCCGCCGTCTCCGACTGCCAGACGTAGCGTCCGCCGGTTTCCGCCTTCCGGACGGAACGCCAGATCCGTTTCACGATCCGCAGCGATAACGATATGTTGGGGACAATTTTCCCCGCGGGCGTTACTGCTACTACCTTGTACGTAAGGAGGGAATCGGTCTTGATGAACGTCGATGAAGGGGCGACTCCAACATAGAACTCGGCTCCGTGAACGATGACGCTTGAGCGCCCAGAGATCGCCTGACGGGAAGGAGATGTGACATCGGCTTCAAGAAGAATCGACTGTGTCCCCTGCAATTCCCCCACGTTGAGCGGCGAGCGAATCTTCAAGACTCCCTGACTATCGAGGATCGTGTCGGAAGTTGAGAGGAGTTTGTTATTACCACCGTTGTAACGGGAAAGCCAGTACATCGGACCAAAATAAAAGCCATCGAATCCCTCCGGGCTCCAGATCGTTGGCGATGCAGAAACACGCCACGTTACCGGCGCTCCCTTCAACGCTGCGCCGAACAGGTACCGGGCTGAGATGAGTCCGCCCAGGGTATCACCGATGATGGGATTTTCGTTCTCGATTCGCACATCCGTCTCGAACTCGGCGGGGCGAAATGCTTCGACGCGGAAACTTTCATTCGCAATCTGGATCCACCGTTCTTTTCCTTTGACGGTCTGCTTCGTGGTGAGGGTGGCGTTATAATAGCCGAGAGGAGCGGTCGGTTTGAGCGTGACGCTGTCGACAAATGAACCAAAGCGGGAGAGTTTCGGATCGGTCACCAAGATCTCTTCGTTTCTTGAATTCTTTACGCTCAGTCGGAGAGGCAGGTCTTTCGGGATCCTCCAATTCCCCTCGCGTCGGAGCCGCACAATGCCTTTCAGGCTTACTCCTTCGCCCGCTTTGTAGAGTCCACGGTCGGTAAACATTTCACCCTCGAGCGATTCGAACTGCGGATTCCATTCGTAACTGATATTGAACGACCAGGGCTCGAT
>JADGQA010000295.1 GCA_017882185.1 Bacteroidota bacterium
GCACCGCCTGCGAAGTCAAGCAGTTTTTTGAGATTTTCGCCAGGCAGCAGCTCATAAATGGCAGGACGTCGTACCTCCCCGTCGATAGAGACGGTTTTTCCACGTGTCGGAACGAAAATAAAGTCATTATCCTGAACCCGAACATCATTAATCTTGTCGGATCCGGTAAGGAAGTTGTAAAGGTCTACATGGGCGATGATCTTGCCATTCCGAATGAGTCGCACGTCCCTCAAGCTTCCTTTCACCGTGGGTCCGCCAACACTATAGAGAGAGTTGAACACCGTGGAATAGGTGCTCACGGTATACCCTCCGGGTGCCTTCACTTCGCCCATAATGAAGATGCGTTTGGGACGCAGGCGCGCTATCGTTACGTCCATCCACACGGAGCGTGGCGTGCCTGTCAATCCCTTGTACGATTGCGACATTTGCTTCAGAATCGTGGCTTGCGCCTGTTGAAGCGTGAGACCGGTAATGAGCACGGGACCAACCGTGGGAATGAATATCCTCCCTTCGTTGTCGACTTCGAGTTCATTCCGTTGTTCCACTTGTCCCCAGAGATTAATCCGGAGGACATCCGTAGGACCAATAAGGTAATCCGGGTCGACGGGTCCTGCAGCCATAGGCTCAAATGCTGAAGGGACATTCTGGAAAATGCTGTAACCGAAGTATCTCAGTCCGTTGGGTCCAATGAGTTCGGATGCCGGTGGTGGGGCCGGGGGTCTTGTTTCTGCAGGTTGCACTGTTTGCGCGCCGGCAGTTGTATCCACGATGGTCGGTACCGCCAATTGTGCCTGCGCGCTCTGAAGCGTATCGAGGGCAGGGATTCCCTGGCTCGAGCCCCCTTGCTGGAGATAGCTCTCAAGGTCGATCCCATATTGCTGGGCTTTTGACTGGGCCTGATCCATAGTCATTCCCAGGCTTCTCACCTTCGCCTCTATTTCGGACGGTTTCATCTTTTTGAGTTTTGCCTCGGCCTGCTTCACCATGGATGGCGAAACGGATTGCGCTGGCGCAAATCCGGGCACGAAAAGAAGAGCCGCTAAGAGGCTGACAAATGCAGACTTATGCAATCGAATCATCGGATTTCTGTTTTTCATTTTTGAGCAAATTGCGATGTAAGATAGGAAAAAAACAATGAAAAAAAAGGAGAGCCGGAGGCAAAAAAATGTGATTTGCGAGAGCAAACCTCAATTGGGAGCCGGAGGCCTTAAAATGCTGAATCCGAAGCCATTACATATTTGGAGCCGGAGGCGTACAGCTGGAAGCATACAAACGAAATCCCGCAACGCGGGGTCACTTTATGGAGACTGAGATGCAATGACAAAGCACGCAATAGCGTCATCTCAAATAACGGAATAGTGGCAGGGGGAAAATGGAGTCAAAGAGCCGGAAACGTTGAATTGTTAAGTAAGAGGGAAGGCAGGGCAGCACCTTCGTGGCCCTAAATTACTTTAATGAACAAACGAGACGGCTGTCACAATTCACCGACGTTTGAGGTCAATTTGAACGATACGGTTGTGGTACTCTTCCATAGGCAACTCTGGTGAGATTTGACGTGAGGGAACCAGGGTTCGGCACAACTCCGGAGGAGTTACATGATTGTAGATACGATCAAAAATAACTTTTCGAACTCCAGGGGAGTTCAACTCCCACCTGCGGCGGGTAAACCTACGGAGTTGTTGGATGTCGGAACGCACGTAGAAGAAAGCTCCGTAGGAGCTTCACGTTTATAGCTCTCGTCATGCCAGAGACATGAACTCCGGAGGCTCGTCCGCCGTCTGTGTGCCTGCCCCGTCTTCTTTGACGGGGGCGGAAGTTCAACTCCCACCAAAGGCGGGCAGGTTTACGGGATCACGTGCTCGAATTGATGGAAGAAACGACGGACGCAAGCGCGTGAGAAGCCGGTTGCGCGTACAATGTCGGCGACTCCCACCTGGCCCCGCTGTTTCGCTTTTTTCAATATGAGAGATTTGATATTCACCGGGTGACCGGTCTTGTCGGAGTGTGGACAACTTTAAGGTAGAGACAAGATCATACGTTGTCAACAAGTGGTCAACTGCGAGAGCCAAGAAGGAGAAAGGGCTGCAGCAGGATGATGAAAAACCCTATCCAATTGTCATTGCGATCCCGACATTAGTCGGGAGAAGTCCCGCTTTCTGGATTCCGCCAACGAGCGGGATTCTGGAAGGCGGAACAATCTCGATTTACATTTCATATAACAAGATCGCCACGTCGTCCCGATGAATTGAATCGGGAATCCTCGCGATGACATCAATAGGCCCTTTTCAGCTAAGGGCTATTTGGGCGTGGGATCATGCTTGCGGTGTTGATGATACCATAGCAGGCTTACGCATTGAGCCAGGAATCCTCCGATGATATCGATTCCCACATCGACGATGGATGGCGTCCTGTCTGCGACAAACGTCTGATGAAATTCATCGCTCGCGGCGTAGAATATTATGACCACCAGAGAGAAAACAGCCCAACGCCAGGTATCCGGCTTCGTGGAGCCGCTTCGGAACGCGCGAAAAAGCAGCATCCCAAGGACAAAATACTCTGTCACGTGTGCCAGCTTTCGAACGATGCCATGGATCAAAACGAATTGGTGCGGCGTCGCCGACGGGAACAAGAAATGGATGAGAGGCCCAATGATCAATGATGTGTGTTCCGAGGAGAACATTCCTGTGGACATCAGGAAGGTAACGGCCATCCAAAGAATCACGGGCAGCCAGTAGGTCAAGATTTTTTTGGTCGTCACGACAGTTTTCGGGTATGCAAGTTGGTCCGATGTGGTGGGCAGCGACTACACGAATCGAAAGTGTTCCGACTCCGGCTTCTGAAGCCATTGGGAAAGCGTTTGAGCCGCGGCATCTTTGGGGGAAAGGAGCGGATGCTCGATCGGCCATTGGATGCCAACTCCCGGATCGTTCCAACGGATTCCGGATTCGCATTTGGGATTGTATTCACCTGTGCACTTGTACTGAACCTCCGCAACATCCGAAAGAACGCAGAAACCCGTCGCGAATCCCGAAGGCGCCCAAATTTGCTCTTTCTTGACTGCGGATGCTTGTTGGCCGTACCACTTGCCGACCGTCGGCGAACCCTTGCGGATATCCACTGCAACGACAAATGCTTCGCCGACCGT
This sequence comes from Bacteroidota bacterium, assembly GCA_017882185.1. Lineage (GTDB taxonomy): Bacteria > Bacteroidota > Ignavibacteria > UBA10030 > UBA10030 > JADGQA01. Next base: position 3,146 of record JADGQA010000295.1, read on the forward strand.
CACGCGGATCAGTTTCCCCTGCGGAGGATTCCATTGGAAGTGAAGGCCTCGCAGAACCCCCTTTGAAGAACGGGAGTGATTGTCCTGGACAAATTCCGCGGGAAGTCCAAGTTCCGCAAACGCTTGCTTCTTGAAGACTTCCATGAAAAATCCCCTGTCGTCCTCGGCAATCGTTTGCCGGAGAATGGCCAAGCCGGGAAGAGGGGTGGGGGTGAGGGTGAGAGTCATTAGCAGAGCTAGGGCTATGGTATAGGTATAGGAATAGGTGAAGGTAGAGAGTAGATCAAAATTAGTTTGGTCGATCCTAATCTGATTTCAGTGTAACGACAATCTTATTTATGTCATTATAAATGTTGTCCAAGCGTTCGTCCAGCTCCTCCACGAGCTTGGCCTTCGTATATCCAACGCGTTTCGAGTACTCAAGATGGCTTTGTGTCTCCGTAACAGATCCGCGCGCATAGAAGTAGAACTTGATCTTGTCGAGTGTATGATCTCGGCCATATGCTTCGGCGATGTTCGCTGAGATGCTTAGTGCTGACCTTCGAAGTTGAGACGTCAGTCCATAATCTTCCTTCTTTGGGTATTGTTCGCTCAATTTGAAGACTTCCTCCGCGATGTCCATCGCTTCTTGCCAAATCGGCATCTCTTTGAATGACTTGTACATCCATTTCCCCAGATTTACTCTTTATCTTTACCTTTGCCTCTTCCTTGTTTTCCTCAATACCCTCTTTTCTTCACCTTCTCAAAATCCGCCTTCACCATCAGCTGAGCGAGCTCCTTAAATTTCGTTTTCGCAACCCAGCCGAGTATTTTCTTGGCTTTTGTTGCATCGCCGATGAGGAGCTCGACTTCCGTGGGACGATAGTAGTTGGGATCGACTTCAACGACCACCTTGCCCCCCTTTTTCA
>JADGQA010000088.1 GCA_017882185.1 Bacteroidota bacterium
GTCATGTTTCTCAGTTGTGGAAGCCCGTTCGACCTTGAGCTTGCGGATCTCGGCTTTGACTGCGCTCTTGTTGATGCCAACGATGTGCTGATGGACATGCGTATCGATACCGAGCGCCTTGCAGAGAGCAGGAAGTAGCTGTTCCTTGTGCATGACAGTGTGCCCCTTTGTCGCCTCGTGCTCAATACCATCCGCGATCTTCCGAAGCTCGACAACAGTCATTTTGCTGAGTTCTTCGTATGTATAGGCCATATGTTCACTCCTTGCAGTAGTGGAGTTTGATCAGCTTGTTTTAGCGGATCTTTTGTTACACCGTAGATCGTCCCTTTCCCCCGAGAAATGCCTTCTGCCCGAGTTCTCCCAGCCACGATCCGAGCAGGGCCAGCAGGAAAAAGAACACGAGAGTTGTGACATCGTCCCTCACCTGTAAATGGAACATGCCTCCCCGGAGGACACGTGCCAGTTCATTCATGAGGATCACCAGGATGACGAATCCCACACTTCCAACCACCGGTTCCCAGATTGTGACTCCCTTGGACATAAAACCTGCGAGGCCTGCCGTAACGATGATGCCGGCGAAAACCCACGTGCCGCTGAACATTCTCTGAACATGCCCTGGAAATCCGCTCGAGAATGCTCCTCCGAAGAGGTACAGAGGGATGAGATACAGAACGATATACATCATCAAGGTTACGACGACCCACAGCCACTGAAATTTCCCCGTTGGCAGACTGCCTTCAACCGAGATCTCTCGTTGTTCGGCATTTTGTTGCAGGAGCTCTCCACAGACTGCTCCGACAAGCGAAAACGCAAAGAACACTCCCAGCACAAGCGTAAGATTGTAGAACTGAAAAGCGAAGCCGTGTCCGGATACAGCGCGCTCGGCAGAACGTGCCAGGAACATCAAGATGACTGCACCAACAGACGAAATAACCGGTTCCCAAACTGTTACGCCCTTGGATTTGAAACTGGCATACGCTGAAACAAGAAAGATGCCTCCAAGGAACCAAATTGCCAGGAGTGAGTTATTTAGTCGCGGAGAAATATGAGGCCTCAACACCGAGCCAATGAGATAAATCGGCAAGAAGTAGAGTACCACATACAGGCCCAGCGTAATCCACACCCACTTCCACTCCGGCTTCTTGAAGCTAAGCAATGAATCGGCCATGAAAACTTCTCCTTTCATTAAGTATGAGGGCGTTCTTTCATCGAAATCATCCAACGTTTGCGCTGTCCCCTGCAAAACAAGCACCTTGCTTCGGTTTGACCGAAGCGGAACACTCAAGAGTGTATTTGGTGTAAGTGATCGATCAACAATGCAGATGGCGGACTCTGCCTCCTTCCACGAAATACCACGAAGCGGGTAAATCCTTCGGGATGAACGACAACCCATCTGGCCGGCATTGATACGTCGATCGTGAAGGAGCCACCCTTAGCGCAATCGGGGTGCAATAGCGAATCTACACGAGCTTTACAATCGGCAGTCTTCGTATCCTCTTGCCTGTTGCTGAGAAAATGGCATTGCAGACTGCGGGGGCTGCTGGTGGAACCCCCGGTTCTCCTATGCCACCCAGCGCTTCATAACTATTGACGATGTGAACTTCCACTTTTGGCATTTCATCGATTGTCATCAGCGGATATGCATCGAAGTTGCTTTGCTTGGCACGACCGTTTTCGATCGTGATCTCGCCTTTAAGGGCCGCGGTCAATGCGAGAACAATGGCACCTTCTATCTGAGCCTCGAGAGTATTCGGAGCGACAGCGATACCGCAATCGACAGCGACGACCATCCGATGCACCCTGACCTTGCCCTTTTCGACGGAAACTTCTGCCACTTCCGCCACGTGTGAACCAAAACAGGAGGCGCACGCGATTCCGCGTCCAAGACCTTTCGGCAGGGGTTTCTTCCATCCGGCTTTTTCTGCGACTGTCTCAACCACTTTCTTCAGTCGTGGAGACTTGTCGAGCATCTGCAGCCGGAATTCCAATGGATCCTTCCTGGCCGCATGAGCAAGTTCATCGATAAATGACTCTACCACAAATATGTTTTGGGAGCGGTATACAGATCGCCACGCACCGATCGGGACGGCGGTGTTCGCCATGACGTAGCTCACCGCATAGTTTGGGATGGAGTACGGCATCTCTGTAGCCCCATTAAGCGCACTCCTGTCCATACCATCCTTGAACCGACCCGGCGAACGCTGTTCTCCGATGGAGGGTCCAATCATTTTGTGGTTCCACGCCACAAGCTTTCCGCTTCCATCAACGGCTCCGCTCAAATGGTGACGGCTCGCGGGGCGGTAGAAGTCGTGCATCATGTCATCTTCACGGGTCCAGAGAAGTTGCACGGGTACGCTCGCTGCTTTTGAGATTTTCACCGCCTCTTCCACGTAGTCGTTGTCAAGTCTTCTGCCAAAGCCACCTCCGAGCATGGTAACGTGCACGGTGACTTTTTCTTTTGGAAGGCCGGTGATTTGAGCAGCAACATCCTGCGCCGATTGAGGAGTCTGTGAAGGAACCCAAATCTCGCAGCTCCCCGATTTCACATCCGCGACACAATTCATCGGTTCCATGGGGGAATGCGAGATGTAGGGAAGTTCGTACACTGCTTCGACGCTCTTCGCCCCTGCTGTTAATGCTTTTGCTATCTCCCCCTCGCTCTCTCCCACAACGCCTTCTTTCGAAGAATACTCTTCGAACATTTTCCGGATCTTGTCGCTGTCCAGCGACGCATTCGGGCCATTGTCCCACTTGATGTCAAGGGCATCACGTCCCTGCATCGCCGCCCAGGTCGAGTCTGCAAGAACGGCGACGCCATTGTCGATCTGCACAATGGTTCGCACGCCCGGAACGGCCTTTGCTTTCGTTGCGTCAAAGCTTGCGACGTTGCCACCAAAGACCGGACACCGGACGAGCGAAGCGTACAACATCCCGGGGACTTTTGTGTCGATTCCGAACTTTGCCTTACCCGTAGATCGATCCGCTGTGGGGAGCTGTGGTACCCACGTACCGACGATCTTGAAGTCCTTGGGATCTTTGACAGGCGGGTTTTGAGGAACCGGCACTTTGCCTGCATCATCAGCCAATTGACCGTATGTGAATGATCTTTTGGTCGGCTTGTGAATTACACTTCCATTTTCAGCGTAACACGACAATCGATCGACATTCCACCTGGTAGCGGCCGCGGCGATGAGCATTTCTCTTGCCGTTGCTCCGGCCTTCCGAAGATTTTCCCATGACGTCCTGACGCCGGTGCTTCCACCGGTACCTTGACTTCCATATTTGTCGGGATGCGCATCAGCTTGTTCAACTTTGATCGATTTCCAGTCAGCTTCCAGTTCCTCAGCGACGATCATGGGAAAATAGGTGTGAGGTCCTTGACCCATTTCAGATTTTGCAACAGTGATTGTCACAGTTCCGCTGGGGTCGATCCTGAGCCAGACATTTGGAGCGAACGACTCATTGGGAGACTCACCAAGAAACTCATGGTTTTTCGATGGGAGGTAGAAGCTGAGGACGAGGCCTGCTCCTGCACCTCCAGCGACCTTCAAGAAATTGCGACGATTGACGGAGGAGATCATTGTGCTCCTCCATTCTTCGCGGCGAGATGTATTGCTTTCCGCACACGATTGTAGGTGCCGCATCTGCAAAGGTTGCCAGATAAGGCGTCATTGATGTCGGCATCAGTCGGATGTCTCCTTTTCTTAAGAAGCGCAGTTGCCGACATGATCATTCCGGGCTGACAATACCCGCACTGAGGGACATCTTCTTTGATCCATGCTTCCTGAACCGGATGGAGATGTCCGTTCTGTTCAAGCCCTTCGATCGTGACGATGGATTTGCCGTCACACGAGAGAACGGGGGTCGCACACGAACGAGTCACCTCTCCATCCATATGGACATTGCAGGCGCCGCAAGCACCGATGCCGCAGCCATATTTTGTGCCTGTGAGGCCAAGTGTGTCCCTGAGCACCCAGAGAAGCGGGGTGTCGGGTTGTACATCGATGGTTTCCTTCTTTCCGTTGACGCTAAGACTGATGGACGCCATAGGAATCCTCCCTCCACATAGTTGCAACGATATGAGAAATCAGAATCACAATCAATGCCTTTGCCCACGCCATACCTAGGCTTTGAGGTAGTTCTGTTCCTTCAGCCGCCAAGATAGCTTTTTGTTTCGATCTTGACAAGCAGGAACAATAGCGCCTCTCAGAACCTCATCGGGCCACTTCGTCGAGCGGATGTCCATCCACGTAGTTGGGGCACTGCAGGCCCAAGATCTTTGCCAGCGTTGGAGCAATATCGACGGTATGAACATCCCGATCGACAGACTCCGATTTTATACCCGTTCCCCAGAACACGAGCGAGACGCGTGTGTCGTAATCGTACGGCGATCCATGGGAGGTTCCAGTTGTCGATTTACTGACGAGGCAATTTTCGCAGAAGCGGACGAGGAAGTCTTTGCCGCGCGCGGGGAAGTACCCTCGTCGGAGCATTTCCAGGAAAGGACGATCAGGAGTTGAATTATCGCGGAGCTCGCGCCGAAAATAGACATCAGCAATTCCGTCCAATTTCAGAAGCCCTTCTCGCACGCGGCGTTCGAGCTCGACAGAATCAACACCGGCCTTCACTGCAACTGCATAGTTCAGAAACGCGTCCGACTGAATGACGTGTTCTCCGGTTCCCAGTTCCTGTTCCAGGGTCCGATCGAGGGCCTCAATCCCAGGATTGATTGCTGTCTGAGGCAAAATGCGACGGGCAAATCCGTGCTTCACGTTCATGGTATACTCCGGCAATGGCATCACGGCATGATCAGCGCTCAAGGCCACGACAATATTCCCGCGTCCGACGATTCGTTCTGCATCGGACAGAAATGATCCAAGCGATGCGTCGAGTCGCATCATCTGATCCGCCATCTCGCGGCTGTTCGGGCCAAACGCGTGTCCAATGTAGTCGGTGCACGAGAGACTAATACAGAGCAAATCCACAGAAGTCCGTTGGCCCAGTTTTTCGGCTTGAAGCGCAGATCGCGCGAAATCCAGAACAAGCATGTCACCGTATGGACTCCTTAGGATTTGTTCGTTCCTTTTCTTGGGGGAGAAGGGGTGAGGAAAGGCAGTGGAACCGCTCCACATCATTTCTCCTTGAAGTGTGTCGGGTCCGAAACTATTGTAATACTGGGAGGGATGAAGCGTCGTCCAGGCGTCCGGAACGTGATGTTCGACCCAGTTGCTTTCATTGAACGACCGCGCCCAATCCGGCTCAGAGTGTGTGTAGTATTCCGAGGTGACCATATGACCCGATTTTGAGTCATACCAGAAAGCATAGTCCGCATGTTGGCCGCCCATCAGGATGGCGGCCCTGTCTTTGACCGACACTGCAATGACTCTTGATTGCGGCGAAGCCTGTTTGAGCCAATCGCCGAGCGCTGTTACCTGTAAATTTCTCGGAGAGACACCTCCGCCCTCGGATCCAACTTTTTCTGCCGAGGTATCCTCGACGCAGTAGACATCCTTTCGCGTTGTCGGATCAAACCAGTCATTCGAAAGAATGCCCGATTTGGATGGGTAGCAGCCGGTTGAGAGAGCCGCGTGCCCCGGTCCTGTCTCACTCGGACCGTAATTGAGGTCGGCATTTCGAAACACGGCTCCCTCTTCTGTGAGACGCTTCAATCCACCTGAAAAGTTGTTCCTGAATCGCTCGAGATAGTCCGCTCGCATCTGGTCGACTGAAATAAAAATGACGAGTCTCGGCCTGGTTGCTGCTATGAGCGTTGGAACGATGGAGATGATGAGAATTGCGACAATTGGTAATCGTTTTTTCATTTGTGAGTGCTGTTCCGATTCTGTGGATGCAAGACTCGATGCAGACCGTTAAAGATTTATTCCAAAATACAATTTTTTCTGGTTATCTTACTGTAAAATCATGCGTCTTCCGTTCACTCAATCCCCAGGATCATCCATGCCGTCAATACATCGAACGCTCTCAAAACTGTTCGCTCTCCTTGTACTGGTTATTTGCTTGTGCGTGCTGCCTGTTGCCTCGCAGCCCAGGGAGATTACAATTCTCCACACGAACGACATTCACGCAGGTTTTCTTCCCCACGAGGCATTCTGGATACGAACCAATCCGAAACCGCTCGTCGGCGGGTTCAACGAGCTTGCCTTTGCCATCGACAGTCTGAGACATGTTCGGACCTCCACACTCCTTCTCGACGCCGGCGACATCATGACCGGCAATCCCATTACTGACCGCGTCTTCAAAGGTGCAGAAGGGGGAGGACTCATCGAAATGATGAACCTCATGGGGTATGAGGGCCAGACTCCGGGCAATCACGACTTTGACATTTCCTATGCGAACTACCTCAAACTGAAAGCCATAGCGAAGTACCCGGTATTTTCGGCCAACCTGGTCGATGAAGAATCCGGCCTTCCAGTGACGGGCAAAGAGTATGTAATTATTGATAAGAATGGATTGAAAATCGGCGTGTTTGGATTGATGTCGAGGGAATTCTATGAATTGGTGAGTGTCGGCAGCACAAAGGGAATCAAGCTCCTACCACCGGTCGAAACGGCAAAGAGGCTTATCGCATTGCTCGAACCCCAGACGGACCTCCTCATCGCACTGACACACGAGGGCGTCGATGACGACTCGGTGCTCGCAACGGACACGAAAGGCCTTGATGTCATTGTTGGAGGACATTCTCACACGAGACTCCGCAAACCGAAGTACATCAATAGTGTTATCATTGTGCAAGCTGGATCCAACGCTGAAAACCTTGGGATACTGGATCTCGCGGCGGACAAGAATCACCACATTGTAAAATGGAATGGGATACTCCATCAGCTGTGGTACAATCCAAACAGGGGAACAACCGCTGTGACGGCCCTCGTGGATTCATTCAAGACTGAAATTACGAACGAGTATCGTGAAGTGATCGGGACGCTCAGCAGTCCTTGGAATGCCTCGGATGGAGAGACCGCTGAGGGTTATTATCTTGCCGACGCCCAGCGCCTGGCTGCGAACGCCGACATTGGGTTCATGAACAACGGGGGCATTCGAAAGAGACTTGTCCCCGGTCCGATCAGCAAGCAGGATTTGTTTGAAGTTCTGCCGTTTCGCAATAATCTTGTAACATTCAAGGTTACCGGAAAACAGGTCCGCGATATCGTTCTCAACGATATCGAAAAGAGGCCCGGGATTCTCGTATCCGGGATTGATTGCGAATGGAAGAGGGGTGCTGATGGCAACATAGAAATTGTGACACTACTTGTCAACGGGAAACCTGTCGATGATAATGCCACGTACACGGGAGCTGCGAGCGATTACATGATGGGCGAGGCACCGCGCTACCTTGGTATCCCGATCCCGACACTGACGCAACTCAGTCAGACTGTATTTTTGGCCGTCGAACAAAGGATCAGAGCAGAGAAAATCATCTCCTCGACCCCGGCCCAACGCATCAGAGAACTCAAGTAGTCCAAACTTGGAGCAACCATGAACAACAATTTTCCTATCCTCATCATTACCGGCCGGCCGGCAGCGGGAAAATCGGAAGTCATCGATTACCTGAAGAAGTCGGACCCACGAGATCGATTGCAGAAATTCCACATTGCCGACTTCGAAGAACTCGATGATTTCGTCTATGTCTGGGAAACGTTTGAGGTCGACGATATGCTGACCAAACATGGAAAGCCGCGTATCTGGACAGACGAAAAATACTGGTTCAAGGACGATTTCATCTGGAATCTGTATATCGAACGTATCAACCTGGAGTATCGCAAGAAGCTGGCCCGCAACCCCAAGTATCACGATTCGAAGACGACGCTGATTGAATTTGCCCGTGGTGGCGATAACGGGATGTACGAAGCATTGAGTTACCTCCACGAGGATATCCTCAAGAGGGCCTCGCTGATGTATATCAAAGTGTCGTACGAGGAGTCCGTCCGGAAGAACCGCCGGAGGGCGAGGAAGGGGCAGGAGGATTCGATCCTGTATCACTCGCTCCCGGACGAGAAAATGGATTTCTATTATAAGACCAACGACTGGGAAAAACTCGCGGCGAAAAGCCCGACCTACATTGAAGTAAAGGGCTTCAAAGTTCCGTATGGTGTGTTCGAAAACGAGCCGGAAAAAACGCTCGACCCCGTCTTGATTGGGAAAGAATTGGAGAGAGCAACTCAGAAAATCTGGAAACTGAGGGAATAATTCTGGGTTGACTACGAGGGACCTGTCACGCCCGCGTGCCTCAAGCGGGCGTCTGACAGAGTGGGCAGACTCCCGACAGAACCACGCGGGAATGAGTGATCTCTCAGCGTGCTGATTTACCTTTAGGCATCACATTCCACAATCGTGACATCACATACGCACCGAACAATGCGAACGGTATCGGCGCCCAGTGCCACGCACTCCATCCCCAATACGTTGTGATGTAACCGACACCCATTCCAACAAACGCCCCAGCAAGATACTGAACACCATCGAAGAGCCCTGCTGCACTTGCTGCCGCCTTCTTTCCCCCGAAGTCCATCGAGGCCGCACCTCCGATTAAACCGTGGGCACCGTTGACGCAGAATGAAAGGAGAACAAGGCAGCACGCTGCAGCGATGGGTCCCAAGCCAAGGAAATCCGAGAATCCAAACAATGCAAGAATAACTGCCATGCCGATGAAACCGAATGTGATCATCGGGGCTCTCCGACCGCCAAAACTCCGGTCGGACGCAATACCGAACACAAACCCTCCTGCAATACCGGCAAGCGCGATTCCCCACGTAGCAACAACGTAAGGTAGGTACGTCGCAAACGTGGAGCTACTGGCTCCATAGAAGTCGACGAAGTATTTCGGCCACCATGCATCGACAACACTCCGCCGGACGAATCCAATCATCATCGAACCGAGAGCGATCATCCACATCACGCGGGAGGCAAACACCTTCGCAATAATGGATTTGATGGACAATGCCTTGCCTTCTTCCCCCTCAACTTCATCGCCTGTCTCGAATTCACCGAGTCCCGCATCCTTGGGAGTATTATACATGAAGAAGAAATTGATGACGAACATCACGAGCACGAACGCGGCGGGTATCCAGAAAGCAAATTGCCACGGGAAAAAAAGGAGAATCAGAGGGACACCCTGGAATGCCAACAAAAGTCCCAGACGGATCAGAACCCCGAAGATTCCCGAAAATGTGCCCCGCTCGAGGACGTGAAACCACTGTGCGTTCACCTTGACGATGGAGAGGGCACCGAATGACTGGAAGAACCCATTCAACCCCCAAACGATCGCCATGAGCGTCAGAATCATTCCGCCGGACAAGCCGAAACTGAGTGCTGCCGGCGTAACGACGTGGCGCGCAAGTCCCGTTCCTTCCCAAACTGCGGGGTTCACAACGGCGAGACTCGCCAATCCGAAAAGAACGTTCATCACGACAACGCCGATCGCTCCGAACAGAAATGCTTTCTTGCCGCCAATGCGATCTGCCAACGGTCCATTGAAAACGACAGAGAGGCCGTAGACCAGCGGCATCACCGTTTCAAAGACACCGAGATCCGTGTTTTTCCAGCCGAAGATATTTGCCAGAGCCGGGGCAGCCGCGGTATAATTGTAGCGCGTCGTGTAGAAAAATGCGTAGAGGATTCCGAGCGACATCCAGTTTACGACACGTTGGCGCCTGAATTCCGGGCTTAGCACAGGGCGTTCCGATGTGGATTGTTCCATGGCTCGATTCTTGGAATGATGGAAGATAGGATTTTAGGCGATCATCTCTTTCGCCTTCTTCAGCACGTTCTCGACCGTGAATCCGAATTCTTTGTAGATCACTTCCCACGGCGCCGAAGCACCAAACCGGTCGATGCCAATCACCGCTCCCGCATCCCCGACATATTTGTGCCACCCCATCGGCGATCCGGCTTCCACGGCAAGCCGTTTCTTGACAGAAGGAGAGATGACTGAATCGCGGTATTCCTTCGGCTGTTGCTCGAACAATTCCCACGAAGGCATACTCACGACACGACTCGGAATGTTTTCTTGAACTAATTGCTCGTACGCACCTATGACAAACTGGACCTCTGAGCCCGTTCCGATGAGGATGATTTGAGGGTTCTTGGAGTTCTCGGCAAGCGTATAGGCGCCTTTCGTAAGATTTTCTGCCGAGGCGTATTTCGCACGGTCGATGATCGGTACTTTTTGGCGTGTGAGAGCGAGAGCAACAGGTCCTCCCTTGTGCTCAATTGCCAGTCGCCAAGCAACCGCAGTCTCATTTGCATCACACGGACGAATAAACGTCAGGTTGTGGATTGCTCGGAGGGCGGCGAATTGCTCGACGGGCTGGTGTGTTGGACCGTCTTCGCCGAGGCCGATACTGTCATGCGTGAACACATAGATGGGTCGTACGCCCATGATTGCTGCAAGACGAATGGGGGGACGCATGTAATCGGAAAAAACAAGAAATGTTCCGCTGTACGGAATGATGCCATCCGTCAGTGCCAATCCGTTCAGGATCGCACCCATCGCGTGCTCACGGATCCCGTAATGAATGTACTGGCCGCCGTAGTTGGTGCCCTGAAAATTCGTCATCCCTTTCACAAACGTATTGTTGGAAGGAGTCAGGTCGGCCGATCCGCCTATCATCGTCGGGAGGAGAGGTACAATCGCCTGGAGAACCTTACCAGACGCTTCGCGCGTTGCCATGGCCCCGGCTTCAGGCCCAAACTGCGGAATTGCCTTCTTCCACTCGCCGCCAAAATCATTCCGGGTCAACCGTTCCCATTCGGCGAACACATCCGGATTTTCTTTCCTGTGTCTCTCACAGAGCGTGTGCCAGAGCTGTTCCCTCTTCTTCCCCATTTCGACAGCCTCGCGAAAATGTTTCAGGGCATCCTCCGGCACATAGAATTTCTTTTCAGGATCCCATCCGAACCTTTGTTTTGTCAACTTGATTTCATCTTCGCCAAGTGGCGAGCCGTGCGCTTCCGCAGTATCCTGCTTGTTTGGACTGCCAAAACCTATGTGCGTGCGAATCTTGATGAGGGATGGTCTACCCGTCTCTTCTTGAGCTGCTTTGATTGCATGATCGATGGCTTCAAGGTCATTGCCGTCTGCAACCGTTTGCACGTGCCAATGGTAGGCTTCGAATCGCTTGGCGACGTCTTCAGTAAAGGCCAGGTCCGTGCTCCCGTCGATGCTTATGTGATTGTCGTCGTAGAGATAGATCATGTTGCCGAGTTTCAGATGCCCGGCGAGCGATGCTGCTTCCGAGGTGATACCTTCCATGAGGTCACCATCGCTTACGATTGCATAAATGTGGTAGTCGACAATCTCAGCACCGGGTTTATTGTATTGCGCGGCCAAAAATCTCTGACCGATTGCCATGCCGACACCGTTTGAAAACCCCTGTCCCAGCGGACCCGTAGTGGTTTCAACGCCGGATGTCAGATATGATTCCGGATGTCCTGGTGTTTTGCTTTCCCACTGGCGGAAATTCTTAATGTCTTCAAGGGTTAACTCGTAGCCCGTGAGATAGAGAAGACTGTACAGTAGCATGCAGCCGTGTCCGGGGGAGAGGACGAAGCGATCTCTGTTGCTCCAGTGAGGGTTCGAAGGATTGTGCTTGAGGTGTTTTGTCCAGAGCACATAGGCCATAGAGGCCGCGCCCATCGGCAGTCCCGGATGTCCCGATTTTGCCTTCTGGACAGCATCCATCGAAAGTGTTCGAATCGTATTGATACAGAGTTGATCAAGAGTAGAAGAGGATGTCATAATTTTGCAAGTGTAGTAGTTAACGTTTGTCGTTCAAGATAATGAAGCCTTCAACAAAAACCAACGGGACACTGATCCCACGACGATTCCAGAATCAACGAATCCAAAGTTCCTAAGATAATGGTTTATCGTAGTCTTCAACGAAGCGAAGTGGAAACACTGTCTTATGGATGGGATGCGTGATCGTGAGAACCGGCGCGGTCGAACGTCGGACTACTTCTTCCACGACGTTTCCGACTTGGACACGACGCATGCCACGTGCACCGTGCGTCCCCATGACAATAAGGTCGACGCTATATTCATCAGCGAGGCGGACAATAGTATTTTCCGGCTCGACGTCTCGTCCGACGAGCTTTTCGATCTGGATCTCATCCGCTTGTTCGTGGTAGTGTCTCAATTCCGGAAATTTCTGCGTCAACAACTCGGGATTCTGCGTGGTCAGGTCTGCAACGTGGAGAAGAATAATTTTGGCACGATGACGCCGGGCAACGGAAATAGCATAAGGTATGGCGTAATTTGAGTACTCAGAAAAGTCGGTCGGAGACAGAATTGTCTTGATGCTCCAATCGCTGCCATTATGGTTCGGTCTCACCGTGATCACGGGAGCGCGGCAAAGCCGCACGACACGTTCGACTGTTCTTCCGATCAAATGGGGGGATGAATGTCCCAATCCCTCAGTTGCGATCACCACGGCGGAATATCGTTTCACCTCCGCCTCATCGATGATTTCACGATACGCCGTGCCGAATCTCACAATGAATTCGAATCGCCCGGAATTCAGTGCAGCGGTTGTAATGAATTCGGAAAATCTCTTCTGAGCAACCGCGGCAGCGGAGGAACGATAATCGGCAACGTCTTGATCACTATGATCGAGAAAGCCAAGGGGATCCTTTTCGTGTTCATCGACGTACATCAATGTGATCGTTCCGGACTCTTTGCCTGCCAGGTATGCTGCAAACTGGGTAGCGTACTGCGCTGCATCCGAGAAATCGATTGGACAAAGTAGTCGCTCAAAACGATACATAGAGAATCAACGAGATGAAGGCACCGGCGAGCAAAGATGCTCGCGGCTACCAAACCACAGTTCATTTCAGAAAAGCAAAATCAATATGAAAATTATTTTGCACGATTTCAAAGCATTCCATTACTGAGTGATCTTCCAGTCTGAATATCGCTATGGTAATTACGGATGATTGACCGCCAAGAAGGATACTCTCTGTCGCGTCAAACCAAGACGCCGCCCATCGTTCTTCAACTAGTCATTCTTTGATTCAAAAATGAGAATTGCTTTCCCAATCGCGGAATTGTCGGCTGGTGCTAGAGATACCAAGCAGCAAAATCTGAGAAAATTGAACGGTGTCG